>JAAFHV010000102.1:15485-29886 GCA_013297655.1 Myxococcales bacterium | reverse complement strand
GGTGGAGTCGCCACACGCCACGGTGAGGGCCACTTGCGCGGCGACGAGGGCAGCCGCTGCGGCGCGACCGCCCGTAAAGACCGGACCGGAAGGAAGGGGTGAAGGGCGCTTCTTCATGCCGGGCCATCTTCCCACGGAAGGCTCGGCCGCGCACGCCGCGCACACAACCGCAGCCGACAGGCGCGTCCCATCTTCGTCCACTCCCCGTGCTCGACCGAGCGCGTCACGTTGGAAACGAGGCAAAATCCGCGTCCCGGTGCACGCGAGCGGCCCCGTCCGTCGGATTGGCGCGCCGAGCTTGGCGCCCCGCGACCACGAAATGACCACGAAGGACAGCCGCCGCACACCCCACTAGCTCGGGCGATACCCCAGATCGCCACCGCGACGGTCGAAGTCCGTCGTCCATCGTTGTCGTCCGCCCGAACGCAGGTCATAGTCGGCCCCGAGGGCTGAGCCATGCGCAAGGTTTTGAAATACTCGAGTCTATTCGCGGTCGTACTCTTCCCCGTCGCGTGCAGCGCGCCCGTGACGGAGGGTCCAGAGAGCGCCGAGGTCCCCGTCGATCCGGAGACCGCGACGCCCACCGAGGACACCGAGCTCGACGCGCCGTTCGCGCGGCCCGCGCCGTCCACTCGCGCCGCTCCCGCCGACATCGAGCTCCCGCTCACCCTCGCCGCCGCGCCTACCGTCTCGGTCGCGCAGAACGTGAACGAGGGCGGCTTCGTGGGCGACAAGATCACCTGGCGCGACTCGGCGAACCGCCCGCGCACGGCCTTCCTCGTCGGCAACGGCGCGATCGATCCGGCGGGCGCCTATGGCGGTTACGTCCGCACGTTCACGTATGAGCCCTCCGCGGGGGTGACACGCACGGTGAGCGGCGGCGCTTCGGAGCCCGGGTTCGGCTTCGTGATGGCGCAGCGCGCGACCGACTACGCCACGATTTCGAACAAGTTCGTCGCCGGCACGCGCACCCTCCGCGCGAACGCGACCGGTCACGCGATCGTCGAGCTTACCTACCCGCAGCTCAAGACGAGCACGGGCGTCACGATTCCCGTGAAGGCCACGGTGCAGTGGGTGTTCGTCACTGGGCGCGATTACCCGCTTTGGAACGTGACGTACGACTCCACCGCCGCCGGCGCGAACGGCGTTTCGCTCGATACCAAATCACCGTACGGCGCGGTGGAGTACACCGGCGCGACGGGCACGGTCGACGGCGTGGGCTGGGGCGATCGCCGCAAGTTCACCACGACCGCCACCACGGGCCCGGTCACGATGCAGTCGCCCTGGTCGTACACCGCCACCAACGTGGTGCCCTACGTGTGCTCTTGGAGCAACGGCCAGAACGCCGAGATGGGCCTCGTGCAGAGCCAGCGTTACGCCCAGCACGACGGCGGTTACGGCTGGTTCTATTCGAACTGGGGCAAGACGAGCGACACCCGCGTGATCGACGCCGGAAGCCCCGCGAGCCAGCTCATGCCGGCGGCGTGGAACTGGACCTACCTCCTGAATCAGCACCAGCTCCCCGCCGGCACCAGCGTAAAGACGATGGGCTGGGGCATGAACTTCGGCGCCGTCGGGCAGACGTCGTTCCCCTCGTATGGATATCAGGGAAACAAAAGCGGCTATCCCTACCAGAGCTACGGCACGTTCATCGTGCTCGGGGCGAAGGCCGCCACCACGAACCACGTGGCGCAGGTGGAGCGCATCACCGCGTCGAGCCTCGTCGCCACGCGTGGCCTCGTGGTCACGAGCGGCGTGGCGGGGGCGGGCCGCACCGACACCGTGACCTACGCGCCGGCCGGCTACAACCACGTGTACGGCACCTGGGACGTGCGCACCGAGCCCACCACCTCGGCAGCCGTGCTCACGTTCGACCCGAAGGCGAAGGCGATCAAGAACCCGGTCTTCCGCCTCCTCGACTACACGAAGGCGACGCTGCCCTCCGGCGTTCGACTCGGCACGACAGCGCTGGTGGACGGCACGGACTACGAAGTATCGCGCGACGCGGACACGGTGTGGCTCACGTTGAAGCGCACGGTGTCGGCGCCGGTGACCCTCGGCCTCAACGAAGACGGCGGCGGCACGGGTACGGGCCTCGATCCCTTCTACCAGCACTTCGACGTGAACCACGTGCTCTCCACCGGGCAGAGCAACAGCGTCGCGAACTCCGGCACTCCGGTGCTCACGACGACGCAGCCCTTCGCGAACCTGATGTTCGACGTGGGCGTGATGACCGCGACCGGCTGCAACGGGAACGGCTGCACCACCTACACGACGCCGAGCTCGCTCGTGCCGCTCGTCGAGGGCGACCGCTTCTTCAACTATTCGGTCGAGACGGCGTCGAGCGGGATCGCCAACGAGATCACCCACATCGCGCGTACGGTTTACCTCGTGGGGCAGCCCGCCGGGCGCACCAGCCACGACGTGCTCGTGAGCCTCCACGGCCGCAGCGGCAACAGCTACGCGTGCCTCCGCAAGGGCGGGTGCTCGTGGGAGTCGGCCGCCAACGTGAAGGCGTTCACCGAGGGAATGCGCCAGGTCGACGACGGCAAGCGCCTCGCCGCCGCGCGCGGCGCCTCCTACGTGGTGCGCGCCGTCACCGCCGTGCACGGCGAGACGGACCACTACTACCAAGGCTTCCCCCTCGCCGGCACCGACGGCACCGCGGGGAAGATTCAAAACTACTCCGACGCGCTCGTGGAGTGGCAAGGCGACTACGAGGCCGAGGTGAAGGCGCGCACCGCGCAGACACTACCGGTGCCGCTGTTCGTCTCGCAGATGAGCGGCTGGACCGACAAGCCGGCGAGCCCGATCGCGAACGCCCAGCTCGACGCCCACGTGCGCGCGCCGGGCAAGGTGGTCCTCGTAACGCCGGGATACCCCTTCCCGTTCGCGTCGGATTGCTTGCATTATACATCGCACAGCAACCGCCGCCTCGGGGAGTACTTCGCGAAGGCCTACTTGAAGCACGTGCTCGAGGGCAAAGCGTGGGAGCCGGTGCGCCCCACGTCGGTGACGCGCGTGGGCAACGTGCTCACGGTGCGCTTCGCAGTGCCCGCACCCCCGCTCACGCTCGACACCACGTTGGTGACGAACCCGGGCAACTACGGGTTCCGCTACCTCGACAGCGCGGGCACCCCCGCGATCACGAGCGTCGCGGTGACGGCGCCGGACACGGTGACGATCACGCTCGCCGCGGCGCCGACGGGCACGAACCGTCGCCTCACGTACGCGCAGAACGCCCCCTCCCCCGCCTGTCCCGGGCCGACCCAGGGCCCCCGAGGCAACCTCCGCGACTCCGACGCGACCCCCTCGCTCTACGGGTACTCGCTCTACAACTGGGCCGTGCACTTCGACGTCGCGGTCCCGTGACCGACGGCATTTAGGCTCTCATGAGAAGAAGCGGCTCGTGGCTCTTAGGGAGTCACGGGCCGCGTCTGTTTCGACGGCACGCGGCGCGAGGAGAGCGGCCCCTCTCCTGCCCTCGCGCAGCCGCGCCGTGTTTCAGTGGTCGTGATCGTGATTGTGGTCCCCGCTGTCCTTCGCGCTGTCGGCACCGCTGTCCGTTGGCCCAGCGTCGACCGCGGCCGCTTTGCAGGTCGCCAGGCACTCGTCTTTCTTTACGGCGCAGCTCTCCTCCGAGGCGTCGGCGTGGGCGAGCTCGTGGCAGGCGTTTACGGGACCCTCCCCGATATCGACCTCGTGGCAACCGTCCATGATCGCTTGGCAGGAGGCGAACGAGCTTTTGTGAGTGCCTCCGTCCTCGTCGTGGGAGTGCTCGGAGGAGCACGCGACGACAAACAGACCGAAGAGCACGAGCGCACAACAGGCAAATAGGGATTTCATCGTAGAGCTCTCGTGGATGGAGGAGGGCCAAACCGGGGCCGACCTCGGGTGGATCAAAGGGTGTCGCACTCGGCGAGGCCGAGGCCGCCCCAGGCGTGCTCACAGACGTGGTTGGACGACGTGGTGCGCGCCTGGTTGCACCACTTGGGAAAACACTCGCGCTCCGCGTCCGACCAGCGCGCGCACGTCTCGAGGCAGGACGACGTCGTGGCGAACGGGTATCCTGTCTTCGCTTTGCAGTGTTGATCGAGACAGGAACAAAGCGCCGTGCACAGCGGCGCGTCGGTGGCCGCGTCGGCGCCGGTGTCCGTCGCGGCGTCGGTCCCGACCGAGGCGTCGCGCGGAGGACAGCCCGCGATGCACCTGTCGCGTTCGGGAGCGCATTTGGCGTCGTCCCCGTCGTGCCCGAGGTCGTGGCACTCTTTCCCGAGCGCGGACACCTTGTCGTACGAGTGGCAAGCGGAGGCGATCGCGTCGCAGGAGCCCACGATCGAGGAGCCGGCGTCGGGGCCTGCGCTCGTGGTCGCCGAGCACGCGACGAAAAGTAAGGCAGCGAGGCCGATGCTCGCGTGGCGAAGTGACAACATCATGAATTCTCCGTCCGTCGGGACTGCAAAGTTCGATTGTCGAAGGCGAGGATTTCGCGGCCCCGCGCTCGGTCGGGACGCGGAGGTCGCCGAGCGCGGGCCGCGAAATCGAGGCTCGGAGCTACCGCGGCCAGGGGTCGGATAGCGCCGGATTGGTGAGGAAGGACTCGTCCGTCAGCGAGCGGAGGAACGCGACGAGCGCCGCTTTGTCCTCCGCCGGGATGACGAAGCTGACGATGAAGCTGCTTTTGTAGGGGTTCTTCGCGCCCACTCCGGCGTTGGGCCCTTCTGTGATCGTGCGGCCCCCTGCGGCGTAGTGCTCGACCACGTCCTCGAGGGTCGCGATCGAGCCGTCGTGCATGTAAGGCGCGGTCTTCTCGATGTTGCGCAGCGTAGGGGCTTTGAACTTGCCCATGTCGGACGCGACGCCGGTGAACTCGATGAGCCCGCGGCTCTCGAGAGGGAAGCTCCCTTTGCCGTCGAGGTTGTAGAGCCCGGTGTTGTGGAACTTTCGGCCGCCAGAGGGCGAGGTCGTGTCCGTGACCGCGTCGGTGAAGAACGTGCCGCCGTGGCAGTGGAAGCACTCGAGGGTCTCGGAGCCGAAGAGCTCGAGGCCGCGCTTCTCCTGCGCCGTGAGCGCGTTCGTGTCGCCGTCGTATTGGAAACGATCGAAGCGAGAGCGACCCGAAATGAGGACTCGCTCGAAGCTCGCGATCGCGCGGACCACGTTGTCGAACGTGTACGGATCTTGATCGCGCGGGAACGCCTTCGCAAACATATCCGGGTACTTGGGCTCGGCGTGAAGGCGCGCGAGCACCTCCGCTTCTTTTCCGCGAATGCCGAGCTCGATCGCGGGATCGAGGCCGAACATCGGGACGTTCGCCTGCGGCTCGAGCTCCTTCAGGACCGGGTTGGCCCACGTCATCGTGGCGGCATACGCCACGTTGGCGAGGGACATGCTGTTTCGAGGGTGCACCTGCCCCGTCGAGCCGACGCCCCGCGGCCGGCTGTCAGCGAACGCGCGCTCTTGCTCGTGGCAGCTCGCGCACGACTGCGTGCCGTTTCCCGACAGGCGCTTATCGTAAAAGAGGTGGCGCCCGAGGGCGACCTTCTCCGCCGTGAGCGGGTTGTCTTTCGGGACGATGGGCTGCGGGAACCCAGGAGGGAGTGGGAACGGATAAGCGGGAGTCCCCGCGTCGACCGCCGCGTCTTCCAGGGGAGGAGGCGGCACCGTCGCGTCTTCACGCGGGGTGCTCGCATCCTCCATGGGAGCCGGCGGACGCGGAGGCTCGCCGCTCGGTGCCGTCGCGTCGCCGCAGGCCGCGAGGCCCGCCGCGAGCAGCACCGAAGTGACGAGCGCGCGCATCATTTGGGAGCCGACGCGAAGATCGAGGCGGGGCTCGCCGCATTGCCGGTCGCCGGATCGATGCCGAGCTTGCCGAGGATGGCGGGGCACTCCGGATCGGTGGGGCTCGACATGCAGCCCGGGATCGTCTGCTCGGTGTTCACGTCGAGATCGGAGGCGGCGAAGAGCTTCGCGAGGTCGACGACGATCTTGTTCTTCGTCGGATCGAAGCCGGTGAGGCGCACGGTGGGGCGGTTCTTCCGCGCGCAGCCTGGGATGCCGCCGTCCGCGGGGTTGCCGGAGCACATCGCGGATCCAACGTGAGAGAAGAACGACGGGACGCGCGTGCCCTCGACCATCGTGGTGGAGTTGACCTGCGCCGCGAAGTGGATGTAGCCGCTCGTCCAGCTCCAGTTCAGGCTGCTCGCGGGGAGCGGGTTCGGCTGCGTGGTCGCGTTGAGGTGGTTCAGGTTCTCGGGCACGCCGATCGTGAACGCGATCCCGTCGAAGCCGGTGCCGAGCACCGTGCCGTTGAGGCGATCGTTCGTGCCCGGGGTGCCGAACTCGCACTCGCCGGTGTTGTTCTCGAAGTCGACGAGGCCGAGGCTCGCGCTCTGCCACGGGTCACGCGCGTCGAGGGTGACAGGCACCTCGGTCGTGCCGCGGAGGAGCTTGATGTCGTGGACGAAGAAACGAAAGTCGCCCGCGGTGGCCGAGGCGTTGCTGGTGCCGAGCCCTGTGTACGTTTGACCACACGCGAAGGGGGCAGTCCCGACGCGACCGTCGAACACGATCTCGACCGGGCCACGCGTCTCGGGCACGGCCGAGTCCTTCACGGCGGCGTCTTTGTCCTCGGCCGCGTCGGCAGCGACGGACGTATCGGGCCGCGACACGGCGGCGTCGTCGACGGGGAGACCCGAGTCGGGGGTGCCGGCGGGGGTGGTCTCTTCGGTGCAGGCAAAAACGGAGACGGCGAGCGCGATGGACGCTCCGCCAAAAACGATGAACGGTCGCATGGAGAACCTCGAACAAAAAGGCGAAAAATGGGGGCGGCGAGGGCGCCGCGCGTTCGTGTCGTCGGTCGGTCCTTCGGACCTTCCTTCCCACGGTCCATCCGCCCACCGGTCCGAGCTGCGCTCGTCCCGTTGGCACGGTTGGTTCAGCACGCGCGTGCACGGCTCGCGTCTCGAAAGACGCGGCGCGGACTGCGGTACGTGCCGGGAACAGCGGTCGACGCCTAGGGCGCGAAGACCGTGATCAACCCATCTTCGGTGGAGGTACTGCGGGCTCGCGCGCAGGGCGCGACGCGAGAGCGGAGGGATCGACCGCGGCGACGATGGCGACAAAAGGCGAGCGAGGCACGCTCACCATCGCTTCGTGCACGGTGGCTCGGATCGCTTTGCCGAACGCGATGACATCGTCGTCCCCGCACTGGCCACGAACGGACTCTTCGGACACACGAATATCGTCGTTGTCCGGGTGGCACTTCACGCAGAGGCAGTCTTGGTGCGACGCGTGGCAGTGGCACACGTGGACCTCGCCGACGAACAGCGCCGCGAGCATGGGCCACGCGCTCCCGCCGCCGAGCGACAGGCCGAGCACGAGGACGATGGCGCGAACGAAAGCCACGGAGTGGTCTTAGCACGCCGCAGGGCTTCGTGACACGTCCTTCGCGCGGCGTGCTCTCGCGAACGCCACGACCCGGCCCTCGGCGCCGGCGGTCTCTGCGCCTTGGTGCGACTCGACATGACTCGAGAGATGGATGGCAGCCTCGTTGCCTATCGGAGGTCGGTGCGAACTGTGAACGGAGCCGCCTCCGCGCGCGTTCGGCGAGCCGCGACGCGGATCGTGAGCACGAGAGCGAGCAGTACGACGATCGGGACGATGGCGTCCTGACCGGCGCGTCCTGACGGCGTGAGCTGACAGCCGGATTCTCCGGGGGCCGAGCCTGTCTCCGTTCTCGGTGACGCGACGTTCGGGCTCTCGCCGGCGCGCAGCTCTTCGACGTCGATCACCCCGTCGCCGTCGCTGTCTTGCTTGTCCGCGCGGGACGTGTCGAGGGCCTTCACGAGGCTCGTCTCGTCATGGGCGACGAGGCCGCGAGCTCGGAGCGCCGCTCCGACGGGGGTGGTGACTGTGCCTTTGCGCGTCGGGCCGTCGTGGCATGTGGCGCACGTGGGTGTCGTCTCCGAGCCCAGATGACGCGCCACGGCCCGCGGGAACGTCGGCGTCGCACGAGCGGCCCCCGCCGTGAGGATCCCCGCCACCACCGCTCCGCAAAAGACGATCCGCGCGACGACCGAGGCGGTCGCGGACGCCGACGATCGCGTGCGGCGCCGCGGATCGTGAGCGCGTGCGCGCAGGCCGAGCGCACGATCGGTTGGAAATCGCCGAGTGAAGGAGTCGCGGATGATCTTCGCCATGGCGCAAGGGTGGCCCGCTTCCCCAACGCGTTCTCGAGCCACGCGACGGACGGCGGGGCCAACGCGACCAACGGCGCGCCCTGGGCGGTGAGCGCGGTGGTCGCCCGCGAGGCAGAACCTTCGGGATCGGCGCGCCTCCTCGGGTCGAAGAACGGCGCGGTCACCGTTCGTCGCAGTGGCGCGACCGTTCGTCGCGGCGGCCGGGCATACCCCGAGAGGCCGTGATAGGGATTTCCAATGGCGATGGAGGCTTCGGCCGAGCGCACGCTCGCGGAGGACGACGGCGAGGTCGAGCGCGGCGCGCTCGCGCTGCCGCGGGAGATGATGCTCTTCGCGGTCGCGATGCCGCCGGTGCTCTACCTCCTGCTCGATCCGGGTGCGTTCCAAAACGACACCGCGCGCGCGGTGCGATCCCTCGCGTCGATCACCCTCTATACGTTGGTGTGCACGCTCGCGACGCACGCAGCCTTCCTCGTGGTGCCGGCGCGCATCTGCGCGCGGCCCCGCGTGGTTCGCGTGGCGACCTACTTGTCGGTCCTCGTGCTCTTCGTCATCGCCGGCACGGCGCTGATGTCTCCCGTGCTCGCCCTCTTGTGCCCGATGTTCGTTTGCAACGCGCTCCGGCTCACCGTGAAGGGCATCGTCATCTCGGTTCTGTACGCCTCCGTCGGAGTGGCGACGGTGTACGTGCGTGCGCGCCTCGGACGCATGCGGGAGCGCGCGCAGGCGGCACGGGAGGCGGCGCTCGAGGCTCGCCTTCGCGCTCTGACCGCGCGCACCAATCCGCACTTTCTGTTCAATAGCCTAAACGCGGGAATGAGCCTTATCGCGACCGATCCGGAGCGCGCCGAGACCCACTTTGCGAGACTCTCCTCGCTCTTTCGTTATGCCCTCGACGGCTCGTCACGGCGCCACGTGCGCCTCGACGAAGAGCTCGACAACGTGCGTGACTATTTGGAAATCGAGAGTGCGCGTTTCGGCGAGCGTCTACGGTACGAGCTTCACGTCGACGAAGAGCTGAACGGCGCGCAGGTCCCCCCGATGCTCGTCCAGCCGTTGGTCGAGAACGCGGTGGTGCACGGCGTCACCGCGCGCCGCGAGGGCGGCAAGGTGTGCGTGACCGCGCGGCGCGACGAGGAGCACTTCGTGATCCGCGTCGAAGACGATGGTGTCGGCGAGGGCCGCTCTCGTCATCGCGGTAGCGGAACCGCGCTCGCCGACCTGCGCGAACGCCTCGACATCGTGTACGGCGCGAAGGCGACGCTGACCACCGGTTCGGCGGGATCTTCTGGCGGCTTCGTGGCCGAGCTTCGCCTCCCCCGCGCTTCGTCGTGAGCCTGCGCGTCCTGATCGTCGACGACGAGCCATTGGCGCGCGCACGGCTCGCACGTTTGGTCGCGCGGCTCGAGGGCGCGGTCGTCTGCGGCGAGGCGGGGGACGGGCACGAGGCGATCGCCAAGATGGCCGCGCTCGAGCCCGACGTCGTGTTGCTCGACATCGACATGCCGGGCCTCGACGGGCTCGCCGTCGCGGAGGCACGAAAGAAAGACGGTCCCGCCGTCATCTTCACGACGGCCCATGCGCAGTTCGCGATCGATGCCTTCGACGCGGAGGCGACCGATTACCTGTTGAAACCGATCGTCATCGAGCGTCTCTCACGCGCGCTCGAGCGGGTCGCGCGTGGGAGGGGGCTCGTGCGCCAAGCGCCGGCGAAGCTGCCCACGAGTCCGAATCGCTTCACCGTGCAAGACGGTACGACCTTACGCATCTTCGACGTCGAGGACATTCGACGATTCCGCGCGACGGAGAAGTACGTCGTCTTCTTGGTCGACGGCGAGGAGCTCGAGACACGGGAGAGCCTCTCCGCGCTCGAAGCGAGGCTCGCGCCGCTCGGGTTCGTGCGTGTGCATCGCTCGGAGCTCGTTCGCCTCTCGCGGGTCCAGCGCTTCGAGCCCGAGCCTGGTGGCGGTGCGGTCCTCGTCTTGGACGATGGCCAACGCGCGCCGGTGAGCCGCCGCAGCAGCGCGGACATTCGTCGTCTCCTCTCGAGCACCGCCGCCGAGAGCGACTGACGCCATTCGCGCGTCGCGTTTCGCGTTCGCGCCCCCACCTTCTCGCGATCGACCACTCGCCGCGCGAGGGTGACCGTTCGTCGCCCGCGTTCTCGCGTTCGTCGCGCCGACGTCGCCCGCGAAAAAACCGCGGTGCACAGTGCGGACATGTCACTCGTTCGTCTCCGTCGCTCGATGAAGTTCCTCGTCGTCGCGTCGCTCGTCAACCTCGGCGCGGGGAGCGTGGTGGTCGCTGCCGCCGAGCCAACGGCCCCGCCTCTGCGACCGAACGCCACGCATCCCTTCGCCGCTCACGCGTTGGCGCCGAGTGAGCAGTTCTCGTTCGACGGAACGGTGGAAGACCGACTCGAAGCTGGCCCGTACGTTTACCAGCGCGTGGCGGGGACGTGGGTAGTTTCCCTGACGCTCACGACTCCGCGCGACGCACGTCGTGTCCGCGTGACGGCCGTAGGTCGCGCGGAACGATTCGAATCTCCACGCCTCCACCGCACGTTCGACGCTCTCGTTTTCGGCATGGTCCGAAGCGCTCCGTAATTCGATTCATAAAAAGGAAGTTCGACAATGAAAACCGTATTTGGCCTCTTCGTTTGCTCTGCGCTCGTGTTCGGCTGCTCTTCGTCGGCGGTCGATGCCGACGGTGGCACCACCAGCAGCGAGGCGGGTGCTCGCGTACCAGGCGCAGACGCAGACGCGAGCCCGCGCACCGACGCAGGAGGCCCGTCGTTCGACGCGGTGGAATGCCGGGCGACCGTCGTCCAGAAGGATCTCCTCTCGCAAAATCCGGAGGGTGGCGACAAGCCCGGGGTGGCGCCGTACTGGTTTGGCCCCGGGGTGGACAAGGCGACCGGGAAGCCGGTGGTGCCCGCGGGGGCGATCGTGACCTCGACGTACCTCCAGCTCAAGCCAGACGGCGCGGCGCAGAAGCGATTCGGTGAGCTCACGGGTCCGATCGTGGGCACTCTCACGAAGTCGTCCGGCCTCGTCGCCGCGTCGCTCGTCACCGGCGAGTCGTGCTCGATCGCGCGCACGATCGTGGTGTGGAAGGACGAGGCCGCGATGCTCGCGTTCGTCGCGAGCGAAGCCCACTCCGCCGCGATCGGGGCGGTCGGCGAGGTGAGTCGTGGCGGCAGCATCACGACGAACTGGGTCGCGGATGGCGAGCCCTCGTTCGCCGTCGCGGCAGAGAAGCTGAAGACCCATAACGGCCCGGTGTACTGAGCCCCTTTCGTATTTTTGCGCTCCGCCGCATCATGAGCGCCGCGGCCACTCCGCGGCGCTTGGGGGAAGCCCTTCGCCGCTCTCCGAGGCTTCGTGGGGCGCCTGCGAGGTCACCACCCGAGAAGGCGACCGTATCGCGCGCGATCCCCGAGCGACGAGAGCTCGCGGATCACGCGGTCGGCTCAATGGCATCGGCGCAGCCCGTCCGCCTCGCAAAACACCGATGCGTCGATTTTGGTCCCCCGCGGGCAGGGGTTGTTCGGGGGAAACAAGTCGAGCACGCCGGCATCGTCGCAGCGGGGCGTCGCGATGGTCGATTGTTGCCCGACGCGCGCCGTCACGAACCTCGGCACAGCGCTCCCGCGAACCCAATGCGTTGGGAGGCCGCCCGCAGGCGCGACGGATCGTGGTGGAACACGCCGAGCACCCCCGGCGCTCAACCCTCGAGCGACAAGAACCGCCGCTGCAGCGTCTTCGTCTCGGAGCCGAACCGCACGGTCACCTTCGCCTCGTCGGCCTGGGAGGTGGAGCTCGACGGTCATGGTCTGCCCTTTTTACGCGAACCGCGCGAAGAGGCTTCCTCGATGAGCCGCTCGCGTGCGTCACCGAGCAATGGGTCGCCTTCCGGCCCCAGGCGGTGTGCGTCTGTGGGACACTCGTTCCGTGATTCGACAGGCGACGCTCATGATTGGCACTTTCGCTCCGGTGCTCGCCGGCTGCGGCGGCGTCACCACCACGCCAAACGCGCTCCCCGCAGGACCGGACACGACCGTGACCACGCCGGTCGCCGCCCCCGTACTGGTCGAGGGGGAGCGACGATTTCGCGCGGAGTGCACCGCCGCTCCCGATGCCACCGATCGCGGACCGCGTCCGACGGGGCGTGTGACGCTGTCGCTGCTCATGGAAGACACCGCGGGCTCGTTGACCACTTGGCGCCCGCGCGACGCGAAACAAGGCGAGACAAGCCCGGAAGAGACTCGGTCAGCGCGCCTCGCAGAAGCCGTAGTTGCAGACCGGCCTCGTGCCGCCGCCGCACTCTGCGTTGTCCTTGCATGCCTTGCAGGTACTCGCGCCGCGGGTGGTATTGTCGAAATAACAACCGCAAGAGTAGGGCGGAGAAAACGATGCGAGCGGGCCCACCTCTTCGTTGCGCGTGACCTGCATCGCGCATTGAGGCACGAGGCCACCCGCGATGATCGCGTCGACGAGCTCCTGCGGCAGGCGCGGGGTCACGAAGCGGGCGAGGAAGGCCTGCGCGGCAGTGGACGTCGGCGTGCCGTTCGCCGTGCGCGCAAACAGGTGAGACGCACCCCACACCTCGTAGTGCCCATCGCGTACGTTCTGCTTGTCCCTCGCGATAGCAGTCGAATCGGGCAAGTATCCGCACGTTTGGCCCTTCGCGCGGAACGCGAGGGCGCGCAGGTTGGATCGATCGGCGTCGGCAACGTCGGAGGAGAGAATGCCAATCGCGGAGTCGGCCTGCGCAGCGTCGACCACGATCTTGAGCTGGTCGCGTACCGCGCTGGAGCCGCCGCGGTTGACTCCCCACCACTTGCCCGCGGGCACGCCGATAGCGGCCGCGAGCATCTGCTGCGTTCCGGACGACGAGTTGCGGATGAAGAAGAACCGAGGATCGATCCAGGGAGCCGCTTTGCCGGCGTTGCCGCCGAGACCGAATGCCATGTAGGCAGCCTCGGCGCTGATGACGGTCTGTTTCGACGCCGCGGGCACCACGAAGAGCATCGGCTGGATTGGACCGAGGTAGTCGGTGACGGTGACGCCAGAGGGGTTCTCATTGAATCCGCAGCTCTTCGCGTACACGTCCGAGATACCGATGTTCACTTCGGTCCCGTTGGTGTCGAGCGAGCACTCCTGCGACGTGCCGTCTGGCTTGAAAAAGACGGCGTAGTTGGCGGGCGTACTGCCAGCTTGCGGAATGTCCCTGATGGTTCGCCGGGCGGGGTCGACCTCGTAGATGCGCTGAACGCCGGTGCACGACCCTTGCGCTTGATACACCACGGTCGTCGGCGAGGCATCGGCGGCGAGGATCTTTCCGACGATGCCAACGAAGTTACGCAGCGCGGTCGAGCCGGCCGTATACACCGGGTTCGGGAGCGCAGCGCACGACACCGTCGGCGGAGTGGTTTGTGCGTTCGCGAACGCGGGAGCGAGTAGGAGCGCCGACCCTACGGCCGCCAATACGAGCTTCTTCATCACACGCCTCCGTCCGGCGGATCGACGAGCACAGGCATGCCCGCATCGTCCCCGCAGATGCCGAGCCTCTGGCAGTTGTCGAACGGGATGCACTTCGAGTCGGTGCACGTCTCGTTCAAGAATTCCTCACGTGAGCTCTTGGGCTCTTTGGGGCTGCAACCGCCGTCCGGCAACGCGCCATCCGGCAACGCGCCGTCTTTGCCCGGCGGGCCGCCGTCGTCGATGCTCGCGACGCAGACACCGGTGACACAAGCGAGGCCTACGCCAAGCTTGTCGCAGTCCGCCGTGGTCGCGCACTGGTCTTTTTCGCTGTCGAGGATCAGGCTACACGCCGCGCCGCCGAGTCCGAGGACCACGGCCGCCGCGACGAGCCCCTTCCGAGGAAAGTGCGTATTCATCAGTAGGTCATCCGAAAGCTGACGCCGGTCGGGGAGATCCCGAACGCGGAGCTGGTCGAAGCGGGGGTGGCCTTGGGCTTCGAGAGAGTGAAATACAGCGCGACGCCGCCGGCTACGACGGCCGACGCGGCGAGAATGTCGGTCACGAGCGCGAAGGTGCTCGTGCGCGACGAGAGCGAGTCGAGACGCTCACGGGTGGCGCCCCCGGCGAGCGCGCGCTCGTCCGAGAGGCTCGACGACGACGTCGTCGCGACCACGCCGGTTACGATCGCACCCGCGGCGAGCACGCCGGTGCTGA
>JAAFHV010000102.1:0-15475 GCA_013297655.1 Myxococcales bacterium | reverse complement strand
CCTCGGTGCGCGCGGGGGGCGGCGGGGTAAGGTCGCGTGGCCCGGCGACCGCCGTGTCGAACTTGAAAGCGACCGGCACGGAGTCGCCAGCGGCGATGTCGACCGTGCGCTCCTGCGGGGCTGCGCCAGCGTGCTTCGCGACGATCTTGTGGCGGCCCACCGAGACGAGCAACTTCACGAGCGGGGTCTTGCCCTGCGGCTCGTCGTCGATGGTGACCTCGCTCACGACGTTCGCGTCCACGTCGACGCGACCGACGCGCGTCTTCAGGGTCTCCACGCTCTGCTGGACCTCTTGTGCGTGGGGCGGGTTCGCGCCCGCCTCCGTGAGGTAGCGCTCGAACGTGGTGAGCGCGGAGGCGTAGTTTCGCAGTTGGAACTGCGCTTGGCCGATGTTGTACAAAACGAGCGGGTTCGGGGCGAGCTCGTAGGCGCGCGTGAACTCTGTGAGCGCGGCTTTGTAGTCCGCCTCACCGTAAAGCGCGACGCCGCGTTCGAAGTGCGAGCCGGCGCTCTGCTGCGTGGTCGCGTCGGCGCGCGCGACGATGGGCGCTGCCGTCATCGCGAGCGCGAGGGCGAGCGTAAAGGGGAGTGCTTTTTTCATTTGGCGTAGGGATTGTTCGGGTCTACTCCGCGCCCGCCGGTCGGTTTTCCGTACGGGTTCGCGGGGTCGACGCTGTGGAGCGGCGCGGCGCTGGTGGGGGGAGCAGCGGTGACGGCAGGGGTGCCGGGGCTCGCGACGGCGGGCACCGAGGGTGTAGTCACGGTGACACTTTTTCCGTTCACGACCACGACGCGGGTGGTGGGCGGGGCGGCGATGGGCACGGGCTCGAGGGCGACGCCGATTTGCACGTTCTCGGTCAGCTCGACGAGCTCGGACTTCGTGACGAAGCCCGCCGCTTCTACGCGGACGAGGTGCCGCCCCGAGCCCTTCGGAAACGTGGCGACATGGGGGTTTCCCTCGACCGGTTTTTCATCCAAGAAAATCTGCGCGGTTGGTGGGCTGGCCTTCACCGTGAGCTTGATCTTCGCTTCTTCGACAGGGCCACTCGGGGCGGGGCCAGTGTGGGTGGTGGGCGGGTCGTTTGGCCTTCGCAGAGCCATTCCCGCGAGCGCGACGGTCACGACCGCTGCGGCCGCGAGCCCGACGTACAGCGGGGTTCGCGATGGGGAGGGAGGCGGGATATTTCCGGACGCGACGAACGGAGACGTGCCGGTCATGGAGCCGGTGATGGTGTGCGCGGGGATCGAGGGAGGGGGGGGCTTCAGGATCGAGCTATTGACGCTCGACTCGTGGGTCGGACCCGCGGTGTGCTCGAGATCCGGGAGCACGCCCTGCCGACGCGATGGAGTCGCAGCGGCTTCCACCGCCTGCGCGACACGCGCGCGCTCGTCGGCGAACCATTCCTTGAGGTTGGCGCCCAAGTCGGAAAGGGCAGAGCGATCCTCGTTCTTCTCCAGCCAAGCTTCGAGCGCGAGTCGCATCGAGTGCGCGGTGGGAAAGCGCGACTCCGGCTCCGGGGCGAGCGCGCGTCGGCGAGCCTCTTGGAGGGCGGCGGGCACGTCCTCTGCCGTAGGCGCCGGTAGCTTCCCGCCCAGGAGCTGGCCGAGGATCTGCGCCTCTCCCGCGCCGTCCCAGAAGCGGCGCCCCTCGATCGCCTCCCAAAGCATGATGCCGGCGGAGAAGATGTCAGCCCGTCGGTCGATGCCTTTGCCGGTGACGTGCTCCGGGGACATGTACGCGACGCGCCCTTTGATGGTTCCGGCGATCGTCTCGTGGGCGTGGTTCTTGGCTTTCGCGACGCCGAAGTCGACCACCTTCACCTGGCCGTCGACGGTGACGAACACGTTGGCGGGGCACACGTCGCGGTGGACCACGCCGAGGCTCTTGCCGTCGAAGTCTTGGAGCTCGTGAGCATGATGGAGGCCCGCGAGCATGTCGGCGACGACGCGAACCTCGAGCGCGAGCGGTAGCCGTTGACCGCGCTTCTGCATCACGCGGTGGATCTTCGCGAGGCTTCGCCCCTCGAGGTAGTCCATCACCATGAAGTAGACGCCGTTCGAGTCGCCGACGTCGTTCGTCTGCACGATGTTGCGGTGATTGAGGCGCGCGGCGAGGCGGGCCTCGTCGAGGAACATCTCCCTGAAGCGCGCATCGTCGGAGAGGTCGGGGCGAAGCGTCTTCAGCACGACGAGCTTCGAGAACCCTGCGAGGCCCTCGGCGCGCGCCAAGTAGACGTTTCCCATCCCGCCCTGCGCGATGAGGCCGAGGAGATCGTACTTTCCGATTTTATGAAGCTCGGCCATTTTTGAGAGGAGAACGGAACAGCCCCAGATCGATCGTTACAGGATCATGTGGATCCTGCCAACTGGTCGGATCGCATGCCACTTCCGCTCCATGTCGGTAGGTGTGCGCGCTCGAAGCGAGCTCGTGTTGGTGCTGCTCCAGCGGCAACTCCGCGTGCGTTTCACCATCGCGAAACGCAGCCTTCACGTCGGCGGACGCGCGACGTTTGCGCGTGCCTCTGCGCGCTGCGAGGACCCGCGTCTCGTGGTCAGTCGAGGGTGAAAGCGACGGATGCGACCGTGCGCTCGGCGGGCCCGATCGTCGATGACCCTGGCGCGCTCGACTGCGTCGGCGTACGCGTTTGCGCGAGGCAGCACGACGCGCGTCGTGGGCATTCGAGCATCTCCCGTCGATCGCGTTCGCCCTCGCGTCCCCTGCTCCTCCCACCCTCGCGACACGATGCACCGGGTCGTCGCCGTCGGCGGCGAACGTCCTGCGGTCGCGCGCCAACTCACCCGCCGTTCTCCCTCTTCTTCTCGCCGACGACGGCCAAAATCCCGTCGACCACACGCAAGTCCACCGGCTTCACCAAGTGATGCGCGAAGCCGGCCGCGAGCGCCCGCGCGCGGTCCGACGCTTGGCCGTAGCCCGTGAGCGCGACGAGGGTGGCTCCGCGCATGGTGGGCAGCTCGGCGAGCTTGCCCGCGAGCTCGTAGCCGTCCATGACCGGGAGCCCGATGTCGAGCAGCGCCGCGTCGAACGGCGCGGAGGCCGCCTTCACGAGCGCCTCTGCGCCGTCGTGGGCGAGCACCACGGAGTGCCCGCGCATCTCGAGCACCATCCCGAGCATCTCGACCGCGTCCTCGTTGTCGTCGACGAGGAGGACACGGAGCGTGGAAGAGCGGGACGGGGCCTCCGCGCGACCGCCGGTCGTCTCTGGAATCCGCGAGGCTCGTCCGGCGTCCGCGAGCGGGAGGCGCACCTCGAGCACGCTGCCTCTGCCGCGTCCCTCGCTTCGCGCGACGACGGTACCCCCGTGGCGCTCCACGAGGCTCTTCACGATGGTGAGGCCGAGCCCGAGCCCGCCCTGCGCACGATCGATCGCCTGCTGCGCCTGAACGAAGGTCTCGAAGATGCGCGGGAGCTCGTCCTCCGTCATCCCGATTCCGTCGTCGCGCACGGTGAGAACGGCCTCGCCGGAGAGCACCAAAGCCTCCACCTCGACGTGCCCGTGGGCGGGCGTGTACTTCGCGGCGTTGGTCAGCAAGTTGGAGACGACTTGCACGAGCCGCGCCGGATCGCCGTCGACGACGATGTCGGCCGGCACCTTCACCGTCAGGGTGTGGGAGCGCGCCTCGATGAGCGGGCTCGCGACCTCGAGGGCGCGGCCCACGATCTCGTCGAGCGCGACGAGCTCGCGCTCGAGCTCGATCGTGCCGCGCGCGATGCGCGAGACGTCGAGGAGATCGTCGACGAGGCGGGTGAGATGCGCGACCTGGCGCTCGATGAGGATGCGCTCGCGCTCACCGGACGTGTCGCCGCGGAGCTTCATCAGGTCGAGAGCGGTCTTGATCGGCGCGAGCGGATTTCGGAGCTCGTGCCCTAGCATCGCGAAAAACTCGTCTTTTGCGCGGTTCGCGGCCTCGGCGGCGGCGAGCAGGCGCTCGCGCTCCGACTCGACACGCGCGCGCTCCATCGACTCCCACGCCCGGCTCGCGACCCGCTGCACGAGCTCGACCTCGTCGTCGCGGAACTCACGCGCGACGAGGGAGTGCACCGCCATCGCCGCGACGAAGTCCCCTCCCTTGCGGATCGGTACGCACACGGCGGCGCGTATTTTCGTCGCGGCGTAGGTACGGCGCTCGGCGTCGTCGAGGCGGGGATCGACGGTCGCGTCGGAGACGACCCACGGGTCCCCCGCCCGCATCGCGCGCACGCACGCCGCGCCGAAGTCGCGAAACGTGTAGGTCCCGACGATGCTCGGCGCTCCGTTCGTATAGTTGCCGGTCAAGATGAACCCGTCCTCGTCGTCGAGGACGAAGCAGTAGGCGCAACGGTTCACGGCGAGGTGCTCGCCGAGCATGCGCGCGGCGGTGCCGTTGATGTCGTCGGCGCGAAAGAGGGTGCGGAGCGCGTCGTCGACGTGGACGAGGAACCTCTCGTCGGTCACGTCGCGAACGACGCCGTGCATTCCGACGACCTCGCCGTCGCCCGCGTAGCGCGGAATGCCAGAGGCGGCGACCCAGCGCTCACGGGCCCCGTTTACGAGGCGATACTCGGCTCGGTAGCGTCGGCGGGCCTCGACGGCGCGCTCTACGGCGATCCGCGCACGATCGCGATCCTCCGGGTGAAGCAGCGACTGTATGCTCGTCCACGTCATGTACGGGCCGGAGGGGATCTCGAAAATCTCACCCGCGCGAGCCGAAAGCGTGACGACGTCGGTGCGCGCGTCCCAGGTGAAATCACCGAGCTCCGCGGTCGCGAGGGCGGTGCCGAGCCGCTCGAGCTCGAGGCGTGGGCCCCCGGCATCGAACACGGAGGCGAGCGTGCCGGCGCGCAAGACCACGAACTCACCCAGCTCTCCGCCGTCGAGATCGACCGGAGTGCGCGACGCGATCCTTACGTCGGCGCTCTCTTCGAGGGAAGCCATCGTAGCGCCCACGATCGTGCTCGTGGCGCGCCCGAGGAGCACCGCCGCCGCATCGGACACGTGGGTGACGATCCCCGTACGCGAGACGATGGCAAAACACTCCGCGGTAGCGTGCAAGACCGCGGAGAGGGCGGCGATAGAGCGGCGAGGCACCGAGCCTTCATATCACCGGGGCCACGCCTCGACGGCGTCCACGTGCGCGGGAGGGGACCGCCCGCAGAGGTCGCCTCGCGGGAAAACCAGCGCCGAAGCCACAAATGGCGAGCGCCGAGCCCTCGCCCGCTCACTGCCCGACTTCCCCGCTGGGCGCGCGCCCCGAAGGTTGCCACCTCCTCGCGCAGGCCCTCGAGCTCGGACGGCACGAAGCCGAAGCCAAAAGAGGTGCTCGGGCTCTACGAACGCGCATGCCGCGCGGACTACCTCCCTTCGTGCCAGACACTCGTCGACGTGGACGAGACGGGGCGCTTGAGGGAGAAGCCGGACCGCGAGACGGTGCGCTACGCCTCGCCGATAGCTGCCGACTCGGCGATCCCAAAGCCTGCAAGGAGCTGCACCGGAAGACCTTGTAGCGAGCGAAGCCGCGCCTGCGCCCGCGCCCCATCGGGCGTCGCGCGGGTGCCCGAGAGGCCCGCCGAGGCTGAACGACGCCACGACTTGCGCTTCGCGAGAGGCTCTCGTCGAAGCGACGACCACGGCGCCCGGACTCGGTGTGCGAAGCCGAACTCGGCTCGGAGCCCTCGTTTGCCACAATGTGGGTGGCATCCCTGGGCGCGTTTGGACTATGCGGCCCCCGTGAAGTGGCGGATGGCGTTTCGGACGGGTCTCTTGGTGCTGGCGGCCGCGACCGCCTGCCCGGACGCCCGCGCGATCCGCCCCTTCATCACCGACGACGCGCGGGTGGTGGGCAAGGGACACCTCCAGCTCGAGTCGTGGTTTCGTCGCGACGCCGAGTCGCTCCAGGTTTGGGCGTTTCCGGCGGTGGGTCCGACCGACTGGCTCGAGCTCTCGATGGGCGGCGTGATCGGGAGCTCCACGCGAACGCAGAGCACGGGGGCGACGTTCGCGCTCTCGATGCCGCTCGTGCAGGGGAAGCTCCTCCTCAAGGAGGCGACTCCCAACGGGCTCCCCGGCTTCGCGATCGCGGTCGGTGGCATCCCCCCGATCGGCCGCGGCGGCTTCGAGAGCGAGGGGCTCGCGTACTACACGTACTTCGCGGTCACCGAGTCGCTCTTCGACGAAGAGCACGTCCTCGTGCATGCCAACATTGGCGTAGCCGGCTCGGGCTTCGGCGAGGCCCCCGCCCGCGCGCAATTCACCTGGGGTGTCGGCACGCAGGTGCGCCTCCTCGGCGACTTCCACGGCGTGTTCGAGCTCTTCTCGGGCGACCCCTACGCCCCCACCGCAGGTGGCGCGATTCAGGCAGGTTTTCGTCAAATCTTCAACGATCACCTCCAGCTCGACGCCACCGCAGGCACGGGTGTGTTCGGCGACACTCCTCTCCCATTTTGGATATCGTCCGGCGTCCGAATCGTGAGCCACGAGCTCTTCTGAGAGTGGCGCGCTCCGTGACGCCGTTTCGTTGGTACCTCGCTGGCGCCCCGGTTGTCAGCGTGCAGATCGGCTCGAACGAGCGTCGGTCACTGAAGCAGACGGACCGTCGAGTCGTCGATGTTGCATATGCCGGCGAAATTCGACCAGGTGGTCTTCATCGTGCATCGCACGGTCTTCACCTTTCGGCTCACGATGAGATCGTAGACACGTGTCGCTTGGTCGAAGTTGGCACTTATCATCGCCGCGCGACGTCCGCCGACCCAGAGGATCACGTACCACCGGTCCCCCGGGACGTTCGGGACGCTCGACGCGTCGGGATAGCCACGGCTGAGCTCGACCTGCGTGATGGCGCCCGATGCGGAGGGGTCTCTCCGCGGGTCGAACGCAGGAGCGTCGAGCGTGCCGTACGAAACCGCCTGCGCGACGGCTTGCGCGCTCGCCTCCCGGGCGTGGACGCACACCCCCCCGACGACCGCCGCCACTACGGTGATACCCAACCATGCATACGCTTTCATTCGAAACCTCCAGCCTCAAGCTACCTGCACGGCGTCGCGGTTATCTCTAGGTATTCCGTTCGCTCCCGGCGCACCTTCGCGACTGCGTCTCCCGCCTCGCTCGAGCGAAGCGGAGCATCGTCTCGAACAGGCTTACGTCGCGAGGGTGATCGTCGCGCGCGTTCCGACGCCGGCATCGCGGCGGGTGAGGGTGAGGGATCCTGCGTGGTGGCTCACGATCTCGCGCGCGATCGTGAGCCCCAAGCCGGAGCCGCCTTCGTCGCGCTTCGTGCTAAAAAATGGCTCCGTCGCGCGCTCCGCGACAGCCTCCGAGATCCCCGCCCCGTCGTCGTCGACGACGAACGCGACGCGGCCCTCTACCGCCGACACCCGCAGGCTAACGGTCCCGTGCGCGGGGGTCGCTTGGCACGCGTTCAAGAGAACGTTCACGAGCGCTTGCTCGATCAGCGAGGGCTCGCAGGCGACGTCGGGCAACCCCGCATCGACTTCCCAGGTGAGCTCGACGTCGGCCTTCCGAAACCGGTGCATCACCAGGTCGACCGCGTGCTTCGCGATCGTGCGCGGCGGGGTGGGTACGAGGTGCGGACGATCGCCACGCGCGAGCGCGAGGCAGCCGCGCGCGATCGCGTGGATGCGCCCGACCTGGTCGAGCACGATGCCGAGCGCGGCGACCGAGCGCGGATCGTCCTCCACCCGCGCCACGGTCTGCTCGACCCGGCCGACGATCACGCCGAGCGGCGTTCCGAGCTCGTGCGCGATCCCGGTCGAGAGCGCGGCGAGGGTCGCCATCTTGTCCGCCTTCGCGAGCAACGCCTCGCGTTCACGCTCGAGCGACGTCACCGCTACTTCGCGTTCCAGCTCGAGCTCGCGCCGCTGCCGGCGCCGCGTGAGAACGCCGAACCCCGCGCCGAGGGCGGTGACGACGAGCGCGGTGAGCCCGAGCCGCCACGCCTCGTGGGTGTCACGGTTGCGAATGCGCTGCGCCGACGCGAGCACGGCGATAGCCCACTTCCCATCGTGATCGTCGACCTGACGGAGACCTGCGACCGCCATTCGACGGGGGAGACCGAACGACACCGCCTCCTCCCGCGGGAGGACGAGGGCGCGCTCTCCCGCGTCGACCGCGGCGCGAATGTGAGCGGAAGGAATGAGGCGCCCGTCGGTGGCGAGAAAGCCCGCTTGCCCCGGCCGTGCGACGAGCACCATCAGCTCCCCCTTCGTCTCCAGGTGGCGCGCCCCGCCCATGAGGTCGAGCACGGCGTCGTCGACCAGCGCGCGCGTCGAGGCTGTCGGCGTCTCGTAGCGCTCCGCGAGCCGGTGCTCGAAGTCGACGCCCACCATCGTCGCGAGCAGCGTTTGTGCGTGCGAAAAATCGGACAGCGCGTCGCGCCGCTCCACCGTCGCGGACCACGTCGCGGCGGCGACGACGATCGCGATCGCCGCGAGCATCGACAGCTCGATACGCCAGCGCGCGAACGCCCCCCGGATCGCGCCGCTAACCCTCGAGGGGGTCATCACTGGCGAGCCATTTGTTGAGTGTTTTCGCATCGATACCGAGCTTCTCGCACGCGAGGTTCTTTCGCCCGCCGACGCGATCGAGCGCCCACGCGGCGTACCTCTTCTGCAGCTCGCGCACCGGCACGATCTCGTCACCGAAGTCTTCGAGCGCGCGCGCCTTCCGCTTCCGTCCGAGCGCCGACGGGAGATCGTCGACCGTGGCTTCGACCGCGCGACCGAGCAGCACCGCGCGCGCGACCGCGTTCTCGAGCTCGCGTACGTTGCCCGGCCAAGGGTAGTCGAGCACGTGGAGCATCGCGGCGTGCGAGAGCCGCTCGACGGTCGCTTTGCGGTTGGTCTCGCGTGCCTCGTCGACGAAGCGCTCGACGAGGGGCGGAATGTCGTCCCGGCGCTGGCGGAGGGGCGGAATCTCGATGACCACCCCCTCGAGGCGATAGAGGAGATCTTCGCGAAAGAGTCCTTCGTCGATCCGCGCGCGGAGATCGCGGTGGGTCGCCGATACCACACGAACGTCGACCGGACGCTCACGGGTAGAGCCGACGGCGCGGATGCAGCGGCGCTCCAGCACGTCGAGCAGCTTGCCCTGCAGCGCAGGCGCCATGTCGCCGACCTCGTCGAGGAACAGCATGCCTCCGTCGGCCTGCTCGAAGAGCCCGCGATGATCGGAGTGCGCGCCGGTGAAGGCGCCACGCACGTGCCCGAAGAGCTCGCTCTCGAGGAGGGCCTCCGGCAGCGCGGCGCAGTTGACGGCGACGAAAGGCGAGCTCGCGCGTGCCCCTTCGGCGTGGAGCGCGCGCGCGAACATGCCCTTCCCGGTGCCGGTCTCACCGACGAGCAACGTCGAGACCTCGGCGTCCGCGATGCGCTCCACGAGCTCGCGGACGCGCACCATCGCGTCGCTTCGGGCGACGAGTCGGTCGAGCGCGTAGCGATGGCGTAGCGCCCGCTTCAGCGTGAGCGTCTCGCGGCGGAGGGAACGCTCCTCGAGCGCGCGGCCGATCACGAGCACGAGCTCGGCGACCTTGAACGGCTTCAGCAGGTAGTGGAACGCGCCCTTTCGGAGCGACTCGACCGCGGTGTCGACCGCGCCGAAGGCGGTCATCACGATCGCGGGGCGCTCTGGCACGATCTGCTTGGACAGGCTGAGGAGCGTGATCCCGTCGACCTCGGGCATACGAAGGTCGGTCACGAGAACGTCGTGACTCGGGTCGCGCACGAGGGCGATCGCCGCCGCGGCGTCGGTCGTCACCACCTCGTACCCGGCGTCGCGAAGGCCGTCCGCGAGCATCTCGCGGAGCGCATGATCGTCGTCGACGACGAGAACGCGGTCACGTGCACGCGCGCGCGAAGCGGGTTCCGGGTTGCCCATCGCATTCATGTTTCACGGCGCGCCCGTGCAGCCAAGGCGAGAGTCGCCTTTTTGGTGCGGTGAGCGGCGAGCGCGCAACCGAGCCGCGGCCGGGAATTTTTCCGTGTCGAGCGGGAGATTTTCCGTATCGGCCACCATCGCGGCCTGCACGCGAAGCCCGAATCGACGCAAAATCGAGCCGCCAGCGGCGTTGGCGTGGAGCGTGCTCTCGGCGGCGCGCACATGGCGTCTTCCCTCCCCTCGTTCCGGCCAAGCTCGCTCGTCCGCGCCGCCGCGCTCGCGCTCACCGCCGCGCTCGTCCTCACCGCCGCACCCGCACGCGCGGACGAGCCCCCCACGCGAAAGATGACCCTCGCCGAGGCGCGCGCGTTCGCTCGCTCCCACCACCTCCGGGTCGTCGCTGCGCGCCAGCGTCTCGTCGCCGCGCAGCGCGACACCGACGTGCCCGGCGCGCAGTGGCTCCCCCGCATCGGCGCGATGGCTCAGCTCGTGGGCTCGACCACCAACAACAGCTCGACGACGATGCTCCCCACGTCCGCGGTGGACATTCCTCGCATTGGCGGCACTCCAATCACGGCGAGCCCCGACTACCAGCCTTACGCGTCGACCGCGGTCGCGATCGGCGTCCGGCAAGAGCTCTACGACTTTGGTCGAATCGCAGCGGAGCGCAACGCCGCGGCGCTCGCGGGGGAGGTCGAGCGTCTACGCGCGGTCGGCACCACCCTCGACGTGGACTACGGCGTGGAACAATCGTTCTTCGCCGTGCTGGCGGCGGTCGCGATCGAGGACGCCTCGCACGGGGCCTACGATCGCGCCGCGCAACACCGCGACCTCGCGCGCGCGAACGTCGAGATCGGGATGCGGCCACCGATCGAGCTCACGCGCGCCGAAGCCGACGTCGCGCGTTACGAAGCGGGGATGACGCGCGCACGGGCGAGCGTCCACGTCGCGCGGAGCGTGCTCGCGGTCGCGGTAGGCATCGACGATCTCGAGCTCGACGCGTCGGGCGCGGCGGTGGACCTCCCCGCGCTCCCCCCCCTCGCGACCGTGCTCTCGAACCTCGGAGGCACGCCGAACGTGCTCGAAGGCCGCGCGAGGGTCGACGCGCAGCGCGCCGAGACGAGCCGCCTCGAGGCGCAGACGCGCCCGAACGTGATGGTCACCGGCGAGCTCTCCGGTCGTGGCGGTGGCTCGCCGCCGAACGCGGGTCCGGTTTCCTACGGCGAAGGGTGGCTCCCGAGCGTTCCCAACTACAGCGTCGGATTGGTCTTCACGTGGGCGATCGTCGATCCGACTTGGGGTCGGCGCGCCGACGCATCCCGCGCGCGGGAGGGCGCGCTCGCGCACGAGGCCGAGCTCGCGCTTCGGGGCCAGCGGGGTCTCGTCGGCGCGGCCTACCAAGAGGCGCAGGCGGCGACGGCGACGCTCGCGGCGCTCCGTCGTGGGGCCGACGCGGCGCGCGCGAACTACGAACAAGCGGACAATCGCTTTCGGGTCGGACTCGGCACGAGCACGGAGCTCGCCGACGCCCAGGCGCTCCGCACCGACGCGGACATTCAGCTCGCGATCGGACGATTTCAAGTGGCAAAGACGCGCGCGGCCTTCGAGCGAGCGATCGCGGAGGCTCGATGAAAGACAACGGCGAAATCGGCACGACACGCGACGAAGCGAAGGCCGACTCGAAACCCTCTCGGTACCTCGTGCCAGCGACGATCACCGGCGTCGCGGCGCTCGTGCTCGTCGGAGGCCTCTTCCTTCTCCGGCACTCGGAGGCAGGCGTGAGCGACGTCGCCATGGACGCGGAGCCGAAGAGCGTCGCGGTGGTGCAGGCGAAGAGCGCCACGTTCCGTCCTACCCGCCGCTACGTGGGCACCCTCGAGCCCCTGCTCTCCGCCAAGATCGGGCCCCAGCTCGCGTCCGGGTTCGTCGACACTGTGCTCGTTCGGCCCGGCGCGGTCGTCAAGCGCGGTGAGGTGCTCGCGACCCTCGACTGTCGAAACGCCTCCAGCGCGAGCCAAGCCGTCATCCTTCAGGCGCGCGCCCTTGCGGAGCGTCAGAAGGCCGCGACGCGGGAAGCTTCGCGCATGGGCCAGCTCCTCGACGGGGGCTTCGCGTCCGCGAACGAGGTAGAGCAAAAGCAGGCACAAGCCGCCGGCAACGACGCACAAATTCAGGCGCTTCTCGCGCAGGCCTCGGGCAAGTCGCTCGAGGTGGGAGACTGTGTCCTTCGCGCGCCCTTCGACGGCGAAATCGCCGCGAGGACTGCGGATCCGGGCACCTACGTTCGTCCGGGAACGACCCTCCTCCACATCGTCGACCGCAGCCTCGTGCGCCTCACGGCGGAGGTACCCGAGATCGACTTCGACGGGGTGCCGCCGAAGACACCGGTGCGGATCCGGCTCCTCACGAGCGGCAAAGAGGTCACCGGCGAGGTGGCGCGCCGTGCCCCCTCGGCCGATCCGTCGACGCGAACGATCCACTTCGAGATCGATCTCGAGAACACGACGCGATCGATGCCAGTCGGAACCACGGCCGAGATCGTGGTCGAGGTCGGCGAATCGGCCCCCGCGCTCGAGCTGCCGCTCTTGTCCGCCAAGATTCGTGGCAAGTCCGCGACCGTGTTCGTCATCGAGGGCGGGATCGCGAAGAAGACCACCCTCGTCGTGCTCGGGGAGCGTGGCGGGAGCGTCTTCGTGAAGCCCGATCTTCGCCCCGGAGCCGAGATCGTTACCCAAGGGCGCTCGCTGCTCGCGCACGGCGATCGCGTGGTGTCGAAGCTCGAGGGCACGAAGGACACCCCTCTCCAAGGGTCGCCCGTCCCGCCACCGGTCGCGCCGTCTGCGAAGGTGGCGCCATGACCCGCCTCGCGCTCCGGAACCCTATTTTCGTGCTGATGCTGTGCCTCGCGCTAGTGGTGTTCGCCGGGGTGGTGACGCCGCGCATGAGCGTCGACACGTTCCCCGAGCTCTCGCCGCCGGTGTTGGTCATCGGCACGAAGGCCTCGGGAATGGGGCCGACCGACGTCGAGAAGACGCTCACGTGGCGCCTCGAGAAGGCGGTCAGCGCCACTCCTGGAGTCGATCACGTAGAGAGCATTTCGCGGAGCGGTCTAAGCGTCATCTTCGTCTGGCTGAAATGGGGAACGGACCTCAACGCGGCCCAGTCGATGGTGCAGCAGCAGGTCGCGTTCGCGATGTCGTCGGTCCCCAAGACACTCGGCATCATTCCCCCCTTCATTCTCCAATACGATCCGTCGAACGCGCCCGTGATGCAGGTCGCCGTCCATGGCGGTGGTCTCTCGGCGGCCCAGCTCTACGACTACGCATCGAACGCGGTCGCGCCCCTCGTCGAGGGCATCCCCGGCGTCGCGAGCGCGTCACCGAACGGCGGAAAAGAGCGTCAGATCAACGTCGTTGTCGATCCGGTCAAAGCGGCAGCGCGCGGGCTCACGTCTAGCGACGTCGCACGGGCCGTCGAGCGAGCGAACGCGCTCCTCCCGTCCGGACGCTTCAATCCGCCGACGTTCTCGGCGAACGTCTACACGAACGCGGTCCCGAAATCGGTCACCGACATCGGCGACGCCGTGATCAAGCTCTCCGACGGGAGGGCGGTCATGATCCGTGACATCGCGCGGATCGAGGACGGCGGCTCCAAGGACGCGCAGGCGGTGACGATCGACGGCGAGGTCGGCGTGTACCTGAACGTGCTCCGCGTACCGGGCGGGAACGTGGTCGCGATCAACGACCAAATCAAGAACATCGTATCCAATCTAAAGGACCTACCGCCGGGCGTGAAGGTGGAGCCCATCTTCGACCAGTCGACCTTCGTGCGCGGCACGATCGACGGCTTGCAGAAGGAGATCTTGCAGGCGCTCTTGCTCATCGGGGTCGTGATCCTGCTCTTCCTCCAGAGCCCACGTTCGGTCCTCATCGCCGGGATCGCGGTGCCGATCTCGTTCGCGATCATCCTCATCGTGCTCTACGTCACGGGGCAGAGCCTGAACTCGTTCACCCTCGGTGGGCTCACGCTCTCGATGGGGCCGCTCGTCGACATCTCCGTCGTCGTCCTCGAGTCGGTCCACCGCAGCTCGCACGGGCGCTCGCGGGTCGCCGCTGCGCTCCACGGGACGAACGCCGTCGCGATCGCCGCCCTCGCCGCGACGATGGCGACCCTCGCGGTGCTGCTCCCGGTCGTGCTCCTCGCCGGCCTCGCGAAGAAGCTCTTCGTCCCGCTCGCGCTCACGGTCGCGACGGGCATGATCGCCGGGTACTTCGTGAGCATGATCGTGACCCCGGTCGCGTGCCGCTATTTGCTCCCGAAGGAGCACGCCGAGCCCGGGCGCATCGCGAAGGTCGTGCAACGCGGGCTCGAGCGTATCTCCGCTGCGTACGCGACGAGCCTCCGCGCGGCGCTCGCTTTCCGACCGTGGGTCATCGGCGGAGTCGCGGTGCTCGTCGCGGCGAGTGTGTGGGTGAGCACCCGCCTCCCGAGCACGTTCTTCCCGGACATCGACGAATCGATGGAGCGCGTGTACGTGCGGTTCGCGCCCGGCACCTCGCTCGACGAGGCTTCTGCCAAGACGGTCGAGATGGGCAAGACGCTGAAGGAGCAGCTCCCCGCCGGGAGCGTGAAGCTCGTGCTCACGAACGTGGGCTCACCGAGCAAGGCGCGCTCGGCGATGACGAGCCCGAACATGGGCACCCACCAGGGCTTCATACGCATCGAGCTCACCGAGATGGGCAAACGCGAAATGGACCAACGCGAGATCGCCGATCGTATGCGCGAAATCCTCGCCCACTCCTACCCGGGGGTAGATTTCCTGCAGGCGCCGGGCGGGCTCGTCGCGAGCGTGTTCTCGAACGGCTACATCGCGCCGCTCGTGCTCGAGGTCCGCGGCACCGATCTCGATGTCATGCTCGAGCAATCCAAAGCAGTGGCGGAGGTGGCGCGCTCGGTGCCCGGGATTCGCGACGTCTACGTTCAGCTCGAGAACGACTATCCGGAGCTACGGGTGAACACGGACCGTGAGACGGCGGGGCTCGTCGGAGTCACCTCGCGCGACGCCGCCCAGACCACGCTCGAGGCGACCCTCGGCAACGTGAACACCCCCGCGGTGTGGACCGACACCAACAACGGTCAATCCTATTACGTCGTTACCTATTACGACGACGCGGTCGTGAAGGACACGGCCGCGATCGGCGAGGTACCCGTACGAATCGGGTCCAATGGAGCCGCGGTGTCGCTCGGTGCCTATGGCAACATCACGCGCGACGTGGGCCCCGTGCTCGTCACGCGGAACCAGCTCACCCGCGCATCTCACATCTTCATGCAGACCGAACGGCGCGACATCGGCAGCGCCGCGGCGGAGCTCACGAAGCGGCTCGCCTCCGACCCACGCACCAAGGGCGTCAAGGTCGACTTCGTCGGCCAGGTGGAGCTGATGCGCACCACCTTCGGCGGCCCCGGCATGGCGCTCGGATTGGCCATCATGGTGGTGTTCATGATCATGGCGACGCAGTTCAAGTCGCTCCGTCTCCCGTTCGTCATGTTGTTTACGATCCCGGTCTCGCTCGTCGGGATCGTGGGCG
>JAAFHV010000101.1 GCA_013297655.1 Myxococcales bacterium | reverse complement strand
CCATCGTCGCGGGTCGTGCTCGCGATCACCGCTGCCGCGATCACGGCAGGCTCCGATCGCGACACGTCTCTCGGTGCGAAGACCCCACGCACCGTCGTCGCCCTCGCCCACGTCGCGCGCGCCGAGCTCGTCGTCGCGGTGCTGCTCGCGCAGGTCGCCGTCGCGTTCGCGGCGCGTTCGCCGCTCCGCGCGATCCCACTTCCGTTCGCGCTCTCGTTCACGCTCGCGCTCGTGTCGGGGCCGCTCCTCGGGGCGATCACGGTGCCCCTCCTCGGGAGCGAGCTTCGCCTTCGCGAAGGCTGGGGCGCGCTGCTCGGGATGTGCGCCCTCGCCGTCGGCTTGTCGATCCGCTTCGGGGTCTCGGTCGTGTGGGTGCTCTTCTCCCTCGGCGCCACCCTCGTGCGGCTGTCGCCCCATCGCGACGAGGTCCGCGCCCTCGTCGCACCGACCGAGCGCTCGCTCCTCCTTCCGCTCCTCGTGGTCGTCGGCGCGCGTCTCGATCTCGGCGCGCGTCTCGTGGTGCTGGAGGCCGCCCTCGCGATCGTCGTGCTCCGCACCCTCGTGCACGGGACGATGCTCGCGGGGCTCTTCCGCGATCGCAAATCGGCTGCATTTTCCGGGCTCGCGTCGCTCCCGATCACGCCGCTCTCGCTCGTCGTCGCGGCGGCGGTCAGCGTGCGCTTTCGCGAGGGGCCGGCGGCGTTGCTCTCGCCGGTCGCGGTCGCGCTCGCGGTACTGGGAGAGGTCGTGTCGCCGCTCGCGCTCCGCGCCGTGCATCGAAGGGCACCGAGCCTCGCCGAGCCAGAAGGAGAGCCCTCGTGAGCGGCGCCGCCGTGAAGCGCACCCCTCAGGCGCGCGCAATCCGCGCGTTCGCCTTGGTCTCGTTCGTCGTGCTCGCGTACTTCGCGTCACGCGCACACGGCGCCGGCAAGGGCGGCGAGGTGGTGCTCGCGATCGGGCTCTTCCTCCTCGGCGGTACGCTGCTCGCGGAGCTCCTCGAGCCGCTCCGTGTCCCGCACCTCACAGGCTACCTCGCCGTTGGCATTCTCTCCGGCCCCCACGTGCTCCACCTCGTCGATCACGGCACCGTCGAATCGATGACGAAGCTGAACGCGCTCGCGCTCGCCCTCATCGCGTTCGCCGGTGGCGCCGAGCTGAAGCTCGACCTGCTGCGAAAAGGCCTGCGATCTCTATTGGTTACGAGCTTCTTGCAGACGGTGCTCGTGCTCGTCGGCGCGACGGTGGTGTTCGTGCTCGCGCGGCCGCTCATCCCGTTCGTGGCAGGGATGGACTCGCGTGCGCTCCTCGGCGTGGCGCTCCTCTGGGGGGTGCTCGCGGTCACGAGGAGCCCCTCCGCCACCCTCGGTGTGCTCGCGCAGACCCGCGCGAAGGGGCTTCTCACGTCGTACACGCTCGCGTTCGTCATGAGCTCCGACGTGATCGTGGTGGTGCTCTCGGCGCTCGTCATCGCCCTCGCGCGCACCCTCACGATGCCGGGGGTGGAGCTCACGCTCTCCGGATTCGACGCCCTCGGTCACGAGCTGCTCGGCTCGGTGGCGCTCGGCACCACCCTCGGCCTCGTGATGATCGTCTACATGCGCTTCGTAGGGCGTCAGCTCCTCGTCGTGCTCGTCGCGCTCGGCTTCGGCTTCACCGAAATTCTCTCGTATTTGCGCCTCGAACCGCTGCTCACGTTCCTCGTCGCGGGCTTCCTCGTGCAGAACCTCTCGAGCTACGGCGAGAAGCTGCTCCACGCGATCGAGGACATGGCGAGCGTCGTCTACGTGATTTTCTTCGCGACCGCCGGCGCGCACCTCGATTTGCCCCTCATTCGCCAGTACTGGGTCGTCGCGCTCTTGCTCTTTTCTTCGCGGTTCGCGCTCACCTGGATCGCGAACGCCTTCTCGACGCGCATCGCGAAGGACGGCCCGCTCATCCGGAAGTGGGGCTTTTCGGGGATGGTGTCGCAGGCGGGCGTCACGATCGCGCTCGCGGCCACGATCGAGCGCGCCTTCCCCACGTTCGGCCCGAAGCTACGCAGCCTCGCGATAGCGACGGTGGCCCTCTGCGAGCTCGTCGGCCCCGTCCTCTTCAAGGCGGCCCTCGACTCCGCGAAGGAGAGCGAAGCGTTCCGCGACCCGCCTCCTAGTTCGGGTCGCGCCCCGAAAAGTGCGTGACCCGAGAATTTCCGACATGAGGTACCCCGAAATGTCCTTGCGCGAGAGGACTCTACGGTTAAAGTGATGGCCGTCACGGACACGGTCGACGGCTCGCCTCTCGTTCTCGGGTTGCGCAGATACCTCTTCGATACGGCGCGACACTCGGAACCCGATCCTCGGGTCCCGAGAAGGAAAACTGCCCCCCGCGGGGCATCCTCAGGAAGAATCGAGATTCGCATGGGCAATCGTCTTTACGTCGGCAACCTGTCGTTCAACTCCACGGCCGAGTCGGTCCGTGCGGCCTTCACCAGCTTCGGCGAGGTCACGGACGCGCACGTCGTGTCCGACCGCGAGACCGGTCGCTCGCGCGGCTTCGGCTTCGTCACGATGAGCAGCCAAGCGGAGGCCCAGAAGGCCATCGCCGAGATGAACGGCGCGCTCCTCGACGGTCGTCCCCTCCGCGTCAACGAGGCCGAAGAGCGCCGCGGCGGCAGCGGCGGCGGTGGCGGCGGCGGCGGTGGTGGATTCGGCGGCGGCGGCGGCGGCGGTGGCCGTCGTGGCGGCGGCGGCGGTGGCGGCGGTGGCCGTGACCGCGGCGGCGACCGCTGGTGATCTTCTCGTCGCAAGTCGAATAGCAGCTCCTGTAGCTGCCTGAAGACGCGCGACGACGTCACCGAAGAAACAAAACGTTGTTCGCCCTTCCTCGCCCGTCGAGGTGGGGCGAATGGCGTTTTGTGGGCTCACGCCTTTGCGATGCCGCGTTATATGCAGAATGCACGGACCGTCGAGATCCACGTTCGCGCGACGATTGAAGGTGAGGTCGCTTGGCCGGCCGCGCTTCAGAGCATCGTTCGAGGCATGCACGGCTCACGCGGCGGGGCCTCACCAGAGCGGCCCACGAGCTCCTCGCGCGCCTCAGCAGAGGCTCGGTCCGTCCGCGCGGTAGGGTCGACGCCCGCTGGAGACGCCCTCGCGCCACGCCACACGACGGGTCCCCGAAGACCACGCAATCGGCCCGGCGTCGTGGCGCGCTACTCGTAACGAAGCGCGTCGATCGGATCGAGCTGCGAGGCCTTCCGCGCCGGGTAGAGGCCGAACACGATGCCGACGAACGCGCTGAACGCGACGGAGAGCGCGACCACGTTCGGATCGATTTGGGTGGCCCAGCCGAGCTTGAGCGCGATCCACTTCGAGATGCCGACTCCCAAGAGCACCCCGAGGAGCCCGCCGAGCAGGCTGAGGGTAACGGCCTCGATCAAGAATTGAAGCAAAATTTGGCGCGGTTTTGCTCCGATCGCCATCCGAATGCCAATCTCACGCGTTCGCTCCGTCACGCTCACCAGCATGATGTTCATGATCCCGATCCCGCCGACGAGGAGCGACACCGCGGCGACGCTCGCGAGCAGGCTCGTCATCGTCTCGGTGCCTTGCGCTTGGGCTCCCGCGACCTCGCTCAAGTTGCGAATCGAGAAGTCGTCGTCGCCGCTCGTAATGCGGTGTCGCTCGCGCAAGAGCTCGGTGATGGCGGCCTGCGCACGGTGGGTGTCGTCCGCGCTCGTGGCCGAGGCGTAGATCGTCCCGTTTAGGTACTTTCCTAGGCCGCCCTGGATCTTGCGCGCGAACACCGTGTACGGCACGAAGACCGTGTCGTCGAAGTCTTGGCCAGTCGCGGATTGCCCCTTTCGCTCCGCCACGCCGACCACGACGAACGGGATATTCCGAATACGAACCGTTTGTCCGAGCGGGTTCACGCTCGCGCCGTAGAGCTTCTCCACCACCGTTTGCCCGAGCACGATCACCTTCGTGCCGGTGTCGACGTCGGATTGTGAGAGCGGCTGTCCGGCGGACATTTCCCACGCGCGAATCTCGAAGTACTCGGGCGAGGTGCCGATGACGGAGGTGGTCCAATTCGCACCTTCGCCGATCACGGACGAGCTCGTTCGGAGCTGCGGGGCCGCCGATTTTACGGTCGAGACCTGCTTTTTGATCGCGGCGAGGTCGTCCCAGGTGAGGGTAGGTTGGCTGCCGAAGCCGCCTTGCATGCCGCCCGAGGTGGTGGACCCGGGGAGGATGACGAGCAAGTTCGTGCCCATCGAGGCGAACGCCTGTTCGATTCGTGCCTTCGCCCCCGCGCCGACCGCCATCATCGCGATGACGGCCGCGACGCCGATGACGATGCCGAGCACGGTGAGGAACGAGCGCATCTTGTTGCGCACGATCGCGCGGACCGCGATGCGAATGGTGACGAGGGGATTCATGTGCGAGCGAGTCGCCTTCGGCTCGTTCGCGTGATCATCGGCGCGCTCGAACGTTCACGTCGCCTCCTCTTTTAGCGGAGGCACGACCGCTTCTTTCGGTGTCTGGCGTCGATCTTCGACGATGAGGCCGTCCTTCACGACGATCACGCGCGACATGTGCTCGGCGATGTCCGGCTCGTGCGTAACGAGCGCGACGGTGATGCCGGTCTTGCCGAGCTCCTGAAAGAGCTTCATGACCTCCATGCTCGTGCGTGAGTCGAGGTTGCCGGTGGGCTCGTCCGCGAGGATCACCTTCGGTGCTCCCACGAGCGCGCGCGCGATCGCTACGCGCTGCTGCTGGCCGCCGGAGAGCTGGCTCGGCACGTGGTCCATGCGCTTGCCGAGGCCCACCCGCTCGAGGGCGTGGACGGCGCGCTCGCGGCGCTCTTTGCCGCCGACCCCTTGATACAGCAGCGGGAGCTCCACGTTCTCGAGCGCGGTCGTGCGCGCGAGCAGATTGAAGCTCTGGAACACGAAGCCGAGGGTGTGGTTCCGAACCTCGGCGAGCGCGTTTTTGTCGAGCTTGGAGACCTCTTGGCCGGCGAGCCAGTATTCGCCGCTCGTGGGTTTGTCGAGGCACCCGAGCACGTTCATCAGCGTGCTCTTGCCGCTCCCCGACGAGCCCATGATCGCGACGAACTCGCCCTTCTCGACCGTGATCGACACACCCGCGAGCGCCTTCACCACCACGTCGCCGGTGGTGTAGATCCGGGTCAGATCCTTGACCATGATTTGCGCGTGGTGGTCGGACGTCATGCGCTCACATGCCCCCGCGTCGACCGCCACCGCCACCGCCGCCCATGCCCGGGGCCGCGCCCATGCCGGGAGCCGCGCCCATCGGAGCGGGCTTCTGACCCTTCGTGATCGCGTCGGTGATCACGAGATCGCCCTCGTTGAGCTCACCGGCGAGGATCTCGGTATTCGTGCCGTCCGTGAGCCCGGCGCGCACGTCGACCGCGACCGGCTCGCCGTTACGGAGAACATACACCTTTTTGCGACCGCGCCCCTCGCCGCCGAAGCTCTCGCGTCCGGGCATCGCGCCGCCGTCGGGTCGCCCGCCATCGCCCCAGTGCCGCCTGTGCTCACCCCCCGCGCCGCCGTCGTGGGCGAAGGGGAGGGGAGGAGCGCCTCCTTCCGCCGAGGTCCCCGCGTCGGCTTCGCGCGCGGGCTTGAACCGGAGCGCGGCGTTCGGCACGACGAGCGCGCTCTCGCGCTCTTGGTACACGATGGAGATCGTGGCCGTCATGCCGGGTCGAAGGCGGAGGTCCGGGTTGTCGACTGCGAGCACGGCGTCGTAGGTGACCACGTTCTGCACGGTCTGCGGCGCGTAGCGGATCATCGCGATTTCACCGGAGAATTTGGCCCCCGGATAAGCGTCGACGGAGAACTGCGCGCGCTGCCCTGCCTCCATTCTGCCCACGTCTCCCTCGGCCACGTTCGTGTCGAGCTGCATCTTGCGTAGGTCCTCCGCGATCGTGAAGAGCACGGGTGCAGAGAGCGAAGCGGCCACGGTCTGCCCGACGTCGACGCTCCGCGAGATGACCACGCCGTCGATCGGGGAGAGGATCTTCGTGTACGAGAGGTTCACCTGCGCGAGGTTCAGCGACGCGCGCGTCTGCTCGAGCGCGGCCTTCGCGACGTCGATTTGGGTCTTCGCCACCTTCGCGTTCGTTTCGGCGGTGTCGATCTCGGCCTGCCCCGCGAGCGACGCCGCGCCGAGGGCCTTCGCGCGGGTAAAAATGCGATCGGCGTCGAACGCGAGCACCTCCGCGCGCGTCACTTGTGCCTTCGCGGAGAGGTAGTTCGCGTTCGCCTGCTCGAGCGCCGCTTGAAAGAGCTGCGGATCGATCCGCGCGATGAGCTGGCCCTTCTTCACCGGCGAGTTCCAGTCGACGAGGATCTCTTGCACCCGGCCCGAGACCTGGCTGCCGACCTGGACTGTGACACGCGCGGAGAGCGTGCCGCTCGCGGTGACCTGCGCGACCAGCTTTTGGCGTCCGACCTTGGTCGTTTTGTAGTCGATCTCGGGAGCCCGCTCGGCCGTCGCGAACCGGTAGATGCCGTACGCGACCCCGAGGGTGAGCACGAGCCCTGCCAAAATGACGAGGAGCCGCTTCATTCGCTCGGGTTATAGCCCGCGCGATTCATGAGGAGAATCGCTTCCCTCGCGTGGATTCGTGTTCGAACGACGATCACCCCGCAGGCGATGACGGCGCCGCGCGGGTGGGCACCTTTTCGGCTCGAACACCCTCGTACCAAGCGAGGAGCAGCAGACCGAGGCGCGCCGCCACCATCCCGGGGATGACGAGCACCACCGCGACGCGAAGGACGACGAGCGCGACCATGAACACGAGGAGCGCGATCGGCACGTGATCGCCCGCGGCGAGCAGCGCGTTGGCCACCTTCTCCGAGGCCGCGACGTGAGCGGCCCCGACGTAGAGGGTGACGAGGCCGAGGACGGTGAAGAGCTCCACGCGACGGTTCTTCTTCATCGAACACCTCCTTCGTTCCCGGTCTCGTCGTGTCCGCTGCCGAGGCTCGCGGTCGCGAGCGGCGGCGCGAGCGTCTCCGGTGGGCGCGCGGTGAGCATCGCCAACACGATCGCGTCGCCGATCGGACCCCCGGAGGCGTACGTCCGGGTGCCGCTCGAGTCGACCGGGAGCCCGAACAAATGCAGCAGCGCGTAGAGGCCGCGGAACGTCTCGCGATCCCCGAACGCGCGGCTCGGTCCTATCGCGAAGCCGCTCGACGAGACCCCGAGCCCCAGAAAGACTGGCCCCGAGTCGATGTCGTCACCGCCCGGGTGCGCCTCGGTGTGCTCCCGCATCGCGCCGAAGCCGACGTGCTCCGTGTAGAGTGCACGTTTACCGGCGTCGTAGAGCGAGCGCGCCAGCTCTGGATCGGCGAACGAGAGAAAGTACGAGCCGAGGAACGTGCCGGAGCCGCGGCCCACGTCACGGTGGCGCCCGTCGGTTTGTGTGATCTGGACGAGGAGGCCGTCGTCCTGGCGCGCCTTCGTGTTCACGAGCGCACGAAATGCCAAAATCGTCTTCGTGTGATCGGTGCCCGTCGCGCGCTGGTGAAGGCCGAGGGAGCCTATCGCGCTCGCGTTGTCGACCGGGAAGGTTTGCCCCGGGAAGGTCTCGAGGAAGCCCGATGTATGGGAAAAACGCCTCTCGAGCGCGGCCGTCACGCGGTCGTGGAGGGCGGCGTGAGGGTTCTTCGGCGAGAGCACGCGCCGGAGCCCGAGGACGAGGTTCATGTAGCCGAGGAAGGCGACGTGCCCGCGCTCTCCGTCGAGGCTCGCGAGCGGATCCTCTCCCCACGTGGAGGTGTCGTAGTAGCGCGATTTCTCCTTCAGCATGCCCTCGATGCAGCGGTCCATGTCGCGCACGAGCTCGGGTTCGCGTTCGGGGAGGGCGAGCGCCATTTGCCCGTAGCCCATCGCCGCCATCATGTAGCTGCCGAAGAGCCACTCGCTGTCGAAGTGGGCAGAGCCGGTGCGGAACGGGCGCTCCACGAGATCGTCGGAGGTGGTCTCGCGGAGGCCCTTGGCGAGCTTGTCTTGCAGCGCGGCGTCGCCCTCGAACCAAGAGTCTGCCTCCCAGCCCGCGATGCGATGCGGGACGGTGGCGGTGGTGGCGACACCGAGGGTGACGGCGAGGGCGAGCTTGCGGAGGAACGAGGCCATAGGGAAAAGATGCGCCCTCGCGGTCGAACCGGCTCGCACGCCGAGCACCCTTCGCGACCGCTCGCACGACCGCGCGGACCGTTCGGGTTTCGGCTCGTTGGTCGACGTCGGCGCGCATCGCGCTTGTCGGCTGGGCCGTCCCTTGCCAAGGTGCGTGCCATGGCTTTCGACCCCAACGCGCCGGCGCCGCTCGACTCGGGAATTTTCGGTCTTCCGTTCACCCGCGAGGAGGCCGCCCTCGTGCTCCTGCCCGTCCCTTGGGAGGCCACCACCTCGTACGGCGGGGGCACATCGGAGGGCCCGGCAGCGATCTTCGAGGCGAGCAAGCAGGTCGACCTCTACGATTTGGACGTCGAACGACCTTACGAAAAGGGCATTTTTCTCCTCGATCCGCCATCGGGAGTCGTCGAATGGAACACGGAGGGCAAGGCGCTCGCGCAAAAGATCATCGAAGCCGGCGGCGAGACGAACGGCGATCCCGCGCTCGAAGCCGCGCTCGCGCGGGTGAACACGCTCTCCGCCGAAGTGAACCGCGCCGTCTACGAAGCTTCGCGGAAGGTCCTCGCGGAGGGAAAAATCCTCGGCCTCGTCGGCGGTGACCACTCCGTGCCGCTCGGCGCGATCGCGGCGATGGCGGAGGTCGAGCCGTCGTTCGGGGTGCTCCACTTCGACGCCCACTCCGACACCCGCGATGCGTACGAAGGCTTCACGTACTCGCACGCGTCGATCATGCGAAACGTGCTCGACGAGATCCCCGCTGTCACCTCGCTCGTGCAAGTGGGCATTCGCGACGTCTGCGAAGAGGAGATGGCGTACACGAAGGCGCGAGGCGAACGGGTCAGCGTGTACTTCGATCGCGACATGTCACGGCGCAAGCTGCGCGGGGAGACGTTCGCCGCGATCGCCGCCGAGATCGTGAGCAAGCTCCCGTCGCGGGTGTGGGTCTCGTTCGACATCGACGGCCTCGATCCTCGCTTTTGTCCCCACACCGGCACGCCGGTCCCGGGCGGTCTCGACCTCGCGGAGGCCGTGTTCTTGCTGTCGGAGGTCGTGCGCGCAAAAAAGACGATCGTGGGCTTCGACTTGAACGAGGTCGCCCCCGGCCCCGACGGCGACGAGTGGGACGCCAACGTGGGCGCGAGGCTGCTCTACAAGCTCTGCGGGCTCACCTTCGCGAGCCGAGGGCTCGCCGCGCTCCGGCCCTGATCCCCCCGCGCGCTGCATTCTCCTTCGATCGCCCCCGATCCACGGGAAGACAAAGCGTGCCTGCGCTCGCCTCGGATCGCTCGCACACGTCGCGAAGTGTGCATACGATTCGGGAACATGGCCCTCGAAAACCCCCTCCTCGGCATCACCGGTAGCCTCCCTTTCGACGTCGTTCGTCCCGAGCACGTTCGGCCCGCGGTCGACGCCCTCGTCGCCTCGTCGCAAGCCGCGCTTGACGCGATCGTGAAGGCCCACGCCGAAGGCCGCCTCACGTACGACGCGACCATGGGCGCGCTCGACGTCGCGACGAAAGATCTCGACGCCGCGCTCGGGGTCGCCGGACACCTGGAGTCGGTCGCCGGCACCCCCGAGCTCCGTGAGGCCTACGGCGCCGTGCAGGAGGCGATCAGTGTATTTTACAGCGGTATCCTGCTCTCGGCTCCGCTCTTCGCGGCGCTCGAGGCCTTCGCCGCTACCCCCGAGGCGAAGGCCCTCACCGGCGGCAAGAAGCGCATCCTCGAGAAGACGCTCGTCGACTTCGTGAAGAACGGCGTGAAGCTCGACGCCGAAGGCAAGGCGCGGCTCTCGCAGATCGACGTGTCGCTGTCGCAGAAGACGCTCCTCTATTCGCAGAACGTGGTCGACGCGACGGGCGCGTTCGCGGTCCACGTCGTCGATCGTGCCGAGCTCGCGGGGGTGCCGGAGGGCATCGTCGCGCAGATGGCGGAGGCGGCCACCAAGGCCGGGAAAACAGGCTTCCTCGTCACGCTCCACGCGCCGGTCTACGTGCCAGTGCTCACCTACGGAGAGAACGGCGCCCTCCGCGAGAAGCTCTACCGCGCGAACGTCACGCGCGCGCCGCAGAACCTCGCCCTCGCGAAGGAGATCCTCGCCCTCCGAAAAGAGAAAGCGACGCTCCTCGGGTTCCCCGATTTTGCGGAGCTCGTGCTCTCCGATCGCATGGCGAAGACGGGGGCCAAGGCGCAAGCGTTCGTGGACGACCTGCGCACGCGGCTCCTCCCCGCGTTCGAGCGCGAGAACCGCGAGCTCGACGCGTTCGTCGCCGAGACGTTCGGAAAGGACGTGCTCCCGCTCTCCCCGTGGGACGTCGCGTTCTACGCCGAGAAGCTCCGAAAGCAGCGCTACGACTTCGACGACGAGGCGCTGCGCCCTTATTTTCCCCTCGATCGTGTGTCGACGGGCCTCTACACGATCCTCCAGAAGCTCTACGGCGTCACCGTCGACGCGTGGACGAACGACGAGCCCGGGGGCGGCCCCCGCTCGTGGCACCCCGACGTGCTCCCCTACGTCGTGCGCGATCGCGACGGCGGGCGTATTGGTGCATTTTACATGGATCTCTTCCCCCGCTCCGACAAACGTGACGGCGCGTGGATGGGCGGAATGCAAGATCGCCTCCCCGGTACGCCGCACGCGAGCGAGAACTTGGCGGTCGTGGTCGGCAACATGACGCCGAAAGCGGCGGGTGCGAAGACCGCGCTCCTCACCCACCGCGAGGTCCAGACCCTGTTCCACGAGGTGGGCCACCTCATGCACCACGTGCTGTCCACGGTGCAGGAGCGCGGGCTCGCGGGCACACGCGTGCTCGCCGACTTCGTCGAGCTACCTTCGATGATCACGGAGAACTTCTCTTGGGAGAACGAAGGGCTCGGATTGGTGGCGGGCCATGTCGATACCGGAGCGCCGCTGCCGGCCGACATGCTCGCCCGCATGCGCGCCGCGCGAACGTTCCGTGCCGCGAACATGCTCATGCGCCAGCTCGGGTTCTCCACCGTCGATCTGCGCATGCACCGTGAGGCGACCGGGGCGACCGACGCGGAGCTGCAGACCTTCGCCCGCGACGCGTTTCAGCCTTTTTCCCCCGCGAAGCTGCCGGACGACTACGCGATGATCGCCTCGTTCGCCCACCTCTTCGGGAGCCCGTATGGCTACGCCGCGGGTTACTACTCGTACCAGTGGGCCGAGGTGCTCGACGCGGACGCCTTCTCCCGTTTCAAGGCCGACGGCGTTCTCTCCGGCGACGTGGGCCGCGCGTTCCGCGAGACGATCCTCGCGCGCGGCGATGAAGCGGCGCCGGAGGAGCTCTACCGAGACTTCCTCGGACGCGATCCGCAGGTGGACGCGCTGCTCACGCGGATGGGCCTCGGTCCGGCCGCGGCATAAGTTTCCAATGCCGCGAAAATACGACATTTTCGGGAACTACTGACCCGCCGAGGCCTCTTCCGCGCATGCATCGTTCGCCCATCGCGAGCGTGCGCGGGAGGTCGTCATGGGAATGATCGGAACGGAATCGAAGGGCCGGCGGCGTGGGGTCGACAGCGAGGTGAACCTCATCCCGATGATCGATCTGTTGGTCGTCACGATCTCGTTTTTGCTGCTCACGCAGTGCCTCTCCAGCACCGGCCGCCTCGACGCGTCGTCGCAGATCGCGGGTCCGCACGACGAGGCGCCGGAGGTGATGCCGCGCAAGCTCGTGGTCGACGCGCGCAAGAACGACACGTTCGTCCTCACGTGGAAAGAGGGCGACAACGTGGTGCACGCGACGGAGGTCGCGAAGCGCGAGGTCATGCAGCAAGACGGTAAGGTGAAGCACGTGTCCTACCCCGAGCTCTCGAAGGCCATCGCCGAAGAGTGGCGCGCATACGGGCTCCACAAGGATCCGAAGGACGGTCGCTCCGACCTGCTCGTGCTCCGGACCGCCAACGACCTCCCCTATGCCTCGCTCGTGGGGTTGCTCGATGCGGGCAGCTCGGTGAGGCGTGACATGGGCCGCGGTGGTCCGCAGCCGGGAGCGTTCGAGGTCACCTTCGGCGTCGACTGAGACCGTGCGTGTGCGTCCTCGCGTGCATGACACGAATGTCCCGCCAGGACGGCCGTCGCATGAGCACGATGGCCATGGCTCGGCGCCAAAACGGAACAAACACGGGAAGATGAGGCAACGCGGAGGCGTGGCACGAACGCTGCTCTTAGGTCATCGCGCCGCACGAGACTGGGAGCTTTCGGGGCCCGGTCGTCGTGAGGAGAGGGACCGCATCGTCTTCGTCCGTCACGCTTCCTTCCTTCCTTGCTCATCTTCGCTTCGCTTGCGTTGGTTCCTCTCCGCCGTGCCTATGCGCGTACTCGTTTCGCAGTCTCGCGCGCGTAGGCACGGTCCGTCGTCACTTCGCTTCTCGTTTCGTCCGCGTTTCGCGCGGCTCGGGCGTCGAGGGAAGGTTCCCAGGAACGAACCGTACGTGCGGTCATGGGACTTCCTCGGCTGACCAAAACCTCCAAGCTCGCCATGCTCGCGCTCGTCTCGAGTGCTGCGCTCTTTGCTGCTTGTGCGACGTCGCCAGCAGAGCGTGAGGGCTACACCGACACGCTCCCGGACGGCGCGCCCGCGACGCTCCCGGACGGAGCACCCGCGACGCTCCCGGATGGAGCCCCGGCCACGCTCCCGGACGGCGCGAAGATCCCCACCGATGGCGGTCCCGTCCTGCAGGATGGCGCACCCGTTCCCACGAGCCGCATCTCCTGCGGCGGCGCCTTTTGCCGCGCCGACCAGACCTGCACGATGGGTCGCTGCGAGTTCGCGTGCACGGGAACCCAGGTCCCCGGCGACTACGCCACGCTCGCGAACGCGGTCAGCGCCCTGTCGCCCACCGGCGGCACCATCTGCCTCAAGGCGCAGCAGTACCCCGAGTCCGTCAGCATCACCGGAACTGCCGGCAAGACACTCTCGATCATCGGCGTGAACGCGAACGACACGAAGGTGAGCACCATCACGGTCGGCACCGGCTTCGACAGCGTCACGATCCGCGGGACGGGAGGTCAGATCACCGCGAGCGGCCGCGCGAAGTTGGAGGCGATCGCGGTCGCTGGCACCATCTACGTGCAGCCGAACGGCCCCCAGGAGACGCGCATCGACGGCGCGAACCTCGGCGGGACCGCGGCCGCGGTGCAGAGCTACGGCCTCTACGTGTACCCGTCGAGCTCCGGCGGAGCGCCGAAGGTCGTCGTCCAGAATACGTATTTTCACGACAACACGCGTGGAATCTACATCTACGGCTACTACGGGCAGGCCGACGTCAGCGTGCTCAACTGCACCTTCGCGAACAACGGCGAAGGCATCTTGTCGACCGGCTCGACGTACCCGCCGGTGCTCACCTACTCGAACAACATCTTCGTGAACCAGAAGACGTTCGCGTTGAACCTCACGGGGCCGATCCCGCAGCTCGTCCACGAGAACAACCTCCTCTTCGGCAACGCGAACAACTACAGCGGCATCGCCGCCGACGGCGCGGACTACCTCAAGGCCGATCCGAGCCTCGACAACGCCGTACCCCCCGAGCCCCGCACCGGCTCGCCTGCGCGCAAGACCAGCGTCGCGAGTCGCGCTCCCGCCACCGACTTTTACGGGGTCGCGCGTGTAGGTGGCGCCGACCGCGGCGCGGTGCAGGGTCTCTGAGCCGAGCCGTCGTCCCCTTCCGCGCGTGGGCGACGTTTGCTTCCGCCCGGCGCGGAGGTGCGTGTAAGCTGCACGCGCTATGCCCGAGCTTCCGGACATCGAGCTTTACCGATCGCACCTCGAGCGCCGCTTCGTCGGGAAGGCGCTCGTGGGGCTCCGCCTCGCGAGCCCGTTCGTCCTTCGCACCTACGAGCCCAAGCCGGAGGCGCTCGTAGGGAAGCGGCTCGTCGCAGTGGAGCGGCTCGGGAAGCGTGTCGTGCTCGCGTTCGAGGGTGAGCTCTTCCTCGTCGTGCACCTCATGATTTCGGGGCGATTTCGGCTCCGCCCTGCCGGCACGAAGCCGCCGGGCAAGGTGGGGCTCGCGGCGATCGATTTTCCCGATCACACCGTGTTGCTCACCGAGGCAAGCTCGCACAAACGCGCGAGCCTCCACGTGCTCGCCGGGCGTGAGGCCCTGCGCGCGATGGACCCGGGCGGCCTCGAGCCGCTCGAGATCGACGTGAAATCGTTCGGCGCGCGCCTCCTCGAGGGGAACCACACGTTGAAGCGCGCGCTCACCGATCCGCGCCACTTCTCTGGCATCGGAAACGCGTACTCCGACGAGCTCCTTCACCGCGCCAAGCTCTCGCCGATCAAGGTCGTGTCGCGCCTGACCGACGAAGAGATCGTGCGCCTCTACGAAGCGACACGCGCCTCCCTCAGCGAGTGGCGCGACCGCCTTTTGCTCGAATCGGGAGACGAGTTCCCCGAGACGGTGACCGCGTTTCGACCCGACATGGCCGTGCACGGCAAGCACGGGCAGCCATGCCCCGCGTGCGGTACGAAGGTGCAGCGGATCCGCTACGCGAACAACGAGGCGAACTACTGCCCCACGTGCCAAACCGACGGCAAGCTGCTCGCCGATCGTGCGCTCTCGCGGCTCCTCGGCAAAGAGTGGCCGAAGAGCCTGGAGGAGCTCGAGCTCTACAAGGAGGTGCGCAAGACGGAGCCCTCGGCGAGCGAGCCCGCTCGAGGAACACCTGCGCCCGCACCGACGGAGGCGAAGCCGGCCCGCAAGCGCGCCGCGCCGACGGAGGCGAAGCCGGCCCGCAAGCGCGCCGCGCCGAAGGCTCCCGTGCCGACGCAGCCCGGAGGCGCGGAGGTCACGGCGGGGGCGACGTCTGCACGTCCGAGAGCGTCTTCTTCTCGTCCGAAACGCGGAGCTTGATCGTGCCGACCGCGATCGTCTCACCGTCGTTGCGGCACACGAGATCGCGGAGCAGGTGGGGCTCGGCGTGGCAGGGCTTGCCCGCCTCTGCGATCGTCTCGCAGGCAGGGCCCTTCGGCTGGACGATGGCGTAGAGCCGGCGCATGTGGCGCTTGTCTACATCGGCCAAGGCGGGCCTTTTTCCCAAGACGAAAGCGGCGTAAGCCCAGCCCGAGGTCCGCCCCGGGTGGGGGTCGAGGAGCACCTCCGCACGCGGGCGAGCGAGCTCGGTGTCGACGCTCTTCTTCAAGGCCGCTTCGGCGCAGAGCGGCTCGGCCTGGTCGCTCGTCTCGTTCGGGAGCACCGGGCCCTTCTCTCCGCAACGAAGGAGCGACGCGCACGGATCTTCTTTCACGATCGCGTCGACCGCCGCGCAATCGAGCCCCTCTTTCGCGATCGCCATCAGCATCGCGTCGAGCATGAGCTTCTTGTTCGGATCTGGCTCCTCGAGCTTCCACGGCCTGCTCGAGAGACCCTGGCAGGCGAGCTTTCCCGCGCCGGCGCCCTTGGCCGCGAGCACACGCAGCACGAGGCTCGCCCCGAGCGCCCCGACCGGCTCCTTGTCCGTCACGATCGGCGTCACCCGCGCGAGCAGCTTGTCGGCCGGGAGCTTCTCCACGTCGACGAACGTGACCGCGCGGGGCAGGGAAGCAGGCGCCGATTTGGGATCGAGGAGCACGGACTCGAAGGCCTTCGTGAGCTCCGCGCGTTCGTCTGCTGCGAGCGTTTCGACGCGCTTTTCCCAGGTCGGACCTTCGGTCTCGCCCGCCTTCACGAGCACGCCGGCGAGCACGGCTTTTCCGCGCGCGCGCGACTCCACCATCACGACGTTTTGATCCTTCTCCGTGAGAAGCAGCGCGCCGGCGGCGGTCGGAAAGTCGCTCGGGGTGTCGGTCTTCGGGGCGCGCACCACGTTCGCGCCGAGCCACACGCCGTTCTCCCAGCGGCTGTCCATCGCCTTCCACGAGACGACATGGCTCGACCGCACGTAGGCGATCTCCACGTTCGTTCGGCCTCCGATCTCGTCGTGCGAGAGCGTGATGTCCGGCCAACCTTCCACCACCAGGGTCGCGGTTCCATCCTCGCGAGGGAGGAGGCGCGCTCCGTCGACGTGCCCGAGATCGGACTTCGAGCAGCCCACGCCGAGCAGAACGCACGAGAGCGCCAATGGAAGAACGGTACGCATCGCGAGAGATCTAACGGGAGACGGGCCGCTCCGCACGCGATCCTTTTCGTTCCATCGTCGTGCTCCCCTCGTCGAGAACGGGCTTTCGAGCGGGCGCGAGGGTGGTTACGGTGCGCACGTCATGAACGCCGCGAAGCCAGACGATCCGAGCCTCGGAAAAGGCGTGCTCTCGGTCTTCCGCGCGCTCGGCTTCCTCGTCATGCGTCCTGGGCTTTGGCCCTATGCGATCGTGCCGGTGGTGCTGTGCGGCGTGATCCTCGTCGCGTTGGCGTCCGTCGGCATCGCCGGGACGAGCGCGTTGGTCGACAAGATCGAGCACGCCGATGGCGTTGCGACCGCCGCGGTGTGGTTCCTCAAGATCTTGCTCTGGCTCGTCACCATCCTGCTCTCGTTCGTGCTCGCGGCCGCCCTCGCGCAACCGCTCTCCGGGTTCGCCCTCGACGCCCTGTCGCAGCGCCAGGAGGCCCACCTCGGCGGCCCCGCGCGCACTGGGCCCAGCTTTTTCCCCGCGATTTTCGCGTCGCTCAAGGTCACGCTCCTCGGGCTCTTCGTGGGGTTGCCGCTCCTCGTGATGCTCGCGGGGATGAGCTTCCTCTTCCCGCCGCTCGCGGTCGTTACCATTCCGCTCAAGCTCACGGTGGTCGCGCTGCTCGCCGCGTGGGACCTCCTCGATTACCCGTTCTCGCTCCGAAACATGGGGGTCCGCGACCGGTTGCGGTTCTTCTCCGATCACTTCGGAGCGGTGCTCGGGTTCGGCCTCACCACTGCGCTGCTCTTGCTCGTCCCCGGGATCGGGCTATTCCTCCTCCCGATTGGTGTCATCGCTGGCACCCGCATCGTCGTCTCGACCGAGAGGCCCGTCCCGTGAGTGAGCCCGATCTGCTCGTAAGTCCTAAGTTTTCCGCCCAAGGCGCGTTGCTTACGTGGGAGTCGTCGCGCTCGTCGGGGCCGGGCGGTCAGAACGTGAACAAGGTCGAGACCAAGATCGATCTTCGCTACGCGTTCGAAGAAGATCCTGGCCTTCGCGATCACGAAAAGGCCCTCGTCCGCGCCGCCGCCCGCACCCGCCTCGACGCGAGCGGGTGCATCCAGGTCGTGAGCCAGCGCACCCGCGACCGCAAGAAGAACCTCGAGGACGCGCGCGAGAAGCTCGCGGCTCTGTTGCTCGTCGCGCTCACCCCCAAGGTCCCGCGCAAGAAGACCAAACCGTCTCGCGGCGCGATCGCACGGAGGCTCGGCGACAAGCGCGCCACGAGCGAGAAAAAAGCCGCCCGCCGCACCGGCTCCGACTGACTGACCTACGGCGCGCATCGCACATCGCGCATCGCACCGCGTGCGTCCTGCATCGATCGAGGTCGCGCGGTGCTCGGCGCGACGGTCGGTCAGGCCTCGGGGTAACCGACCATTTTGCCGGCGTCGGGGTCCCACAACTTGAGCTTGAAGCAGTTCAAGATGTCGGACAGGCCGAGCGACGTGGTTGGCGGATCTTGGAGCTCGGGGATCGCCGCCATCGCCTCGGGGAGACGGTAGAACGGGATCTGCTGGTTCAGGTGGTGCACGTGGTGGAAGCCGATGTTCCCCGTGAACCAGCGCATCACGGCGCCCATCTTCATGTAGCTCGACGACTCGAGCGCGGCGCGTCCGTAGCTCCACTCGTGGCGCGGCTGCACGTTCATCTCGGGGAAGTTGTGCTGCGCGTAGAACAGGTACGCCCCGGAAGCCATCGCCACCGCGAGCGGCACGAAGTACCCGAGGAGGAACGCGACGAAGCCGAATTTCCAGATGATGAGCGCGGTCATCGTCCAGTTGAAGACGAGCGAGAGCGCGGAGTCCCAGTTCTTCTTTGGCGACCGAAGGAACGGCGAGACGCCCATGCCGAGCATGAACACCGTGAAGTAACCGAACAGGATCGTGAGCGGATGGCGCACGGCTTTGTACATGAAGCGCTCGCGACCGCTCATCTTGGCCCACATCCCGGTGGTCACCATGATGTACGAGCCCACGTGCGAGCCGATGATCTTGGCCGTGTTCGCGTGATGGTAGTTGTGCGTCTCTTTCCACACGCGGGGCGGGGTCATCACGAGGATGCCGTACGCGTAGAGGATGGCGCGCGCCGCGCCGGAGCCGCGCAGAATCGCTCCGTGCATGTAGTCGTGGTAGACGATGAACATCCGCACGATGGTGAGCCCGGCGAGCACGCCCGAGAGCAGACGAAGCGCGGTGTACGGCAGGAGCGCGGCGCCAGCCCAGAAGGCCGCGAGCACGCCCAACGTGCCGAGCAACATGGCCCAGCTCTTCGCCTTCGACTCGATCGCGAACGTGCGCGACGCGGCGATGAGCTCTTTTTCGGTGCGGGTGGAGGAGGGAGTCTCGGTGGCGGACATCGTCGATCTCGGGGTAGCTCGTGCGCTCCGTTGCGGGATTCGTGCCTCGTCTCGAGAGGCGCTTTTTCCCGTTCTGGAACGCCGCGCGCGGGTGTCTTAGCGCGGTTTCCGTGCACGCACCACGAACCTTGCGATGCGTAATTCCCGCGCACCTGCGAATGCCACTTTGCAGTAAAAACGCCCACGAAACCGCGAGGTTCCGTGGGCGCTGTCGACGCTTCGGCTGCGTCGCGGGAGTGTCACTCGGCGTCGGACGTGGCCACCTCGAGCGGCACCGGGATCGCGACCGCTTCGGGAGCCACCGGCTCGGCCACGCGCATCGCGCTCTTCACGGCCTCGGAAGGCACGTGGAGGTCCCACACGACGCCGACCCACGAGAGCGCCTTCAGCACGTAGAACGTGGGATCGATCTCCCACCAGTAGAAGCCCTGCGCGGTGGAGCGCGGGTAGTAGTGGTGGTTATTGTGCCAGCCCTCGCCCATAGTGAGGAGCGCGAGCCAGAAGCTGTTCTTGCTCTCGTCGCCGGTGCGGTAGCGCGGCTTGCCGATGTAGTGACAGAGCGAGTTGATCGTGAAGGTGCCGTGCCACAGCGCGACCGTCGACACGAAGTAGCCCCACAAGAGCGCCTTCCAGCCGCCCGCGAGGAAGAGCACGACGCCCATCGCGACGACGGGGAGGAGGTGGACCTTCTCGAGCCACCGGAGCTCGGGATAGCGGGTCAAATCCGAGATCCGCTTCTCGTCGGTGCCGTCGTTTTGGTCGGCGAGGATCCACGCCACGTGCGACCACAGGAAGCCGTCGCGCGCCATGCTGTGCACGTCGTTGGGCTTGTCGCTCGCCTTGTGGTGGTGGCGGTGGTGCGCGGCCCACCAGAGCACCCCCTTCTGCGTGCTCGTGACGGCGAGGACCGCGAGCAAGAACTGGAACACGCGGCTCGTGCGGAAGGTGCGGTGCGAGAAGTACCGGTGGTAGCCAGCCGTTACGCCGAACATGCGGACGAAATAGAGAGCGACCGCGAGGGCGAGGCCCTTCCAGGAGAAGCCCGAGGCGACCACACCGACGACCGCGACGACGTGGACGAGGATGAACGGGGCCATCTTCAGCGGGGAAAAGTGGGGTTTTCTGGGGGCCATGGGGGCGTCGACGTTCATCACGTCTTCAGTGTAGAAACCCGGACGTCACGAATCCGTCAGGCTTCGCCCACGTTTTTTGGAGCGAAACCTGTCACGCAGTGAGTAGCCTTCGGCGCACATGAGCGAGCCCGCCGATCCGAACGACACCTCCCCCGCCGAGGACGCCGCCGACACCGACGATGCGGCCCCCGCGAGCGACGCAGCCGAGGTCGCCACGAAGGCGAGCTCCGAGCGCCCCGCGAAGAAGAGCACGCCGCCCGCGCAGCGCACCTCGGTGCCGCCCACATCGCGCGTGTCGGACATCCCACCGTCGGCCGATCGAGGTCACGCTCCGCACGGCAGCCTCGGCGCGCTCGCGCTCGGCGCCCTCGGCGTCGTCTTCGGCGACATCGGGACGAGCCCGCTCTACACCCTTGCAGAATGCATGCATGGTCCGCACGGGGTGGAGCCGAACCACGACAACGTGCTCGGGGTGCTCTCCCTCATCGTCTGGTCGCTCATGTTCGTCGTGACGGTGAAATACCTCGCGTTCATCATGCGCGCCGACAACCGCGGGGAGGGCGGGATCCTCGCGCTCCTCGCGCTCTTGCCGGAGCGCATCCGCGCCTCGAAGACACGACCCATCACCGCGCTCGCGGTGCTCATCATCGCGGGCGCGGCGCTCCTCTACGGCGACGGCATGATCACTCCCGCCATCTCGGTGCTCTCGGCGGTCGAGGGTCTGAAGACGGTCTCGCCGATCTTCACGCCCTACGTGATCCCGCTCACCGTCGTGATCCTGATCGGCCTCTTCTCGATCCAGAGCCGCGGCACGAATACGGTCGGGGTGGTGTTCGGTCCCGTGATGGGGCTCTGGTTTCTGACGATCGGAGGCCTCGGCGCGTACCACATGTCGCACAACCCGGAGGTGCTCCGCGCGCTCTCGCCCACCTACGCGGTCGCGTTTTTCTTCCATCACGGCCGGCACGGATTCATGGTCCTCGGCTCCGTCGTGCTCGCCGTCACCGGCGGCGAGGCCCTCTACGCCGACATGGGTCACTTCGGTAAAAAGCCGATTCGATACGCATGGTTGGTCGTGGTGCTCCCGTGCCTCTTGCTCGCGTACTTCGGGCAGGGCGCGATCTTGCTCACGCGCCCGGAGGCGGCATCGTCGCCCTTCTTCGCGATGTCGCCGGGCGGGAACTACACCTACGCGCTCGTCGCGCTCGCCACCTTCGCCACCGTCATCGCGTCGCAGGCGCTCATCTCGGGGGCGTTCTCGCTCACGCAGCAGGCGATAAGCCTCGGGTACTTCCCGCGCGTCACCATCCGCCACACGTCGAAGGACGCGGAGGGGCAAATCTACGTGCCCGAGATCAACTGGCTCCTCATGGTCGCGTGCATCGCGCTCGTGCTCGCGTTCAAGGAGTCGAGCCGCCTCGCCGCCGCCTATGGCATCGCCGTCACCGGCACGATGGCGATCACGAGCATCGCGTTCTTCACCGTGATGCGTGAAAACTGGAAGTGGCCGCTCCCGGTCGCGGGCATCATCCTCGCGTTCTTTCTCGCGTTCGACATTCCGTTCTTCGTCGCCAACGCGATGAAGTTCAAAGACGGCGGCTGGGTTCCGGTCGCGATCGCGGCGGTGTTCCTCGTGATGATGATCGTGTGGCGTCGCGGGCGCTTCTTCCTCTCGAAGATCGTGGCGAAAAAATCGAAGACCACGGAGGCATTCCTCGAAGGCCTCCCGGACGTGCAGCGAAAGCGCGGCTGCGGCGTGTTCATGGGCGCGAGCCCCACTGGGGTGCCTACCGTGCTCACCTGCCACGCCGAGCGCCTCGGCACGCTGGAGGACGAGATCGTGCTCGTCGCCGTCACCGAGACGCGCGAGCCCTACGTGGAGACGCGCGATCGCGTCGAGGTCGAGAAGCTCGCCGACGGCGTCTACCGCGTGAACGTGCGCTTCGGGTTCATGGACACCCCGAACGTGCCGAAGGCGCTCGCGCTCGCGAAGAAGCGTCACGGCCTCGACGTGAACCTCAAGGAGGCGACGTACTTCCTCGGCCGCGAGAGCTTCGTCGCCACCAACGCGAACGACATGGGCGCGGTCGAAGAGTCGTTCTTCGCGCTCCTCGCCCGCAACGCCCGCCCCGCGACGGCGTACTTCGACTTGCCCCCCGAGCGGGTCGTGGAGCTCGGCACCCTCGTCGATCTCTGACAAATCTTCGCGTCTACGCACGATCCGTCGCGCATCAGCGTGCGACGGATCGCGTGCGATCGCGTGGGCGAGCGGCGAGGCCGAGGTATGCGTGCGCTCTACATAGAAACGACTCGGGCCCGCTCGGTTCGACCCATGTCGATCCGGCGAGCCCGCACAGCCACGACAGCGTGACCCTCAGTCGATCTTGGTGCCCGGAACGAACGTGACGAACTTGCAGCCCCACTCGCGCACGTAGGCGAGCTGCGCCTCGATTTCGTCGCGGATGTTCCAGGGGAGAATGACCACGAAGTCGGGCTTGTCTTGGCGGAGGCGCTCCTCGGCGACGACCGGGATGCGGCTGCCGGGGAGGAAGAGCCCCTGCTTGTGTGGCGAGGCGTCGACGACGAACGAGATGAGCTCGTTGCCCTTGATGCCGCAATAGTTGAGGAGGGTGTTCCCCTTCGCCGCCGCGCCATACGCCGCGACGCGTTTTCCGGCGCGCCGCTGCGCATAGAGGAACTCGAGCACCGAGGCGCGGATGTCGTCTGCCGCGCGCTGCACACCGGCGTATCCCGAAGCCGCTCGAAGCCCCGCTTCTTCCTCGCGACGATCGAGGGCAGCGACCGCGTCCGTCACAATGAGCGAGATGTGCGCGGTGTGGCGCGCGAACACGCGCAGCGAGCCGCCGTGGGTGGGGATCTCCTCCACGTCGTACACGGTGAGACCGTGCGCAGCGAGGATCGAGCGCACCGCGCCGAGCGACAGGTAGCTGAAGTGCTCGTGGTACACGGTGTCGAACTGATTCAAGCGAATCAAGTTCAAGAGGTGGGGGAACTCGAAGGTGAGCGTACCCGTGGGGGCGAGCGCGTGGGCGAAGCCGGCGACGAAGTCGTTGATGTCCGGCACGTGCGCGAGCACGTTGTTTCCGAGCATCAAGTCGCACTTGCCGCGCTCGGCGACGAGGGCTTCGGCAGAGGCCTTGCCCCAGAATACTTCTTTGGTGTCGACGCCAATTTTGCGGGCGGCGGCGGCGGTGCTCGCCGTCGGCTCGATACCCAAACAGGGCACTCCCGCTTTCACGAAGAACTGGAGGAGATACCCGTCGTTCGACGCCACCTCGACGACGAACGACTTCGCCCCGAGGCCGAGGCGCGCGCTCATCTTCTCGACGTACGTCTCGCAGTGCTTGAGCCACGTGCGCGAGAACGACGAGAAGTAGGCGTAATCGGCGCTGAAGATCTCGTCGAACTTCTTGAACTCGTCCACCTGGACGAGCCAGCACTGCTCACAGACGAACACCTTGAGCGGGAAATACGGCTCCGGCTCGCTCAGGCGCGCGGGCGATACGAACGAGTTCGACGGCGGCGCGTTCACGAGGTCGATGAACGGGAGGGATACCGCCGCGTGGCAAAACCGGCACTTCAACTTAGATTCGCTCATTTGGCCCAAACCGCTGACTGCTTTGCAGCCTGTGCGCTGTATTCGTCAATCTGTTGCGCGGTGATGATTTTCCCGGACTCCGAGTGCGCGCGATACCAATCGGTCGTCCGCTCGAGCGTTTGCCGAATGCCCCACACCGGGCCCCAGCCCAAGATTCGGCGCGCCTTCGTGCTGTCGAGCATGAGAAGCTTCGCTTCGTGCGGATCGCCGACCCGCGGCGCGATCTCGGGCTTCACCGCCGGCCAAACCTCTTTCATGACCTCGAGCAGATCGCCGACGGTGAGGTTCGACTCCGGGTTCGGTCCGAAATTCCAGGCCTCCGCGATCTCGGTGCGCCCTTCGAGGAGCCGCTGACCGACGAGGAGATAACCGGACAAGAGCTCGAGCACGTGCTGCCACGGGCGCGTGTTGTGCGGGTTCCGGATCTTCACCGGCTCGCCCTTCGCCGCCGCGCGCATGACGTCGGGGATGATGCGGTCCAAGGTCCAGTCGCCGCCGCCGACCACGTTTCCGCCGCGCGCCGTCGCGATGAGGAGCGGGCGCGTCGCGCGATCGCCACGGGAGGCGAACGACTTGGCGTAGCTCGCGGCGACGAGCTCGGCGCAGGCCTTGGAGGCGCTGTAGGGGTCGTGCCCGCCGAGGGGATCGTTCTCCCGGTAGCCCCAGAGCCACTCCTTGTTTTCGTAGCACTTGTCGGTAGTTACGACGACGACAGCGCGCACGGTGGGCGACGCGATCGCGGCCTCGAGCACGTTCGCGGTGCCGAGCACGTTGGTGCCGAAGGTCTCGATCGGGTGCCCGTACGAGTGCAGCACGGAGGCCTGCGCCGCCAAGTGAAACACCACCTCCGGCGCGTGCTTCGCGAAGTGCGCTTTGAGCGCGTCGAGATCGCGGATGTCGCCGATCGTCGATCCGGTGGAGGGAGCCTCGACCTTCAGTAGATCGTGGTGATTCGGCTCGGTGGACGGCGCGAGGGAATACCCACTCACGTTCGCGCCGAGGCGCTCGAGCCAGAGCTTCATCCACGAGCCCTTGAAGCCCGTGTGCCCGGTGACGACTGCGGACTTACCCTTGTAGATGCCGCCAAACATAGACATGCGCTACCCCTGAATCGTGTTCTTCGGCCCCGTCGCGAGCACCTCGGCCATGAGGCGGAGGTTCGCCGACGCTTCTTCCCACTCGGTTGCCCAAACAGTCGTGTCGCGCTCGCGGACGCTCCTCGTGAAGCGCGCGATGTAGGTCGCGAACGGATCGTCGACGGGCACCTTTTCGTTCGTCTCGACGTCGAGGAGGAACACGCGGTAGGTCGCGCCGCGCCCCTCTTGCACGCGCCGCATCTCGCGGCCGTCGACGGAGAACCCGAGCGCGTTCGGCTCGCCGCCCTCTTGGAAGTCGAGTGTCACCTCCGCGCCGCCGTAGTCGAAGCGGGCTTGGTAGCGCGTCTCCGTGACGGTGGCCTCGTAGCCACGAATGGCGCGGAGCCCGAAGTAACGCAGCAAGAGCGAGTGCGCGTGCGGCGTGAGATCGACCGCGATGTCGCGCCCGCGATAAGGGCCACTCGTGTAAAAACGAAAAGAGAAGCTCTTCGCCGCTTCGGGCGCGGGCAGTCTCGCGCGGACGGCGTCGACGAACGCGGCGTTGCTCGTGTTCACGAACAGGCGCCGGTTCGGGTGCGCCGCGATCGTGTCGATCTTGGCGCCGATCGACTCGTGCGAAGCGCCTTCTTCCCAGAAGAGCGGCTTCTCACAGAACGCCGGTATTCCCCGGTCGAGCACGGCGCGGAGGTGATCGAAGTGGAGCCGCGGCGGCGTGCAAATGCTCACCGCGTCGAGCGCGACGGGCTCCGCGAGCAGCCGATCGAGCTCGAAATAGGGCTTTACGTCGATCCCGAGCGACGTGGAAATCGCGCTCGCGGTCGCGCGGGCCGACTCTTCGGAAGTGCCGAGGACGGCGCGCACGTTGGCGCCGAGCTCACGAAAAATGCGCGCGTGGACCTGACCGATGCCACGCGCGCCCAGGATCGCGACCTCGAGCGGGCGCTCGCCCGTCACGCCGTCTCCGGGTCGAGCAGATCGGCGAACGCGCCGCTCGCGATCACCCCGGTGTTCGTGACGTGCTCCTTGCGATCACAGCGGCAGCCGGTCTCTTCCATCTTCTTCGCGCAGCCGCGGAAGTGCTCCGGCAAGTTCTGGGGGTCGTAGTTGTAATAGAGATCCCAAAAATCGCTCTTCGCGAGATCGCCGAGGGCCATCGCGCGGAAGTTCGGCGCCGACGATTGTGAGCAGTGGTAGAGCCAGCCGTCGAAGCCCACCGTCGGGTAAATGAACGACGCGAAGCACGGGGTCGTGCGCGGCTTGCGGAAGATGTCGTGGGTGCTGTCCGCGTCGACGAGGAGCACCGGGCAATCGGGGCGATTTTCCGATTGGATGAGCTCGGTGAGCTCGGACGTGTACTGAACCACGTCGCGCTTCGAGGGGATGATCCCCGCCGCCGGCACGAAGTCCTTCGGGAGCTGCGGGTACGTGAAGCGGAGCAGGTTCGCCCCCGCGTCGCGGAAGTCTTTGATGAACTTGGCGACCTCGGTCTTCGAGTTGTTGGTCTCGTTGATGAGGTAGGTCGCGCTGAGGTCGAACCAGGCGCCACCCTTGGCGCGCGACTTCGCGAGCTTGCTCACGTTGTCGACGACGCGGTCGTAGATGCGCGACTTGGGATTATCGACCGCGTGGGCGGTGTTGTAGACCTCGTTGCTGCCCGCATCGACGCTGATGCTGAGGTAGCTCTTCGGCGCCACGGTCGGGGTGGAGAGGATCTCCAAGAGGCGCGCGCTCGTCTTGATCGCCTTCGTGTTGAATCCGAAAATCTGCCCGTAATTGACCGAAACCTCGAGGAGATCCTCGAGATAATCGCAATAGAGCGGGTCGGTCGCGTAGCCGGCGAAGATGACCTTCTTCACGCCACCTTTGGCGATCTGGTGCATGATCTCGATCGCGCGATCTTTCGCGAGACGCTCGCCGGTATCGGTCGCGGAGAGGCCGTAGCACCAGGGGCACTTGAGCCAGCAAATCTCCTTGCGGGGCGAAGCGGCCTGGAACTCCACCTGGTGGGGAACCACCGTCTTGTCGAGGATCTTTTGGCGGAACTCGGCGTAGTCGGTGACGTAGCTCGCGCCGTACTGATACCGCTTGAGAAGGTCTGCCGATTTGACGAGATCCGGGCCGGTCGTGGTGTTGCTCATGCCTTCTCCTGATGACCGTTCGAACGGTGGATCGACGTCAGTCGCTCCTTCACCGCTTTCGTGACGCCGCCGCTCTCGTGCCTATCGCCGAGCCCGAGGTTCATGATGTTGAGATCTTTTGGCGTGTCGATCGGGAACCACGACCCCTTGAGGTAGTAGTGCGACGCGCGGCCCATCTCGATGAGCTTGGAGTAGAGGTCCGTCTCGAAATCGCGCGATACGCGCAAATCCACGTACTCGAACGCGTCTTTGCTGAGCCAGGCGATACCCGAGTTCACCACCCCGAACATCGACGGATCTTCCTTCGATCGAAGCTCCTGCACTTTGCGTTCGCGCTCGAAGCTCGCGAGCTTCCCGTTCTCCTTGAGGAGAATGAGGCCCCAAGACGAGACGACCTCCACCGAAGAGAGCGTGACGAGCGCGTTCTCCTTCTTGTGGAGGCGGTACATGTCCTCGATGTCGAAGTCGAAGATCGTGTCGCTGTTGAGGATGAGGAAGTCGGCGTGATCGGGCACGGACGGGAGCACTGTCGCGACGCGGTCGGCGATCTCGGCGTCCTCCCCCGTGTCGACACAAACGATGTGGCAGCCCATCCCCCGCGAGATGTCGCGGATGTACTCCTCGATCATTTTCCCCTTGTAACCGAGGGGAAATACGAAGTTTCGGACGCCGTGCCGGTAGAGCGACAAGAAGACGTACCAAAGGATGGGCTTGCCGTGGACCTCGACGAGCGGCTTCGGGCGATCGTTCGTGACCGGACCCAAACGGCTACCGCGCCCACCACACAGGACGACCGCCCAGTATCCGTCCGCCCCAGCAGATCCCTCAGCGCTCTCGTTCTCCATTTTACTCCTGCGCCGTCCTAGCTTCTCCACGGCGCGGACGTCAAGCCACGCCTCTTTGGAACGAACGTACGCGAAACCCCGCGTTTGCCCGTCGCGCCGTGGTCTCGGTGATCGTTGCGCGCGTGAGCTTTGGCGTTCAAAAACGAAGCGGCCTACGTGAGCCCTCTACCCGCGGTCGGCGCCCACCCGAGCGGCACGCGCTCGCGCCGTCGCGGCAGGTGTTTCGTGTGCGCTTTCGGCGACTTACGTATCCGAGTGGGTGACGGGCTCAAGCCTTCGCGGCTTCGACGAAGGCGGCGTAGGTCAGCGCGACCCCCTCCTCCACCGACGTGGGCGGGCTCCACCCGAGGATCGCTTCGATCTTGGTGTTGTCTGCGACGAGGCTCGGCGGCTCGCCGGGGCGGTAGGGCAGCTTCCCGAAGAGAGGAATGACGCGGTTTTGTGAGGCCGCGATCGCGATCGTGACCGCGTCGCGCACCCGGGTGCCACGGCCGATCCCGAGGTTCAGGATCTGGCCTCGCGCCGCGGGAGTGAGCGCCGCGCGCAAGATGCCCTCCGCGACGTCGTCCACGTAGACGAAGTCGCGAACTTGCTCGCCGGCGGTGAAATCCACCTCCCCCCCGCCGGCGAGTGCCTTCCCGAAAACGGTCGAAAAGATTCGGTTTTTTAGCTCCCCGGGGCCGTAGACCACGAACGGACGCACCACCGTGCAAGGCAGCCCGAACGCGCGGTCGTAGGTCATCGCGAGGTCGGTCGCGGCGAGCTTGCTCACGGAGTAAGGGTCGACTGGCTCCGCGATACGGTCCTCCGCGAAGACCGCGGCCGAGGCGCCGTACTCGCCCGAAGAGCCGATCGCGACGACGTGGGCCACCTCCGCGAGACGCGAGGCTTCCAGGAGATGGGCCATCCCGAGGGCGTGAAGTCGCATCATCGAGGGCACGAGCGAGGGCTCGCGGCGCGAATCGACGAGCCCCGCCGTATGAACGACGAGGTTGGGCTTTTCTTCCGCGAGTGCGCGGGTCACCGCCGGCTCGTCGAGGATGTCACCCTCGTAGAAACGCACGCCCTCCAGGTTGGAGAGGCGGTCGCGGCCGTCCTCCGGTCGAACGAGGACCGAGACCGAAGCTCCGCACGCGAGCGCACGCCGCACGACGCGCGAGCCGATGAAGCCCCCGCCGGCCGTGACGAGCACCTTCTGCCCCGCGAGCGCGTTCGCCGGGAGCGGGAGACGAGAGGTTTCCATGCGCGGATGATCGCTTCGTTGGAGAGTTTCGAGAGCAAAAAACGCGTCGCCGTCGTTTACCGGCCCGCGGAACGAGCCGTCAGCCGTTCGCGAGCGCGGCGACGGCCTCGTCGGGTCGCATCCACATCGCGCTCTGGTCGCCCTCGTAGATCTTCGTGCCCCCCTGGGTGAACACGAGCGCGTACCTGCAAAATACACTCTTTGCCATCTTGCGGACTTGGGTCGCGCGTCCTTCGAGGATCATCGGCTCGCCCATGGTCGCGAGGGCGAGGAATTTCGCCATGTGGATGCGACCGCCGTAGCCGACCCACCCGTCCGAGTGACGGAGGCCGAGCACGTAGTAGGCGTGGACGAAGCCGACCATGCCGGTCATGTGGACCATGAGCCCGCCCGAGACGTGGCGCGGGTGGCGCTGCGGGTGCGCGCGCTGCTCGCGGGTAAGGGGGAGATCTTCGTGGGTGGGCATGCGCGCCACGACGCGGCCGTTCTCCTTGTCGATCTCGAGGATCTCGTCGAGGAGGAGCCCTCCGGGGCCGTAGGGGCAATCAGCGACGAACTCGGGATCCATGGCCATGGCGCTTTCTCGTAGTCCGAGGGTGGCGGCCCGCGCACGCGATTTCGACCGAACCGAGACGCGATTGAAATGAATTCTTGCCGATCCTCTGCCGCCCTCGAGCGTCACGATGCGCCCAACCAGGAGCACCATGAGAATCGTCTTCGCCTCGCTCGCCCTCGTCTGTGTCTCTCTCTCGGCCTGCGGTGGCTATGGGAACGTCGCCCCCGGCATGACCGCCGCGGAGGTGAACAAAGAGATGAGCATGTTCCCCGTCTCGCGGATCGAGCCGTTCGGCGGCGGGTACTCGGCCACGTACTACGCGAACGACACCTGCGTGCTCTTCAAGGAAGAGAAGGTCGTCGGCAAAGACGAAGCGACCGAGCAGCGACAGGCGATCGCGCTCGGCAACATCGGGATGGGCTCCGTGACCGTCTGCCACGCGCAGTGCATGCCTCCGGGGATGTTCCGCCAGAAGGTGTGCGACAGCTCGGCCTCGGTCGTTCGGCGCTGACCGCGCGGTCCTCGTTCGGTGCAGCAGGTGCCTGAAAAATAGGTGTTCGCGCGCTTTTGCCAACGGCGGGAACGGTGCGTTTCGCGCACGACGTTGGCTTCGCGAGAACGTTGCCACTAGAAGGGCACGCGAGATGGTTCGTCCGCCGCGTGACTTTCTATTTTACCTCGCGAGCCGCGGGACGAGCATCGTCGGCTACCAGGTCCTCTCCGTCGTCATCGGTTGGCACGTGTTCTCCCTCACGGGGCGCGCGCTCGATCTCGGGTACGTGGGGCTCGCGCAGTTCTTGCCCGCGT
>JAAFHV010000100.1 GCA_013297655.1 Myxococcales bacterium | reverse complement strand
ACCCGTCGGATCGCGAGTACCCCTGACCCGTGCCGAGTCCGCCCCCCCGCGCTATCGAAGCCTCGACCACGGCGCAGGCCTCCTCGGTCGTGATGGTAGAGACCTGCGCCGGACTGCTGCACCCACCGTTGTCCCGAGGATCGTCGCTCGTGCTCGAGCAGGCGACGAACGACGTGGCCACGAGGGACGCGGCGACGGAGGCGAGGACGGCGACGACATGAGGGCGCATGGGAGGCTCCAAAGCATGGAGCGTGCCTTCGAAATTTGCGGGGAAATCGTGCATTTACGGGACACGTGACACACATTGGCCGAAGAGAATCGGGGGTCGCGTCGTGCCCGGACATCGAGGGGTGAAGCTGACGCCCGGTGGAGTAGATGGTTCTGACGGACATGGCCATACCTGTCATGGACGGACCGGCCAAGATGGTCGCCATCAAGGCGATAGACCCAAAAAGCCAAGATCGTAGGCTCGAGCGGTTCGACCGCCAACGGCGATGTCGCCGAAGTGGTCGGCGCGGGCGTCAAGCGACTTCGTCGCAAAGCCGTATACCGGAGAGGCTCTGCTGACCACGCTGGGCAAGGCCCTGGGCAAAATTCCAGAGAAGTGAGCGGCCCCGAGGCGACCCGATGCGCCCAATCCTCGTGACCAGGGCGAGAGGAGATGTGGGCGAGGAGGACGTCCGGGCACGGCGACGCGCACCTGTGCCGGGCGCTTCGCTCGACACGAAGGTAGCCCTCGCCGCGCGGGGCGGGGCACCCCGCTTCATCATCCATAAGATCGCGCTATGGCAGCGCGCCCAGTGCGGCCCGAAGCGCCTCTTTCGTGAAAGGCTTGAGGACGACGTCGATCCCAAGCCGCGCGAGACGCTCGTGTACCAGGGGCGGCACGTATCCGGAAATGACAACGACGCGGACCGCGGGCCACGATTCGCGAATCTGAGCGGCCAGCTCGTCTCCATTCATGCCGGGCATCGAGAGATCGCAGATGACCAGAGCGGGCGGCCCCGCGCGGCCGATTTGTTCGAGTGCCGTGGGACCGCTATCCGCCTCCTCGACATCGCCCCCCCACTGCCGAACGATGCGGCACGTACTGCGGCGCACCGCGTCGTCGTCGTCCACGATGAGCACGCGCCCGCGGAGTGAGCCCGACGGGGCGAGCGTCGCGACCGCGGGCGCGATGTCGGTTCGGGACGCGAGTGGCATCACGAACCGAAGGCTCGTCCCTCTTCCTACCGCGCTTTCGATATCGACATTGGCGCCGTGCGCCTCGGCGACTGCGTGCACGTTGGCGAGCCCGAGCCCTGTCCCCTCGGCCTGCCCCTTCGTGGTAAAAAAGGGCTCGAAGGCGTGCCTGCGCACCTCCTCCGTCATGCCAACTCCGTTGTCGCTGAAGGTGAGGTGCGCGGACGCCCCATTCGAGACACATACGATGCGGATGGCGCCGCCCTGGGGCATCGCGTCCCTCGCGTTGACCGCGAGATTCATGACGACGCGGCTCCACTGCGACGCGTCGCCGTCGACGAGCACTGGCGTGGGCTCCACCGTAAGCTCCATGGTGATAGACTTCGGTAGGATCCGGCCGAGCAGGCGCGTAGACTCGCGCAGCAGGGCCCCCAGGTCGAATACCTTCTTGTCGAGCGGCTCGCTCCGGCCAAGCGCGAGCAAGGACCCCGTGAGCTCGGCGCCACGGCGCATGACGCCGGCAATCTCCTCGACCACCGCGAGCTTGTCCGGAGGAAGCCCCGCGGTCTCGAGCTCGGCAATTGCGCCCGAGAGCACCGCCAGCGTGTTGTTCATATCGTGCGCGACCCCGGCCGCGAGCTGCCCGATCGCGCTCTGGCGCTGTCCGCGCACCAGCACCTCGGCGACGCGCGCCTTCTCGCGTTCGAGCTCGATGCGCGCCGACGCGTCGCGCACGAACAGCACATGGTGCATGCGCCCACCGGTCTCCATCGAGCTGACGACCACATCGGCCGATACCCTCGTACCGTCCGCGCATCGAAGGACGATCTCGGCTGGCATCGAGCTTCGTGCGCGGAGTTGAGTGGCCAGCTTCAAGCCGTCCACCGCCGCGCGCTCTGGCCACATCACCTCGTCGCGGTCCAGACCCACCAGTTGACGTTTTGCCGAACGCAACAAGACCGACAGTGATGGATTGATGTCGACGATACGCCGCGTCTCTGCGTCGACGACGAGTATTCCGTCGCGGGAGGAATCGAAGAGAGCCTCGAACTTCTCGGCCAAGGCCGCACGACCTCGTTCGGCATCGCGCAGCGCCGTGGTGTCCACCAGCCCGACGAGGTAGCCACGGGACCCGTTCCGCGTCGTCCAGCGAGAGAGCTTGCACTGCGCCGTGAACGCGCCGCTGCGCGCCCGGCGCATGCCGATCTCGAGCGTCCGCTGACCCTGCCCGAGCGACAGCAGCGCGGCGTCCCAGACTTCCCGGGATTCGGGCGCCAGGTAGCTAGAGAACGGCAGCGGCCGTGCCGGCCTTCGCACCAGGCCGAGGAGCTCGAGCCCGCGTTGGTTCAGCTCGACGACCATCTCGGTCCCATCGAGCAACAAGAACGCGAGCGGCGCCTCGTCGAAGAGAGAGAAATAGTGCCGTCGGGCGTCTTCGGTTTCGTTCTGCGCGATGCGGAGCTCTTCGGCCTGGATCTCCAGCTCGGTCTGGAGGACCTGCATCTCCTCGACGACGGCGCGGAGCTCTGGCGGCTGGCCAGCGATGTCGGCCGAAGATTCGGCGAGCAACGCGCGCGCTTGCTCGCGGAGGGCGAGGAACCTGTCGTGGCGAGACGACGAGGTCATTGCGGCACCTCGCGCGAAGGCGGACGTCCGTCGCTTGCCTTGGCTTTTGTCACGTCCATGTGACTGACGACCGCGCCCTCTCCGCCCGCGACCGGAGCCGCATAAAGCATGAACCAGCGGCTCTGCAGGGTGGAGTCGCAGGGATACTCGAAGGAGAAGCTCGGTATGCGCCGGGCGAGGACGTCCTCGACCCCTTGGCGGAGAGGCGGCTCGCACACGTCGAGGTACCGCTGACCGATGGCGGCGTCCAGATTTGCCGCTCCGCCGTTCTCCTCCCAGAAGCGCCGCCACGCCTGGTTGACCATCGTGATTCGGGAATCCTTGTCGAGAACAGCGACCTCCACCTCGAGGGAGTCGAGGATCCGCTGGGCGTGCAGCACTCCCGCCTCTGCTTTTCGCTGCAGCGTCACATCGACGAAGTCGGCCACGACGCCGCGGATGTGGCGCTGGGGCGTGCGGTACGGCACGAGGCGCATCATGAATTGGCCTTCGCGGGTGCCTTCGAGCTGGCGCTCGATGGGCTCTCCGGTGGCCAGCACCCGCGCGGCGTCGATGACAAACGCACGGTCCTCGAAGTTCTGAGACAGGTGCTGGATGGGCCGCCCGACGTCGCGGTCGATCACGTTGAAGAGCCTGGTGAGCTCCGGGCTAAAGCGCCGGATGTAAAGCTTCTCGTCGAGGAAAAGCGTCCCCACGGGGCTGGCGCGAAAGAGGTATTCGAGGTCCGTGGTGAGCTCGGTGAGCTCGGTGATCTTCATCTGGAACTCGGCGTTGACGGCACCCAGCTCCTCGTTGACCGACTGCAGCTCCTCGTTCGTGCTCTGCAGCTCTTCGTTCGAGGCGAGCAACTCCTCGTTGGTGGCCTGGAGCTCCTCGTTCGCAGTCTCGAGTTGCTCGATGGTCGCTTGCAGGTTTTCGCGCACGAAGCCGAGCTCGCGCTGCAGCTCGGAGATCATGCGCTTGGCGTCTTCGGGGACGTCCTTTACCTGACCGAGCGCGTGGGTGGACCCGAGCTCCGTCCCGCGCTCGAACGCGAGGACCAGGAACCTCTGCCCACTCGGAACCTCGAACGGCATCGCGCGCACGCTGGTGATCTCGCTCTCCGTCGCGAGCACCGCGAGCGAGACGGGACCTTCGACGCAAGCGCTCGATGGCAGACCATGGCCACGGTATTGCGTAGCTCGTCCGGGACCAGATCGACGATCCGCTGCGTCGCTTCACCGAGGGGCACCCGGAGTAGCTCCCCCGCGTTGCCGAAGACGCTGACCAGATCGAGCGTGTCGGACACGAGGACGCTGGCCGGCGCGATCCTATCGACGAGGAGGCGAAAGGCGATCTCCTGCGCCCGCTGCTGCTCGGAGATGGGCCTCTGCTTGGCGGCCCGCGCGTTTTCTCCTGGGAGGGGAGCTGCCCGCACCGGAAGGCTGGGGGAGATTCCCGGTAGGCGCTTGAAGACCTTCCAGCGCGGGTCGACGACCTCGAACATATCGCCCGCGTCAGCCAGTGATTCACTGGCGCCTACGACGAGATATCCCTCGGGTCGGAGGGCAAAGGTCAGGCTCGCGATGACGCGCTTCTGCAAGGATCCATTCAGATAGATGAGCAGATTGCGACACGAGATGAGGTCGAGGCGCGTGAATGGCGGGTCGCGCGCAATGTTGTGGGGCGCGAAAAGGATGGTGCGGCGAAGCGCACGATCCACGACGTACGCATCGCCATGCGGTACGAAGAAGCGCTCCAGCCGTTCCTGCGTCGCTCGATGCGACGGAGGACCGTGGAGGGCTTGTACTCGCTGAAGTCGATGCCAGACGCCACTCGAAGCACCGCGTGAATCCGCGCGATCGCCTCGCCCGCGTCGGCGATGTCGAGCAGTGGTGCCACCGCTGCGAGCGACAGCCGACGGCGGAGCTCGCCCGGCATTTCTTCGGGCGCCATAACCGCGTCGACGAGACCCGTGGCGACGGCGGAGAGGGGCATACCGTCGAACCGGGCCGTGGCCGGATCCTGGGCGAGCACGAAACCGCCGGCGCTTTTTATCGCTTGGATGCCGATCCGGCCGTCGCTCCCGGTTCCCGACAAGACAACACCGATGGCTTGCTCGCCGTACTGCTCGGCGAGTGAGCGAAACAGGATGTCGACGGGCAGGTTCAGCGTGTGGGCCGCCGCCCGCTCGCGGAATCGAAGGCGATCGCCCTCGACGTAGAGGTTCGATCGCGGCGGTACCAGGTACACGTGGGTCGGCAGGATGCGCTGCCTGTCATGGGCTTCCGCGACCGGCAGGCGCGTCCGCTTGCCCAGAATGTCCGCCATAAGGCTCTTGTGGTCGGGAGACAGATGCTGGACGACGATGAACGCAAATGGAGTGTCGGGCGGTACTGCGCCAAAGAATCGGTCGAGCGCCTCGAGGCCACCGGCCGATGCTCCCACCCCCACCACCCGGACGGCAGCCTGTTCCATTTCAACCGAGTGTTCCAGACCGGGGCGCCGAGAGGAACACCAATTATCTCCCGCGCCGGAAAGCCTTGGTCTCGCGTTCCGCCTGACGACGCCTCGTGGGTGGCTCCGACGAAGACGTTTCGCCCGAAGTCATTCGCACGTCCCCGCAGGGTCGTCGATCTCACTCTGGCAGCGCGTCGCGTCGGTATGCGGATCAAGAGCGAGAGCTGCGTCGCGTCTTCCTCGACCGGCCCTTCCGCTCGACAACAACGCGCAGCGAGCGCGCCCTTAGGAAGGTCGTCGTTGCTCGCAAGAAGTCGATGTTTCACGGCTTCGACACTCACGCCGAAGCTGCGGCGGCCATCTTCATCTCGTCGCCTGGTGTCGGCTCCACCGCCTCGATCGCGATCTCTACCTAGACGAGGTCATGGGCGTGCTGCCGTACTGGCCTCGCGACCGATTCATCGAGCTCGCACCGAACCGATGGCGCGCGACCCGCGCCGACTCGACCACGACGAGCTCGCGATGCCGATTGGGCCGATCTCGGTCCCCCCGAAGCTCCGCTCACCCCTGCCTGACTCGCGCTGCTGCGTCTACGTGGGGTTCGTGCAGCGCGTACGAAAGAGTCGCGACCGAGTAGCTTCGCTCCGATCGTGACACACGATGCGATCGCCATGATCACGATGCGCGGAATGCGCGCAGACAGTGCAAATTATGCGTTTGCCCCTGGATATGGTTGAGATCGACAGGGGGCGGGGGCTTCGTTATGGATAGACGATGACAGCCGGGGCGAGGATTCTGGTTGTCGAAGACGAGGGCTTCGTCGCGGTGGATCTCCAGCAGGTGCTGGTGGGTCTGGGGTATCGGGTCGACCATACCGCGGCCACCGCCGACGAGGCCCTGCGGTGCGCGGTGGAGAGCCCCCCCGATCTCGTCTTGATGGATATCCAGATCAAGGGCGACCGCGACGGCATCGAGGCTGCGACCGAGCTTCGTTCGCGCTTTGGAGTACCGATTGTTTACCTGACGGCCTACGCCGACGTCGCCACGGTCGAACGCGCCAAGAGCACCGCCCCCCTGGGTTATTTGCAAAAACCTTTCTCCGAGGTGGCGCTGCGCACCACCCTCGAGATCGCGTTCCGCCTCGAAGAGGTCGCCCGTCGCCTGCGCGCGCAAGAGCGCTGGCTCGCGATCACCCTGCAGAACATCGGTGACGGAGTGATCTCGACCGACGCCGCGGGGCGGGTCGCGCTCATGAACGGCGCGGCGGAGGCGCTGTCGGGCTGGACGCAGCTCGAGGCTGTTGGCCAGCCTCTCGCCAGGCTCCTGCCGCTCGTCGACCCCACGACGGGGCAGCCCGCGGACCACCCCGTCGTGGGTGCCCTGGCCGGGCGTGCCAGCTCGCCGGGCTCGGAGCACAAGCTCCGCGCGCGGGACCAGACCGAGCGCATCATCGAGGCCAGCGCCTCACCGATCGTGGACGAGCGGGGGTTGCTTCTGGGCGCGGTGTTGGTTTTTCGTGACGTCAGCGAGGCGCGCCGGACCAGGCAACAGCTCGAGCTGGCGCAGCGCATGTCGGCGCTCGGAACGATGGTGGCTGGCGTCGCTCACGAGGTCAATAACCCACTAACCTTCGTGACTTCGAACCTGCATATGGCCCTCGAAGGGATCGCCCGTAACCCCGCCCGGCGGGCGGCGGAGGGCGACGACCGCCGGGCCTTCGAGACCATCGAAGAGGTTCTGCGTGAGGCGGCGCTCGGCGGCGAGCGCATCGCCCGCATCGTGGCCGGTCTGAAGGCGCTGGTGCAACCGCCAGATCGCTTACAGGAGAGCGCCGACCTGGCCAGGGCCCTGCGCTGGGCGCTCAGCGTATCGGCCTCCGAGCTCCGGCAGCGCGCTCGCGTCAGCACCATCCTGGCGGCGCTGCCCCCGGTGCGGTGCGACGAGACACGACTCGGGCAGGTGTTCGTCAATTTGCTGCAAAACGCGGCGCAGGCGATCCCGCTGGGGGAGCCCGAGAGCCACGAGGTGCGGGTCTCGACGCGGGTCGACGGCGCGTGGGTCGTCACCGAGATCCAGGACTCGGGGAGCGGCATTAAGCCCGAGCATCTGACGCATATTTTCGAGCCTTTCTTCACCACCAAGCCAGTCGGGCTGGGCACCGGGTTGGGGCTGTCGATCTGCCACGGCATCATCCAGTCGAGCGGCGGCGAGTTGACCGCGACCAGCGAGGTCGGCGAGGGCACCACGTTCGCGGTGCGCCTTCCGTTGGCCCTGGGCCTGCCGTCGGCGCCGGCCCCGCCGGCGCCGGCCCGCCGCGCTGCCCGGGCGCGCCTGCTCGCCATCGACGACGAGCCGCTGATCCTGCGGGTGACGCGCCGTATCCTGGCGGCTGATCACGAGGTCACGACCCTCGAGAGCGCCGCCCAGACCCTCGATCTGCTCGCCTCCGGGGCGCGCTTCGACGTGATCCTCTGCGACCTGATGATGCCCGGGATGACCGGCATCGACCTCCACGAGGCGCTCTCCCGGGACTACCCCGACCAGGCTGCCCGCATGATCTTTCTCTCGGGCGGCGCCACGAATGCCAGGTCCGCGGCCTTCCTCGAACGCTTCGCCGGCCGCCACCTGGGCAAGCCCTTCGACCGCGGCGCGCTCCGGGCTTTGATTGACCAACTCATCGGCGGCTAGGCCACCAACTACCCATCATCACCTGGTCAGGGGGAACCATGTCGATTCTCGAACGCAATCACGTGAACGTCTCGGGCCAGGGCGCCCGAGCGATGATCTTTGCCCACGGCTACGGCTGCGACCAGAACATGTGGCGCCTGGTCGCTCCCGCCTTCGAGCGAGACTACCGTGTCGTCCTCTTCGACTACGTGGGGGCCGGCAAGTCCGACCTGTCGGCCTACCGGCCCGCGCGCTACGGCTCGCTCGCCGGCTACGCCGAGGATGTGCTCGAGATCGGCCACGAGCTTGGCCTCACCGACGCGATCTTCGTCGGCCACTCGGTCAGCTCGATGATCGGCCCCCTCGCCCTGCAACGCGACCCCGGGCTGTTTAGCCGGATGGTGATGATCGGCCCCTCGCCCTGGTACATCAACGAGGATGACTACCAAGGTGGCTTTGGCCGCGCCGACATCGACGGGCTCCTGGCCCTGCTCGACGCCAACCACCTGGGCTGGTCCGCCACGATGGCCCCGGTCATCATGGGCAACCCCGACCGCCCCGAGCTGGCGGAAGAGCTGGCCAACAGCTTCTGCCGCACCGACCCCGAGATCGCCCGGCAGTTCGCCCGCGTGACCTTCCTGTCGGATTGCCGCGCGCAGCTGCCCGCTATCCGGGTGCCGACCCTCGTCATCCAGTGTACCGAAGATGTCATCGCCCCCCCGGTCGTGGGGGAGTACGTGCACCGCCAGATCGCCGGGAGCACCATCGCTCATATCCAATCAAACGGCCACTGCCCACACCTGAGCGCGCCTGCCGAGACCATCGCGGCCATTCGCGCTTTCCTGTGAGCGCCGACCCCTCCGATGACTTCGAGCTCGCCCCTTGCGGGCTTTTGTCGACCCGCCCTGACGGCCTGATCCTTCGGGTCAATCAGACGCTATCGAGCTGGCTGGGCACCCCACGCGAGGCCTTGCTGGAACGGAAGCGCTTCGAGGATTTCTTGTCGTTGCCGGGGCGGCTCTTCCACGGGACCCACTTCGCCCCTCTGCTACAGTTGCAGGGCTTCGTCGAGGAGATCGCCCTCGAGATGCGGCGCCATGACGGCTCTGGCCTCCAGGTGCTTGTCAGTGCCACCCTCGCCAAAGACGAAGCAGGGCAGCCGCTCGGGATGCGCATCGCGGTCTTTCGTGCCAGCGAGCGCCGCAGGTACGAAGAAGAGATCCTGCGCTCCAAATATGCGCAGGCCGAACAGCTCGCGGCCATCGTCCGATCCTCGCGGGACGCCATCATCAGCATCTCGAGCCTCGGCGTCATCCAGACCTGGAACGAGGCCGCCGTCCGGCTCTACGGATACTCGACCGACCAGGCCGTCTCCTCCCCGTTCTCGATTCTCGCTCCGGACAATCAGGCCGTGGAAGACCAGGCCTTCCTGGCGCGGCTGCTGGGCGGCGAGTCGTTGCTGTTCGAGACCCAACGCCGGCGCCTCGACGGCCAGCTCGTGCCCGTCGCCATCAGCGCCGCCCCGGTCCGTGGCACGGACGGGCGGGTCGTGGGCGCGGCCACGGTGCACCGCGACATGACGGCCTGGCGCCAGGCCGAAGAGCGCCGGTTGCTGATGCTGCGCGAGCTGACTCACCGCACCAAGAACCTGCTCGCCATCGTCCAGGCGGTCGAGCGGCAGAGCGCGGCGACGACCACCAGCAAAGAAGAGTTCCACGAGCGGCTGTCGGGGCGTCTGCGCGCCATCGCGGCCTCGCACGACATGCTGCTCGCGTGCGACTGGCGCGGCGTGGCCGTCGCCGAGGTGCTCCGCTCTCAGCTGGCCCCTTTTTCCGAGATCAACCGGCTGCGGATCCACAGCGAGGGCCCCGCGCTCCAGCTCAACGCCGACGCCTCCCACAACCTGGCCCTCGCCATCCACGAGCTGGCGACCAACGCGGTGAAATACGGCGCGCTCTCTGGGGTGACCGGCGAGGTCTTCATCTCGTGGGGCCTGGTCGATGGCTCGGCCGGGCCGCCGATCTTCGAGCTGCGCTGGTCCGAGCGGGGCGGCCCCCCCGTGGCTCCCTCGAGTCGCCGCGGCTTCGGTCGCGTGGTGCTCGAGCGCATCGTGCCTTCCGCGCTCGACGGCTCCGCGACCCTGAGCCTCGAGCCCGCGGGCGCTCTATGGACGCTCCGGATACCCGCGAGGTTGCTCGAGCCTCTCCCTGCCTCACCGGACGCGCGGACGATGGCAGGATAGTGTGCTTTTCCTCGGGTGGCACGACCGACCCGAGGAGCCGCCCTGTTCGAGACGTCCCAGTGGCGCGGCTGGCGCAAACGCGGCCGAGGGCTCCGGCTGTCCGCGAGCACAAACGACCCGAGACTCCCCGGGTCGCCGCGAGGCTACCTGATCGAGCGCGACTATCTCGGGTCGGGAGCCTCGGCCGGGGCGTCCCCGGTCGTGCGACGCTCGTCATGCCTAGGGTGCACCGCCGCTCCGAAGTCGCGCTCGATTTCGCGGGCCGTCATCTTCGCCGACATCATCACCGACGGCGTGCCGCCTCCGGGCTGTGTCCCTTGGCCAACGAGATACAGGTTGGTCACGTCCTCGCTGCGGTTGTGCGGGCGGAAGAACGCGGTCTGAGTCAGGCGCGGCTCGACGCCGAATCCGTTTCCGGCATAGGCGCCCAGCGTATCTTCGAAATACTTGGGGGTGATGAAGCTGCGATAGACGACTCGCTCGCCGAGCCCGGGAATGTACCCACGCTCTTCGAGGAACTTCATCACTCTGTCGACGAACTTCTCGCCGACCCGATCCCAGTCGATGTCGCCGAGGGTGTTGGGCACCGGGACGAGGGTGTAGGCCGCATGATGACCCGCAGGCGCCAGGCTCGGGTCGGTCATCGTCGGGATATGGAGATATTGCGAAAAGTCCTCCGCGAGGATCTTTCGCTCGAAAATATCGGTCAAGAGCTCCTCGTAGCGCGGCCCGAGGATGATGTTGTGGTGTTGCAGATCCGGGTCGCCTTCGCGCTTTTTGTAGCCGAAGAAGATGACCAGGAGCGACATGCTCTGCTTCCGGAACTTGACGAGCGCGTCGCGGTTGACCCGCCGGTGCTCTTTGTCGACCAATCGTAGATACGTATTGGCGTAATCGGCATTCGAGACCACGAGATCGGCTTTGATGTGCTCACCGGAAGCGAGCGTCACGCCCGTCGTTACGCGCTTGCGACCGCGCTTCTCGACGTCGATGCGCCGAACCTCGGCGTTCAATCGGATCGAGCCGCCGAGCTCCTCGTACTTGCGCAACAGGGCGGCGACGAGCGCCCCCGTTCCCCCCATCGCGAAGTGGACGCCCCACGTCTTCTCCACGAAGTGAATCATCGCGTAGATGGCTGGGACTTTGAGCGGATTGCCCCCGATGAGCAGCGGCTCGAAGCTGAAGACCTGCCGCATTTTGTCGCTCTTGAAGAACTTCTTGATGAGCGAGAACAGCGGCTGGATCGCGCCGAGCTTGAGCAGGTCCGGAACCACCCGCACCATCGACTGGACGCTGCCGAAGTAGGTGTATCCGAGCTCGAGGAAGCCACGTTGGAAGATCGCACGCGCGGCTTCGTGGAACCGCTCGTACCCGTCGAGGTCCTCCGGTGCCAACCGCGCGATCTGCGCGCGCACCCTCTCCGGGTCGGCGTCGTAATCGAAGTAGGTGCCGTCGTCGAAGTAGATTCGATAGAACGGCAAGACGGGCCTTATCTCGACATAGCGGCTCGTGTGCTCGCCGCCGCTTATGCCGCTCATGATGCGCTGCCCGTCGAGGACCGCGGCGGGGAAGTCGGGCTCGTCGAGGCGCGGCTTGCCTCGCTCGAGGGAGAAGAGCTCCTCGATGAAGTGCGGCACCGTCAGCACGGTGGGGCCCATGTCGAAGGTGAAGCCCTCGGCGCGCCGCACGTAGGCGCGCCCGCCGGGACCGTCGAGCTTCTCCAGGATGACGCTATCGAATCCCAGGCTCTGCAAGCGCATCGCGCACGCGATGCCGCCGATCCCCGAACCAATCACGATTGCTTTTCGACCAGGCATCTTCTCAAATCCTCTCGAGACGGCCTGGAAATAGCCCTGCGCGCTCCGTCGCGCGACAAGAAAGTGGCGGCGCGCACGTTCTGCGCGACCCCTTGCTCACGTGGGCAAGAGACCCTAATTGCCTCGCTTCGGGGCCCGTACTGCCCTGACCACCTTTCGTCCCGTGTCCGTGCCGGCGCCCCCTTCCCCACCGACGTCATCGCCGGATCGAACGCAGGCGCAGGCTTCAGAGTGCCCGTGGCGCGCATGCACCGCAGCGACGCGCTGAAGCCGCGTCGCATGTGGGTGCGCTTCGCCCCCCGAGCGTGGCGGGGAGATGGTGCAGCTCGGTGGTGCGTTCTACCTACTCGTCCTCCTCACGTGGCGTCGGCGCCGGCGTCGGCCACTTGAGCGTCCGGAAGCGCCGAATCGGGTACGGCCGAGTCGACCGCCGATGCATCGCTGGTCGTGCCCGAGTCGGGCGTCGTCGAATCGAGCGCAGCATCGGACGCGGTGCCGCTCGGTTGCGGTGCTGGCGCAGCGGGCGCGGCGCATTGGCCATCGGGCGTGGTCGCGGGCGACTCTCCCTGTTCGCAGCGGGCAGTGATGGTGGTGCACGACTCGGCCGAGTAGTCGCCGTCGTCGCAGCGGGTCTTGGCGTCGGCGCACTTGGCTACGAACGCGTCGCGGTACGCGCGACGAACGCACTCGACAGCGGTCGGTCCGCAGCCCGAGGGATCGCTCGTGGCCTCGATGCACGCCGCGCGCGTGGTGGCGCAAGCGTTCGCGACGCTGGAGGACCCCGACCTTCCGCGGCCCTTGTCGTCGTCGCCCTTCGAACGCTCGCCGACGTCGCCGCCCTTGCCCGAGCTCGAGTTGGTAGGCACGGCAGGCAGGCATGCCACATAGGCATCGCGGCAAACCGTGAGGGACTGCGTGGTCCGGCATGTCTCGAAGCTTTTGGCGCAGGTCGCCGAGTCGGCCGAAAACAGCGTGACGTCGCATTGCGCACTTTCGAGAGCCGTGACGGTGCGAGCCCCGGGATCACCCGAGTCGGAACAGGCATAAGCGACGACGGCAAAAGCGAAAAATCCAAAAATAGCGCGAGTTGAAAGCATCGATTGGCTCCAGGCTGAGGGCCCCCGCCGTGTTCGTGGCGCCGCGGAAAAAAAGCGATCACCGTGCGGGATGATTTATTTGGCGGAGCGATCGGGTCGAACACGTTCGCTCCCTCACTCTTGTCCGTACGCGGCTGTTCCTTCACCTGACGTCACGGAAAGGATCCGCTGCGTACGTAAGGCCGCACGGGCGCGACCAAGGTGCTACTCGTACACGGTTGTCGACACGAGCCGTGCTCGGGCGTGACCCCGCGCGAGCTCGTTTGCGCCGTCGTGGTGGAGCCGGAATGTCACGGTCACCTCACCCACGCCAAGCGTGCGCACGGGAACGCGTGCCTCGCGGCCGGGAGGCACCGTGCTCTCCGCGAGCACGTATCCCGAGAGGTCGGGCCGCCGACCCACGACATCGATCGCGACGTCGTCGATGCTCACGGATCTATCGCTGCAATTCCTGAGCACGGCGACGAACGCCGCTGCCCCGCAGTTGTCGACCGGCGTAGCTTCGATATCCACCTTGGTCCCATCGCTCGCCCGCACGAGCTGGCGCGAGCTCGTGCAAACGCTGTCCGCGACCTGGGGGCTCAGGTCGACGACATAGCCGCGTGTCGTCCCGCACGGAGCGACGTTAGGGGCGGAGGGAGGCGTATCGGCGCGCGGAGCGAGGGCCGCCGTGCCCCCGTGCTCCTGCGGTCTGGCCGGCGTCGAGGCATGGCCACACCCGACCGACGCAACGAAGAGCACGACGAACGCGGTACGCATAGGGCAACACCGGACAGCCGAGGCCGTGGGAAGTTCCGAAGCACACGAGCCAACCGCAAACGCGGCGCCCGGAGCCCCGGGGCACGCCGCTCGTTCGCCTCGTTCGCCTTCTTCGCCTCGTTCGCCTCCGACACCCGCCTAGAAACCCACAGAACCGTCGGGTAGCGCCGAAATCCAAGCGGACTGCCCACGATGCACGCCGGCGCGCTACGGAGATCGAGCCTAAGGCAGTGTCTCTACTGTGCAGTCGTCACTCCGCCGCAGACGTCGCCTCCACAGCCTCCGGAGCAATCTCGCTCTCGTCCGTCGCGTCTTCCTTCGCCGACCGCCCGAACCGCAAATAGAGCGGCGGCACGAGCAGCATGTTCAGCAAGGTCGACGTAAAGAGCCCGCCGAGGATCACGACCGCCATCGGATACTCGATTTCACTCCCCGGCTCTCCCCCTGCCATCACGAGCGGAACCAACGCGAGCCCGGTCGCGAGCGCGGTCATCGCGATCGGTACCACGCGCTCCATCGCGCCGCGGACCACGAGTTCTTTCCCGAACGGCATGCCCTCTTCGGCCTCCAAGTGCCGAAAGTGACTCACCATCATGATCCCGTTTCGCGCGGCGATGCCGAGCACCGTCACGAAGCCCACGAGCGAGCCTAGCGACACCACGCCGCCGGTCGCCACCACCGCGACGATGCCACCGACGAGGGCAAAAGGCAGCGTCGCGAGCAAAAAGGCCATTACCCGCGCGGAACGAAAATCGGCATACAGCACGAGCGCTATCCCGAGGAGCGACAGGAGCGACATCAGCGCGAGCCGGCTCTCCGCCGCCGAGCGCGACGCGTACTCCCCCAAGAGCTCGGCGTGGTGCCCGGCCGGAAACGGCACTCCCTCGACCGCCTTCTTCACGTCGGCCACGACCGCGCCGAGATCCCGGCCTCGCGCGTCGCACGTGACGTCGATGCGGCGGGAAGCGGCCTCGCGCTGCACGATGTTCGGGGCCGGCACGAACGAGACGCTCGCGATGTCGGCGAGGCGCACGTCGGTCGCGGCGATGGGCGTGCTCGGCACCGAACCGGGATACGGTGCTTGCGCTCCGACGAGCCCTGGCGCCGCGGCCGGAGCCGGTGCGCCGCTCGGGAGCGGAATACGCAAGTCGCGCACCGCCGACACGTCGCCGCGGAGCACGTCGTCTCCCCACACCACCACGTCCACCACTTGGTCGTTGCGGTACACCTCTCCTACGCGTGTTCCATGGAGGAGGGTCGCGACCGTTCGCCGCACGTCGCCAGGGGTGAGCCCGAACCGCGCGAGGGCCGCCGGATCGAGCGCGATCTCCAGCTGCGGAACCAGGACTTGCGGCTCCACCTTGAGATTGGCAATCCCCTTCACCCCGCCGAGCGCTTTGCCCACCGCGTCGGCCCGCTCACGAAGAACGACCAGATCGGTGCCATAGATGCGAACCACGATCGAGCCGCTCGCACCAGTGAGCACCTCTTTCATGCGCTCTTGAAGGTAGGCCTGCACGTCGCGGTAGATGCCGGGGTACCCGTCGACCACGCCGCGAATCTTGGTCACCGACTCGTCGTAGTTGGCATTCTCGTCGAGGCTAATCCACAGCTCGGCGAAGTTTTGGCCCACGACCTCGTCGGCCACCTCCGCGCGGCCGATGTGGGAGCCGAAGTTGCGCACACCCGGAATGGCGCGCAGCTCGGTCGACACCCGCGCCGTGATGCGGTCCATCTCCGCGACCGAGGTGCCCGGTTTGCCGATCCAGTGCATCAAAAAGTCGGTCTCGTGAAAGTCGGGCAAGAAGGCCTCTCCCAACGTGGGCGCAAGCGCGAGCGCGCCACCCAGGATCACCACGAAGCCCGCTGTCGCGAGCCGCGCGCGCCCCACGAACCAGCCGAGCAGCGGCGCATACGCGCGCTGAATGATGCGCGAGAGGGGCCCGCGACCATGTGCCCGCGCCATTCGTGGGAGGAGCGCGAGCGACAGCGCCGGTGTGATCACGAGCGCGACCACGAGCGAAGCGCTCACCGCGAGCACGTACGCCACCGCGAGCGGCCGGAAGAACGAGCCCGAGAGCCCGTCCAAAAAGTAAACCGGCAAAAACACCAAGACGACCACGATCGTCGCGTAGACGACCGCGCTCCTCACTTCGAGCGAGGCCTCGAGCACCACGAGCAACGCCGCGCGTGGTTTGGCGAGGAGCGCGTTCGACGCGAGCCTTCGCTCGATGTTCTCCACGTCGATGATCGCGTCGTCCACCACCTCGCCGAGCGCGATCACGAGCCCCGCGATCGTCATCGTGTCGAGGGTGACCCCGAACCAGGCCAACGTGGCCGCCGCCGCGACGAGCGAGAGCGGAATCGCGAGCACGCTGATGAGCGCCGTACGCCAATTGTAGAGGAACAAAAGCAAGATCACCACCACCCAGCACACACCCGATGATCACGGCGTGACCGAGGTTCGTCAGCGCCCGCTCGATGAAGGTCGCGGGGCGGAAGATCGTCGGATCCACCTTCACGTCGGTGAGGCCCGGCGCGAGCGCGGCGAGGGTCTTCTCCACGTTGCGGGTCACGTCGAGGGTATTGCCCCACGGCTGCTTCTCGACAATCAAGAGAAGGCCCGGTGCGCCGTCGATGATCGCGTCTCCGACCGGGGCGGGGGCGCCTTCGTCGATCGTCGCGACGTCCGAGATTCGAATGCTCGCGCCGCCAGGACGATTGGCGACGACCGTCTCGCCGAGGGATTCTTTCGTGGTCGCGAATGGTGCGTGCACCACCGCAAAGCGCTGATTGGCATTGTCGACGTAGCCCGCTGCGGCGGGGAGGGTGGCGTCGCTCGCCGCCTTGATGACCTGGTCCATCCGCACGCCGCTCGCCTGGAGCGCGTCCGGGTGAATGCGAATTTGGAATTGCCTGCTTCGTTGTCCCCAAATGGCCACGTTCGCGACCCCGGGCACCGCCATGAGGCGCGGACGAATCGTGAATCGCGCCAAGTCCGAGAGATCCATTTGCGACCGCGTGGTCGATGAGACTCCTATCTTGAGGACGCGGCTCGTCGACGACAGCGGCGCGAGCATCACCGGAGGTTTTGCTCCGACCGGGAGCTGCGCGCCGACCACGCCCATGCGCTCCTGTACGAGCTGGCGCGCGCGCAACAGATCGGTCCCCTCGTCGAACACGAGGAGCACCGAAGAGAGCCCGAGCACCGACTTCGAGCGAAGCGCGGCGACGAACGGAACACCATGCACAGCGCGCTCGATCGGGGTCGTGAGCAGGGTCTCGACCTCGAGGGCGGAGAGGCCCGGCGCTTCGGTCTGGATTTCGACGCGGGGAGGGGAAAACTCGGGAAAAACATCGACCCGAGCTTTGCTCGCGGCGCGCGAGCCGACCACGAGGAACATCGCGGCGGCGAGCAGCACCACGAACCGGAACCGAAGGCACGCTTCGACGAGGGCGCGCACTCGGCTACTTCCCCGTCCCGAATTCGGCGCCGAAGAGCTCCGAGGCGCCGGTGGTGACCACCTGCGCGCCGGCGGAGAGCCCGCGCGAGAGCCGAGCCCCTTCCGGGCCCACGCGCTCGACCTCCACTCGGACTCGTTCGAATGCGTGCGTACCCACCGGAACATAAACCCACGCCGTGCCCGCCACGTCGCGCACGATCGCGCTCTCGGGGATATGCAGCGCTGGCGTGCTCGCCCCATAAGGCACAGTCACGGATACCCGCTCTCCAGGACGAAACGAGGCCTCTTTTGGGAGCGCATAATAAAGATCGAAGCTCGATGTCGACGGATCCGCCGTCGGTGGACCCGAGACGGGCAGCGCCTCCGCGTCCGATCCCGAGGGGCGTTCGGTGAGCCCGCGCACCGTCACCCCGGAGCCGAGGCGGATCGAGCGAAGATCACCGACGAACACGTTCACCCTCACCCATAACGCGCCCGTGCCCACGATCTCGAGGAGCGGCGCGCCGGCGGGGACCATGCTCGAAGGCGGCGCGCTGAGGGCGCGAACGACCCCGTCCTCCGGCGCGCGCAACGTGACGGCGACGTCGGAGTCGAGCGGAGAGCTCGCGAGCATGCCGACTCGGCTCTTCGCGGCGTCGACCTCGGCCTTCGCGGTGTCGCGATCGGCGCGCGCCTCTTCCGCCGCGCGCGCGGAGCCCGCGCCTTCCTTCAGCAGCTTGTCGGCGCGGGCGAGCCTCGCTTCCATCGCACCGAGCCTCGACTCCGCGATCGCGACGGTGCGGCCGGCGGTCGCCTTGAGATCGCGATCCACGCCCGCGACGGGGGTGAGGTTCAAGAGCGCGTCGCCGCGCTTCACCGTCTGCCCCACCGTTGGACCCGTTTTTCCGGCGAGGGAGAGGCGCCCGGCGACCGGCGCGACGAGCACGAGCGAACGCCCCGACGAAGGGAGCACGTCACCGCCGAGCGCGCGCGAGTGGCTCGACGTCCTCAGCGTCGCGGTGCCGAGGGTGAGCCCGAGCCGTGTCTCGGCCTCCGGCGTGAGCGTCACACGCGCGATCTCGGCCTCCGGTTTTTTCCCGGTCACCGTCGCCGGCGGTGTCGGCTTCGGTGGGTCGGGTTTTTTGCAGCCCGCGAGCGCGAGCAGCACGACGAGACCCACGTACGTGACGTCAGCGCGATCCATGTATCCTCCATCCAACGGCGCGGTCGAGGCGCGCGCGTGCACGCGAGATGTCGAGGCCGAGCTCGAGCTCGCGCAGCTTCGCGTCGACGAGCCGACGCAGCGCTTCGATGACGACGAGGTACGCCTCCGCCCCCGATTCGTAGGCGTGCATCGCGGCGGCCACGTTTTTCTCCTGCAGCGGCACGATCGTGCTCGCCCACGGCTCGCGCGAGGCGAGCGCCATCACGAGCTCCTGCCGCGCGGTGCGCACGTCGGTGACGGCCTGTTGCCGCGCGACGAGGTACGCGCAGCTGGCACGCTCGAGCTCGGCGTCGGCGCGTCCGCGGCCGAGGTTGTTCGGATTGAAGATCGGGATGTCGCCGCCGACGCCGGGCGGAAACACGAGCGGCGCACCGCCGGCGGGGCCGACCGGCTTCGCGTCGAGGCGCGCGAAGAGCTGCACGATCCGCGCACGCTCGAGGCCGACGCGCTCTCCCGCCGCCCTCACCGCGAGCTCCGCCGCGTGCACGTCCGGACGCGACGCGATCGCGACCCGTTCGAGCTCGGGCGCGTCCTTCGGAGGGCCGAGCGTCACCGCCGTCTCGGGCACGTCGAGGTTCGCTCCGATTGGGCTCTCCGCGAGGCCGAGGAGCTGGCGCAGGCGTGTGCGCACGAGGCCTTCCTCGCGCGCGCTTCGGCTCGCCAGCTCCGCGGCGGCGAGGGACTCGGCCTTCACGAGATCGGCCTCGAGCTGGCTGATGTCACCGTTTCCGAAGCGCGTCGCCGCGAGCTCCGCGCTCTTGCGCAAGAGCTCCTCCGCGCGCTCGCGAAGCTTGCGTCGACGCTTCGCGGCCTCGAGCTCCGCCCACGCGATGCGCACGTCGCGCACCGCATCGAGCCCGCTTTGGAGGAGCGAGCGCGCGGTTCGTTCGAGCTCGTATTTCGCGGCCGCGACCCGCCACGGTCGTTGAATGAGCTGCGACACTGGGTACTGCGCCGACAGCTCGAGCTGCCGTGTGCTCACCGGGAAGAGGAACGAGAGGTTCGGGTTCGGCAGCGCGGCGGCGTCGTCGAGCTCGGCCCGCGCGACCCCGAGCTGCGCCAGGTCGGCGCGGAACTGCGCGCTGTTCCAGAGCGCGAGCGACACCGCGTCGTCCTCGGACAGCGCTCCCACGTCGCGCACGTTCTTCGGCAGGCTCGGCGCGAAGCGGTCTTTCCCCGACTTCAGCGCCTGCCCGCTCCGATCGGGCACCTCACCGCCCGCGTGCTGCGAGAGCTCTTTGCCTACCCAAGCCGCGTCGTAAGGAGACGACGCGCACCCGAACAACGGCGAGGCGAGCGCGAAGGTGACACGGAACGCGAAGCGGCGAAGCACGCCACCGACTCTGCCACCCGAACCTTAACGCCCCGAAAACGAGAAGTACGTCGCGCCGCGGCCTCCGCTCGTCCCCCCACGAGAGAGCAGCCTCCTACGCAGGAAGCTTCGCGAGGGCGGCGCGCAGCTCTTGGCGGAACACGCGCGCGTCGTCTTGGCGCGCGGTGCGGTCACGCGACAGACCCTTCATGATGCAGGCCTCGAGGCCCGGATCGACGTCGGGGAGGAACGAGCGAATCGGGGTCGGCAGCTCGAGGAGCTTCTTCGCGAAGAGCTGCGTGAGCCCGATGGCGTCGTGGGGAAGGTTGCCCGTGAGCGCCTCGAACAGCATCGTCGAGAGGGCGTACAAATCGGCGCGCGCATCGAGCTTTTCGCCCACGATTTGCTCGGGCGACATGTAGGCAGGCGAGCCGCAAACCGCGCCGCCCATCGTGATGTCTGTGTTCTCAGGATCCGGATCGCGCAGCTTCGCGAGGCCGAAGTCGCACACCTTCACGAGGTCGATCGGCTTGCCGTCCTCGTCGCGGTGCGGAACGAGGATCACGTTCTCGGGCTTCACGTCGCGATGGATCACGCCCTCGTCGTGGGCGAACGCGAGCGCGTTGCAGGTCTGCACGCCGATGTCGATCACCTTGCGGGCGGAGAGCTTGGTCGCGCTCTCGCCGAGCATGACCTCGAGGCTCTTGCCGACGAGCAGCTCCATCACGAGGTAGAGCAGTCCATCCGGCTCTTGGCCGAAGTCGATGACCCGCGCGATGTTCTGGTGCTCGAGCTTGCTGAGCGTGTGCGCCTCGGCCTTGAAGCGCTTCACGAACTGCAGAAAACCAGCGTTTTCCTGGTGCAAAATCTTGATCGCGACCGGACGCTTGAGGCTCGTGTGCTGCGCGCGAAACACCTCCGCGGTGGCGCCACGGCCGATCGAGCTGTCGATCGTGTACTTGCCGGCGATCGTTCGCCCGATGAGGCGCGGCGCGGGCGCAGGGCGGGGAGCCTCGGCGGCCGGCTCGCGGACCGACATGCCCTGCGCGGCCTGAGGAGCGGCAGCGGGAGGCGGCGGTGTCGCCGCGCGGGCAGGCGGCGCGGAGGCCTCGGCTTCGCTCGGGGCCTTCGCAGGCGCGTCTTTCGCCGATCGCTGCGGGCGTCGATGGAGCTCGGTCGGCCCCGCTTCCTCCGCGCGCGGATCCGGGCGAGCGCCGGGCTCTTCTCGTGGGATCGGCTGCGGCCGGGCGGCGGCGATCCGTGCGGTCTGCGCGGGCTGCAGGGCGGGGCGGGCGGGGCTCTTTTCTTCGGGTTTCGGCGGGGGTCGGCCGGCCGCGGGCGACGGCGACGGGGCGTGCACTCCACCCTGACCGACGGGCAGAAGAAGCGTCCGCTCGACCATCGAGCTCGGCGGCATGAGCGTGTCCGCGAACGACGCGGGATCGTTGCTCACGGTGATCGCGAGCACCGGCACGTACTCCTGCTTCTCCACCGCGCTCGGCGCGACCTGCGCACGCGGCGCGAGGGCCGGCGCGTTGGGGGCGCCTTGCCCGGGGGAGGGCGACTGCTGCATCAGGGTCGGAGCGTCGTCGTCGTCACCGTAGGCCTCGGCGTCATCGACGATCTCGACCTCGACCTCGACGGACGAAGGTGGCGACGCCGAGCTGGCCGGTGGCGCGGATTTACCGGGGGAAGGCTTCGGGGGGAGGTTCGCTTGCGTCGCCGGGCTCGCTGTCGTCGTGGTGGCCTTCGCGGCGGGCGTCGCGGCCTCGGTGAGCTTCGGTCGTGGAGCGGCGGTGGTCATCGCGTCCTCGATGAACGGGATTCGCGACTCGAGGGTGGAGCCCGCCGGCGGCGTCTTCGGCGCGACGGGCCGATCGAGCTTCTCGACGAGAGCCAAAATCGTGGCCATTTGGCCCCGATCGACCACGCTGAGGGAGAGGAGCTGGCCCGCGATTTGGGGCGGGCCGACCGGCTCCGCGAGCACGCGCACCGTGCCCCCGTCGCTGAGCTTTGCCTCCAAAAAGTGCGGGCCAGGCTGCTTCACCGGCGTGGCGAGGGGCACGACGAGGCGCTCGTGGCGGAGCGCACACTCGAGCAGACGCGCGACGGATCGGTCGCCGGTGAGGGCGGCCTCGAGCACGGGGAAGCTCATTCGGCCCTCCCGGACGGAAGGTAGGTACGGATCGCTTGCATGTTCATGCGTGCGTCCCTTCGGTCCATCGCCATCGGCATGCCGCTCGCCTGCGGCCCACTTGCATGTTCACGATGCCCTCGGATGGTTCGACGACCTCAATCGTTCCGCCCAGATGCGTAAGACTACACGGTTCGGCGCCGGCGCAAGCGACAGAGAAGCGGGGCCCGCTTCATCCTGGTAGAGCCCCGTCTTTGACCCACTGTCCGAAGCGCTCGCCGATCATCAGGGTAGGCAGGTTGGTGTTCACGGCAGGGATAGTCGGCATGATGCTCGCGTCGGCGACGGTGAGGCCTCGCACGCCGCGGACCGCGCCGCGGCCGTCGACGGCGGCGGCGGGGGAGCCCTCGGGGCCCATCGGCACCGTCCCGCACGGGTGGTAGCCCGAGTCGTTCAAGCGGCTCACGTAGCGGTCGAGGCCCTCGTCGGTCGCGAGCACCTTCGGCCGCGGCCAGAGCGGCTTCGCGAGCGCCGCCATCGGACCACGCGCTGCCAAGTCGCGCAGGGTGCGCGCGCACTGCACCGCCTTCGCGCGATCACGTGCATTCTGCAGCAAACCCGAGACGATGGTGGGAGCCACGTGCGCGCTCGCGCTCTCGAAGCGGATCGTGCCGTGCCCCTCCGGCTTCCCGATGTGCGCCATCAGCGTGACGACCGGCAAATGGAGGAACGGGGTCGGCATCCCGGAGCCGCCTTGGAGCTGCAAATCTCCAGGGTTTTCGCTGCCTTCCGACGTGATCCGGAGCATCACTTGGATGACCGGATCGTCTTTCGAGACGAAGCTCTTTTTGGGCCAAAAGAAGAGCGCGAGCCCGGGATGATCGAGGAGCTTCTTCGCGACCGCGGGCACGTGCGAAATGGGCTCGACCCCGATCCTGCGCACGTCGCGATCGTCGCCGATGCCGGAGCGGAGCAAGATCCCCGGGGTGTGGATCGCGCCGCCGCACACGATCACGTGGTCGGCCGCGATCTCGCGCACACGACCGTGGCTCTCCACCTCGATGCCGCGCGCGCGCTTCTTCGGATCGAAGAGCACACGGCGCACGGTGGTGTCGGCGAGGAGGGTGAAGTTCTCTCGCGCTCGCACCTTGGCCGTCAGGTAGGCGCGCGCCACGCTGATCCGGCGCCCCTCGATTTTGTTCATCGGCTGCGGCCCGATCCCGATCGGGGCCGGCGCGTTGTGGTCGGCGCAGCGGGCGTGGCCGAGCTCCACCGCAGACTCGATGAGCGCCGCGTTCCAGGGCAAAAGCTCGTGCTCGGGGTGCCTCCGGATCGGCAACGGGCCGTCGCTGCCGTGGTAGGGCTCGTGGCCGAAATCGAGGTCTTTTTCCATGCGAACGAACGCGGGGAGGCAATGTTCGAACGCCCACTCAGGAAGCCCGAGCGCGGCCCACTCGTCGTACTCCCAGGCCTGTCCGCGGAGCGCGATGCACGTGTTCACCGCCGAGCTCCCCCCGACGACGCGGCCGCGCGGATAGAGGAACTTGGGGCTGTGCGGGTTCGGCGCGTGGCGGTAGCCCCAGTCGTGCTTGCGCATCGAGTTGGTCTTGCCGTTGTCGAGGTCGAGCGGGAGCGCGCCGACATAATCGGGCCCCGCCTCCACGAGGACGATCTCGAGGGCGGGGTTCTCGCTCGCCCGCGCCGCGATGACGGCGCCAGACGTCCCCGCCCCGACGATCACGATCTTCATCGCGCGGAGACGCCCGTTCCGATCGGGCACGCGACGCCCGTTCCGCCGAGGCCGCAGTAGCCCCCCGGGTTCTTCGCGAGGTACTGCTGGTGGTAGTCCTCGGCGTAATAAAACGTGGGCGCGTCCACGATCTCGGTCGTGATCGTGCCGTGCCCGGCCTTGGTGAGCTCGGCCTGGTACGCCTCGCGCGACGCCTCCGCGGCGGCCTTTTGCTCCGCGTCGAAGGCGTAAATCCCGGACCGGTACTGCGTGCCCACGTCATTCCCTTGGCGCATGCCCTGCGTCGGATCGTGGCTCTCCCAGAACTTCGCGAGGAGGGCCTCGTAGGTCACCTTCGTAGGGTCGTAAAGCACCTTGACGACCTCGTTATGGCCCGTCAAACCGGAGCAAACCTGCTTGTAGGTGGGGTTCTCCGTGATGCCGCCGGCGTAGCCGACCATCGACGTGTACACGCCGGGGAGCTCCCAGAGCTTGCGCTCGGCGCCCCAAAAACAACCGAAGCCGAACATCGCCTCGCGCAATCCGGTGGGGAACGGCGCGACGAGGCGGTTGCCCGAGACGAAGTGCGTCTCGGGGACAGGGATGGCGGTGGAGGAGCCGGGAAGAGCTTCTTCGGGGCTGGGCATGCGCGGGGCGCGACCAAAAAATCCCATGACGATGCACTATCGGTCGCGAGGAGCACTCTCGCAAGCCTTCACGGGTTTAGCGGCACTCGACGTCCCCGCGTGACGTCCAAGAACGCGCGCACCCGCGCCGCCGCTTCACGGACTTGGTAATAAGCGCCTCGTCGGTAGCGGCGCTGGTCGGCGACGACGCCCTCGCAGACGAGCCCGTTGCTCTTCGCGAGATAGAGCGAGCGCGGGAGGTGGAACGCCTGGGTGACGACCACGATGCGGGCGAGGGCGTAGGTATGCTTCGCGCGCGCCATCGAGCTGTACGTATCGAGCCCGAGCCCGTCCTCCACGATCGCATCTTTCGGTACGCCGCGCGCGACGAGCCAGTCCGCCATCGCGCCGGGCTCGTCGTAGTCGGCCTCTTCGTGGTCGCCGCTCACGACGATGCGAGGCGCGACGTCGCGTTGGTAGAGCCGAAGCGCCGTCTCGAGCCGATCGCGGAGCACGTCGCTCGGGCGACCGCCGGGGAACACCCTCGCGCCGAGCACGATGATCGCGTCGGCCTTCGTGGCGCTCTCTTCCGGCACCACGAGCGGCTTGCCCTCCGCGTAGACGAAACAGCTCGGCGCGAGCGCGACGACACCGAGCGCGAGGACCACCTTCAATATGCGCGCTCGCCAAATCGAGGGCTTCGGTCGCGGCGTCTCAGGGCTCTCGGAGGGCGCGTTCGATGGCACCGCGAGACTCTACGGCTCCGCGCCAGGAAGACGAAAATACGCGGCATTATCGCGTGAATCGGTACCCCAAATCGAACATCGCGCCGGAGAGCGACTCGGCGGCAGGATCGCTCGAGACGACCCCCATCCCGCGTACACCACCGTGGAGGAAGAACCATCCCGGACCCGCTTCGACCTGCACGCCGAGCAAGAGCTTCGCTCCGACCAGAGTGCCGGTCGCGGCGAGCTCGTTCGTCCCCACGCTGAACGTGGTGCGTTGGAGCGCGAGCTCCGGCCCGCCGGACACGTAGGGCGAGACACGCGCGCGCGGAGCGAGCTTGAGCGTCACCGGAATGGCGAGGACCACGTTCGTGTGCGCGCTCGTGTCGCCGAGCGGCCCGGGCGAGAACGCGCCGGGGGATACAGGCTCTGGTTCGAAGCGAGAGAGCGTGACGCTCGGGCCGAACGAGATCGCGGCCTTGGATCCGATCGGGACCCTGTAGGCGGTGCCGAGGGTGAGGTGCCGCCCGGCGTGGCCGGAGAAGAGCGTGTCGAGGCCGCCGGAGAGAAAAATCTCGTACCCGCGCGGCGGGAGCGGAATCGCGGTGTCGACGCGTCCCGCGGGACGATCGGCGGTCGGCGCTGGCACACGCAGCACGTTCGACTCGGCGACGAGCGCGCCGCGCGTGACGGTGACCACGAAGGGCCGCGGCGTCGCGGGGAAGCGCACCGTCACGGAGACCACGCTACCGTCCGTCGCGACGCTCTCCACCTCGACGCCGTTCGACGCGGTGGCTTTCGCGCCCTCGGCCGACACGGGCGCCCCGCCGGCGTCGTGGAGCTCGATCACGACCGTGCCGCGGCCGGTGCTCGGATCCGCCTCGCGGAAGCTTCCCGTCGCCGAAAAAAGCTTTGCGATCGAGGGGATAGTGGAATCACCGGGCACCGCGCGCACGTCGCCGCCGCGGCCGTGAGGATCTTTCGCGTCGATCGAGCAGCGGATGGCGTGCATGCGCGTCGCGTCGACGTCTTCGGTGCTCGGTTCGCCCGCGAGAGAGCACACTGCTCCAGCGGGGGTGACGGCGAGGCGCGCGCGACCCGGGCTCGTCTCGGCGAGGGTCGCGGTGACGACGATGACCTTGGCGGTCGCGCCGGCGGAGCTCTCGAACTTGTCGTCGTCGATGGCGGCGACGCGGATGTAGTACGCGCCAGGGGCGAGGTTTTGCGCGTCGAGCTTCGTCACCGTCGCGGGTACGACGGTGTCGGTCACGAGGTCGTCCATCGCCGCGTCACGCGACACCTTCACGCGAAACGACGTGGCCTTCGGCTTTCCTGGGAGCGCTCCGTCGGCGTACGTGGCCGCCACGCTCGCCTTTCCGGCCGACGCGAACACCACCTCGGGCGGGGGAGACGACCACGCGGGCGGCGAGGGGAGGGGCCGCGGCGGAGTAGGCGCTTTGCCCTTGTCGACCTTCGAGCCGAACCCCGACGGCACGCTCACCGTCGCGAGGGCGGCGGCGAACGCGGCGCTCCCGGCGTGCACGGCGAGGCGGGTGGTCTTCGTCGCGTCGACCCCGACGAGGGCGCTCCCGGAGCTCATGCTCACGCGCGCGCCGCTCTCGGTGTCGACGGTGAGCGATTTTTTCCCGGACAGCTCGCCGAGGCGCGCCTGAAGGTTTCCCTCGACGAGCGTGGCGTCGGCGGGCTGCTTTTTTGCGGCTCCCTGCACGTCGCCGAGGATGATGACGAGGCTCTCTTCGCCGATCCGGATCTGCGTCTCGTCGCGGAAGGTGACGTTCGCCGACGACGCGTTCGCGGTGCTGACTCGGTTCGTTCGAAAGAGCGGATCGTTGAGCTCGGCCGTCTTGCTCGCGTTCGCCTGGACCGTCACCTTGTTGCGCACGAACGTGACGTGGGCATCGGGCGCGGACCCGAGGCCCTGCTTCGGCGGGAGGTGGAGCACGGTGCCAGGCTTGATCACGTGCGGCACAGGGCCCATCGACGGGTTGCTCTTGTGGAGGAGCTCGACCGCACGCCGGTCGCCGTAGGCCTTGACCGCGATGCTCACGCAGTCGTCCCCCGCCTTGGTCGTGTAGTCGCTGCCCGCCTCTTGAGCGAACGCGACGCACGGGACGAGGAGACCGAGAAGAGTAGGAAAAATAAGGGCAAATTTGCGCATGGGATCGACAGGCTAGGGGGGGTCACCGCCCTCGGCGTAGGAGGCGCCGGAGCTTCTTCACGATTTCGTCTTCCGACGCGGAGGCGAGGGCCACGTCGCTGGCGCCCGCCCGTACGAGCGCGACCGTCTCCTGCGAGGTCGCGGAGTCGATCACGAGGACCGGCACGTTGGCGTATCCGCCCTTCTTCGCCGCGAGCACGCGCGCCTCCCCCACGCCTTCTGCGCTCGCGACCACGAGCGCCTTGGTCGCCGCGGTGGGAGCGGGCGCCTCGTCGCCGAAGTGTGTCTCGGCGCGGAGCCCGTGGACGGCTAGCGCAGTCCGCACGTCGCTCGCGCGCGGCGCGTCGGCCCACACGAGCACGGCGGGGGTCTCGCCGTCGGCGTGGGAGATCGACACATCTTGCGCCGAGGAGATGCCCGTGATCGCGCGATCGCTCCGTGAGAGCGCGGCCATGCGCGTTCGCTCTTGCGCGCCGCGATCCTCGAACGAAGCGACGTCGGTCCCGCGCGATACGCTCGCGAGCTCTTGGCGGAGGGTGCGCGCGTCCGGGCGCTCCTCCGGCTTCTTCGAGAGCACGCGCTTGACGAGCGTCTCGAGGCCGCGTGAAACGTCGGGTTTGCGGCCCGACTCGCGCAGCAGCGGCGGCTCGACGAACATGTGCTGGATCATGAGCCCAGTGACCTCGACCGCCTCGAACGGAAGCACGCCGGCGAGTGCCTCGAACAGCATGACGCCGACCGCGTATACGTCGGCGGCGGCGCTCACGTCGATGCCTTTGCATTGCTCGGGCGACATGTATTGCGGAGTTCCGCGCACGGTGCCGGTCTCCGTCAATCGGTGGCCGGCGTGGCCGCCGTCGTCCAAATACGCGATCCCGAAATCGAGAACCTTTACGCGATCTTCGCCGTCCTTGGCGGGGACGAGCATCACGTTCTCGGGCTTCAGGTCGCGGTGGATGATGCCCTCGTCGTGGGCGGTCTCGAGCACCCCGAGGAGCTGGTCGAAGACGGCGAAGGTGCGCAGACGCGAGAGCGGCGTTTGGCCCGGGGCGAACAGATCGGCGAGCGCGGTGCCCCGCACGAGCTCCATCACCATGTAGAGGTCGCCATCGAGCTCGCCGAAGTCGAGCACCGTCACGATGCCGGGGTGGCGCAGCTTGGCGAGGATCACCGCCTCGCGACGGAAGCGCGCGCGGAACTCTGTCCGCGCCGCCCAATTGGCCTTCAAGAACTTCACCGCGACGTGCTCGCCGAGCTCGAGGTGGGTCGCGCGATAGACGATCCCCATCCCGCCCTCGCCGAGCACGTCGTCGAGTCGGTACTTCGAGGCGAGCACCATCCCGAGCCGCGGGTCGTGGACGACGTGTCCACAGATGGCGCACTTGCGCGCCCCGTCGAGCGGGGTACCACACGAGGGACAGGGGCCGAGGGTCGGATCGGGGGAGTCGTTCACTGGAGATATTCTCGAATCACAGGACGAGCTCGAACAGCTCGACAGGCTCTCGTTTTCCTCGAATCGGGTGCGGCCCGAGCGGCCTCAGCTCGTAGGTGTCGCCGACGATGGTCGCGACCTCGGACGATACGAGGGTCTGGCCGGCCTGGGCGAGGCTCTCGAGGCGCGCCGCCGTGTTCACCGTATCGCCGATGGCGGTGAACTCCATGCGCGTCTCGCTGCCGAGGTTGCCCACGAGCGCCGACCCGGACGTGACCCCGATCCCGAGGCGGACGTCGAAATCGAAGCGTTTTTTCCACTCCGGGGCCTGCGTCTCGACGAAGCGGTGCATGTCCTCGGCGGCGGCGAGGGCGCGTGAGGCGTGTCGTGCGCGCTCCGGGTCGTCCTCCGCTTCGGTCGCGCCGAAGACGGCCATGATGCAGTCGCCCATGAACTTGTCGACCATGCCCCCATGTCGAAAGACGACCTCGGACAGGATCGAGAACACCTCGTTCAAGAACGCGACGACGTCCTCGGGCGAGGACCGCTCCGCGAACGACGTGAACGACGCGATGTCGGCGAAGATGACGGTCACCTCGCGACGCTCGCCGCCGAGCCCGAGGTTTCGTGTCCCGTCGGCGATCGAGCGCGCGACCTCGGCCGGCAGGTAGCGCGAGAGCTGCGCCTCGGTCGCCGTTTTTTTCGCGATCTCCGCCTCACCGGCGCGAATCGACGTGGCCATCTCGGCGAGCGAGTCGGACAGCTCCTCGAGCTCGTCTCCCGTCGCGACGTTCGCGCGCGCCTCGAGGTCGCGTTTGCCGTAGCGCCGCGTGAGCTCCACGAGCGCCTCGATGGGCCGCGTCGAGCGCATCGCGAGCCAGCTCCCGATACCGACCGCGAGGAGCGCGACCACGAGCACCGCGAGCACGAACGCGCGCTGGGTCCCGCGGAGGGCAGCGAGCACCTCGCGCTCCGGGCGCTGCACGACGACGACCCACCGAAAGCGACCCATCGTCGCGAACGAGCCGCGCATGACCTCCCCGTTCGGCGCAGGATAGGCGTTCATCAGCGTCTCGACCTGCCCGTCCCAGGGGATCTTCTCGACCGGGTTGTCCGCGAAGACGTACTTGCCAGTGAGGTTGTCGCCGACCGCGATCGAGGCGCCATCGGCGGCGGCGACGACGGTGAGCGTGTCGTCGACGAGCAACACGGCGTCGGGGGTATGGAGCCGCTCCATCGACGTCGTCCCCACGAGCGCCGACATCGCGCCCGGTACGAGGAACGCGCGAACGAACCCGGTGACCGTCCCGTCCGCCGTCACGAGCGGCTCGGTGTACGAGAGGTTGTCTTTCCCGTCGGGCCCTTTCGCGACGGTCCACGTGGAGCCGTTTTTGGTCGCGCGGTCGGCGATCGCGCGCGGCAGCGGATCGCGCGGCGCGGGGCGCTTCGTCTCGCCTCGCGGCGTACGCACGAACGCGTCGATGATGGCCCCTTCGCGGTCGTAAATAGCTAAAAAGCCTAGGTTTTCAGTGTTCGCCACCTCGGCCTCGGCGATGTGCACCAGGTTGCCTGCGCCTTCTTTGTCGCGCGCGGTCGCGGCC
>JAAFHV010000010.1 GCA_013297655.1 Myxococcales bacterium | reverse complement strand
CCGGCCTCCTCGGTGGTCTCGTGCTGCAGCTCTTGCTCGCGGTGCAGTTCCTCAAGGCGCTCCCTCTCGCGATCGTGCTCATCCCGCTCCCGATCCTCATGCCTTACGGCGCGATTCCGCTCTATGGCGTAGCGCTCGTGCGGCGCCTGCGGAGCCGTGGCCACGACGCGCTCCTCGACCGGGCCGCGGCGGATGCCGAGGCGAAGCGCGGCCGCGAGGTCTCCTACCGTGAGGCCTCCGATCCGGAGCCCGCGGCGGAGACGGTCACCGAGCGACCCCTTCACGTGCCGACCCTCGGTCGAGGTCTGCTTGGTTTGCCGGTGCTCCTCGGCGCGCACGCGGTGCTCGCGGGGCTGATGTTCCGGAGCGTGACGGGTGGGGTCGACGCGTTCCTGAAGACCTGCAGCTACCCGCTCTCGCGGCTCCCGATCCCTCCCCCCGCCGATTGCCACTACTTGTGCACGATCGCGGCGCAGGGGAGCCCATCGCTCGTGAAGCCGTACCGGTTCGGGACACGCCGCGGAGAGACGATCGTGGTGAACCGTCAGCTCGCCGTCGCGAACGCGTTCGAGGATCTCTTGCACGAGCGCTGGCCCACGTTCGGTCGCCTCGCGCGGAAGACGTACGACAGGCTCGCGCGCCCGATCTGCCATTGGCTCGCGCGGCGTTGGCTCGCGAACGCGCTCTACATCGCGATGAAACCGGCGGAGCTCGTCTTCGAGCTCGTGCTGCTCTTCGCCGACCCAGGCGACCCCGAAGCACGCGTCGAGCGTATGTATCGGAAATAGAAGCTGATTTTGCCTCGCGGCGCTCGCTCCACGCGAGGTTGGCGGCGCGCTCCCAAGGGTGGCATCGTGGAGCGATGGCGGAGCGAGCGACGGTCTTGTGTCTCGTCGGCCTCGTGCTCCTCGCGCCCGCCTGCAGCGAGGGTTGGAAGAACCTCCCCGTGCCGCCGCGTGCGCCTCCGCCGCACGGTACCCACGCTGCGCTCGCTCCGGATCGCCCGTACGCGCTGCCGGATCTTCCTCCCACACCGCCCCATCCGCCGTGGCCGCGCGGCGCGCCAATCGTGATCGACGTGTCGCCGTTGCCGAAGCTGCCGGTGCGCGACCGAACGGTGCGCGACGCAGACACCGTCGCGATCGAAGAGACGTGGTCGAGCCTCGGCGGGAGCGGGACGCGCCGCGTGACGCTCAGGCGCGATGGAGGGCGCGGCGTGGCGTTCGAGGCGACCGGCAGACGGTCGGACCGAGAGTATCGCGGCTGGTCCGAGGTGCTCCGTCGCGGGCGCATCGCAGACGATCGCCTCGAGCGGCTGGTCGTCCGCCTCGCCGCGCTCGGCCACGAACGACCCACAGACGCGGGCCCGATCGCGGTACCGCCACGCGGGTGCACTCGTCCCCCCACCTGCGCCGAAGGTAGCCTCACCGTGTCGGTCACCACGCGCGGCGGGCGGACCGCGGCGTACACGAACGCGCTCGACCCGTGCTCTCCCGAATGGCGACACGACGGCGTGACGATGGACCTCGACGTGCCCGGTGTGGCCGACGCCGCGAGGGAGCTCCTCGCGCTCACCGTCGACGCGGCGAACGCGACGAACGCGACCAACGCCGCCCAAGGCATCACGTTTACGGAGGACGACGCGTTCGAGGGGGCGCCGCCGACGAAGTGACCGCGGGGCCACGTCGCTCGGAGTCGATCGGGAACGAGCGGTCGCTATTTCCCGGGTGAAACCGGCGTGTTGCGCGGGCGGGGAGGGGGCGGCGTGGGCCGTGCACCGAGGCCGACCGAGTTCGGCGCGGGGGTGGGCGTGGTCCACAAGCGGAGGCGCTTCGTCGCGCTCGGTCGCGGGGCGTCGTCGTGGTGATCGTCGTCGAGGGCGGGCTCGAGCAGATACGCCCAGCGGCGGTAGCGCGTGCGCTCGAGGCTGACCTTGAGCACCATCACGATCGGCACCGAGAGGATGGCTCCCGCCGGCCCCCAGAGCCAACCCCAGAAGAGCAGCGAGACGAGCACCGCGAACGACGACAGCCCGAGGGTGCGTCCCAAGAGGCGCGGCTCGACCACGTTGCCGACGAGGAAATTGCTGATCGACATCGCGATCGTGACGCCGATCGCCGCCCCCGCGCCGCTGTCGAGGAATGCCGCCGCGACCGCCGGGATGGTGGCCAGAATGGCGCCCACGTTCGGCACGAAATGCAGCAAAAACAGCAGCACCGAGAGCAAGAGCGCGAGCCGGACGTCGGCCACCTTGAGCACCACGTACGCGAGCACCGCGACGAGCAAGCTCGTGAAGCTCTTCACGAGGAGGTAGGTCTGCACCTTTCGCACGACCTCGTCGACCTTGGAGAAGCCGAGCTCCGGATCGTCGGTCACGCGGCGCAGCTTGCCGCCGAGATCGAGCACCTCCGCGATGCCGAAGAACACGACGAGCATCACGACGAAGAAGTCCGAGAGCAGCCCCGCAGCGCGCTGGAGGAGGCCCGTCGCCATGCCGACCCAGTCCGGCCCTTTGGGACCCGTGGCAGAGAGCTGCACCCCGTGAGTGCCCGCGTAGTGGCGTGTTTTTGCCCAAAATGCCGAGCCCCGCTCGGTGTAGTGCGGCCACTCGTCGTTGAGCTGGGTGCTCGCGAGCCCGAGCGCTGCGGTGGCGGCGAGGATCACGGCGATGGTGGCGAGCCCACCGGCGACGACCGCGAACGCAGGCGGGACACGCTTCTGCACGAGCCACGTGGAGAGCGGGGACGTGACCGTGACGAGCACGGCCGCGAGCGTGACGGGCACGAGGAAGGGTGACGCCAGCTTGAGCGCGGTCACCACGATGCAGAACGCGGCAATGTCCTGGATCGACACGCCCGAACGGTCCTCGATCTTCACGGACACGCGCCGAGGGTAGCACCATCGCCGCATCGAAACGCGGGTTCTCTACGGTCCGGGCGGCGCGTTCGTCGGAGGCAGGAGCGGGAATGGCGAGCTCGAGGGCGTCCGCCGCGGATCTCCGCGCGCCGTCGTGAGAGAGGACATCCGAGCCCGAAACGTGACGGCTCCGCCGGGCCCCGATCCTGTCGCGATCGTGAGGGAGCGAGCGCGCTCGCGATCGCCGAGCACACTGCAAGTTGATGCCATCTGGCAGGCGCTGCACTAGGCTCTGCCTCGCCTTGTCCGACCGCTCCGCGCCCGCTCCCAGCCCGCCACTCGCCCGCCTCCCCGAAGAATGGGCAAAGGAGACCGTGCGCCTCGGCGGCCGCGCTTTCCACGGAAAGTCCGTGTTCCGCTGGATCATGATGCGTGGCATCTCCGATCCGGCGCAGATGACGGACCTGCCCAAGGCCCTCCGTGAAGGCCTCACCGCGAGCGGGCTCGGGCCCGTGCTCAGCGTGATCCCCGGCACGCGCTCCGAGGATCGCACCCGCAAGCTCCTCGTTCGCCTCGCCGACGGCGCCACCGTCGAGACGGTGCTCATCCCCGGCGTGAGCGGCGAGCGTCGCCTCGGCCGCGGCGTTCAGGACGAAGAGATCGTCGACGCGGACGCCGCCGCCGCGGTGGACGACGAGGACGAGGAAGAGGAAGAAGGCGCGAAACCCGAAGGAAAATCCTATCTTAGGGTTACCCAGTGCATCAGCACGCAGGTGGGCTGCGCGATGGGCTGCGTGTTCTGCGCGAGCGGCGTCGCGGGCCTCAAGCGCAACCTCGGCCCGGACGAGATCGTGGCGCAGGTGCTCGCGGGCAAGGCCGAGCTCGACCCCGACGAGCGCCTCCGCAACATCGTCTACATGGGCATGGGCGAGCCTCTCCACAACTACGTGTCGACGGCGCGCTCCCTCGCGCTCCTCACGCACCTCGACGGCCTCGCGATCTCGCCGCGACGGATCACGGTCTCCACGAGCGGGCTCGTGCCCGAGATCGCGCGCCTCGGGGAAGACTTCAAAGGCCAAATCGGCCTCGCGATCTCGCTCCACGCCGCCGACGACGAGACACGCACCCGGCTCATGCCGATCAATAAGAAATACCCCCTCGCGAAGCTCATGGACGCGCTCCGGGCGTACCCGCTCGCGCGCCGTCGCAGGATCACGATCGAGTACACCCTCGTCGCGGGCCGCAACGACGAGCCGGCGGAGGCCAAGAAGCTCGCGTCGCTCCTTCGTGGGCTGCCGGTGAAGATCAACCTCATCCCGATGAACCCGATCGAGGCCTCTACCCTCGGCCCGCCGACGAGCGCGCGCACGTTGGAGTTCCAGCGCGTGCTCCTCGACACCGGGTACTCGGTCTTCATTCGCCGTCGGCGCGGCGACGACGTCGCGGCGGCGTGCGGTCAGCTCGCGCTCCTCGGCGCGAAGCCCAAGGTCCGGGTGGACCGGGGATGAAACGAGCGCCGCTGCGGGGCGTCGTCGTAGTGGTGCTCGCGGTCGGGCTGGTGTCCGTCGCCGGCAGCGCCCGCGCACGGGACCGGGTCGCGGACGCCGACGACGCTTCGCTCGAGCCGAAGCCCGAGAAGGCACAAAAGAAGGACCCCGAGCTCTCCGCGTTCGACGACAAGCCCGGGTTCGTGCAGCTCCAAGGAAAGGCGCTCGTCGGCACCGGGCTCCGCTTCAACAACCCGTATCGGCTGCCGACGGCGCTCGGGGACAGCGCAGAGTCGGTCTCGCGGACCGCGTTCTACTTGGACACCGGCGCCGCGATCTTGTTCGGCGGCCCCACGCGCTTCCAACACGGCCTCGATCTCGCGTTCTCATTCGCGCTCGAGGGCATCCGTCAGGTCGTCTTCACGCCTTCGTACGTGCTTGCGCGGCGGAAGGGGCCCTTCGCGGCGGCGCTGCGGATCGCGACGCCGATCGTGCTCACCCCGAGCACCACTGTGGGCGGCGAGCTCGCGCTCTCGGGGACCTATTTTTTCCGGGCCGCGCTCGGTGTGCGGGCCGAGGTCGTGGGTGACGTCTTTTATGGCGCGGGAACGTTCGATCGCGCGGTCCCGGCGTACCCGATGCTCTCGTTCGCCCTCGGTCTCGTCGTCGCATGGGAGGCGTTGCCATGAAAATGCGCCGTGAGCTGGTGCTCGTGATCGGGGTCGGCCTCGGTCTGTTGTGCCTCGCGCCTACCCCGGGCGACGTGGGCGGGTGCGGCCGTGAGCCGGAGCTGCTCGACGAGCGCGCATACGCCGAGACCCGTCGCGCCACCGACTGCACACGATGCACCGAGTGCGGCATCGGCACCGCGCGCTGCAGCGTCGCGTGCCGCACCGACGTGGCCGCCCCGCTCGGCTTCCCCGAGGGGTGCGCGCCGCTGCTCCGCGACGGCGAGGTGTGCGTTCGGGCGCTCAAGGCCGCATCGTGCGAGAGCTACGCGTCGTACCTCTCGGACGAGTCCCCGCAGATCCCCACCGAGTGCCAGTTCTGCCGCCCACGCGCGCCGGTCCCGGTCACCTCCGCGCTCGTTGGAGATGCTGGTAAATGACCGTATCGGCTCGAAAATTCGACGCGCTCGTGGTCGCGCTCGTCGCCGCGGTGGCGCTCTCCGGGTGCGGCTTTTCGAGCATGCTCGTCGCGTCCTCGAGCGATCACGAGGACTACCGCGCGGTCCGGATCGCGGCGCACCCGGGCACGCGCCTCGCACGCGCGCGGGCGTACCTCGAGCGGCACCCGCGGGGTGTCTACGCCGACGACGTGCGGCGCATCTACGACACGGAGGAGCCCGCGTTCTTCGAGCGCGCCAAGGACAGCCCCGAGGCCGCGCGCGACTACCTCGCGAGCCTGCCCGGCGGGCCCCACGCCGACGCCGCGAGCGCGATCCTGCGTGGCAGCTACGAGCGCGCAGGCGACATCGCGATGGACCGCGAGCTCCGGGACGGACGCATCGCGGAGGTGCGTTTCCAGCGCGCGCGCGCCGCACGAAAGACCGTGTCGACCGCCTCGCTCGACGCCCTCGGCGCGCTCGCCGACGCCGCGCTCCTCGGGGCGAGAATCGACGCCCCTCCCGCCTCCCTCGTCCGCGCGGTGCACGGCGATCGTGGCTCTTTGTCCGGCCTCCCACGGACGAGCGAGCGCGATCTCTTCTTCTCGCTCCCCGCCGCCGTGGGCCGTCACGACGCCGACCGGGTCCTCACGCTGCGCGCCATCGTCGACGAGCGCGAGCACGCGATCACGCGGCTCACGTTCGCGGGAGCAGATTGGTTCGTGCGCTGGTACGAGGCCGACACGAACGACGGCCTCGACCCCACCTCCCCGGCCGATAGGAAAAAGGCACGCGCGCGCGCCCTCGAGATCGTGGCAGGTGCGCTCGAGGGCCGTGCACCCGCGGCGCGCTGCGAGAAGCCCACGAAGGGCTCCGTCGTCCTCGTTCGGGAGTGCGATGGCGCGCGGGTCGAGGTCGTGTCTTCGGACACGTGGGGCGACGACGACCGCATCACGGTAGAACGAACCGCCGCACCCTGACTCCGTGAGCGCGCCTCGCGGCGCCTCGCCGGCGTGCGGGGAGAGCGAGAGCGCAGACGAGGCGAGGGCGATCCCCGTGGGATCCGGCGCTCGCGGCGATCGGTGCAGAGCGACGCTCGGTCCCGTAGTGCCTGGTGGCCTCGCCGAAGGGAAACGGGTAGTGTCCGCCCCGTCCGAATGGCGATTCCCTACATCCACGTCCCCGATTTCGAGCTCGGCCCGATCCCGCTCATCGACCGCAAGATCCCCCTTCATCCGTTCGGACTGCTCGTCGCGACGGGCGTGATCGTGGGCACTTGGCTCGCCACCTGGCGCGCTCGCAAGCGCGGCCTCGACGAGGGGCACCTCAACTCGTTCATCACGTGGTTGCTCGTCGCCGGCTTCGCGGGCGGCCACATGCTGGACGAGATTTTTTACCACCCGGCCGAGCTCGTCCGGCGTCCGTGGTCGCTGTTTTTCCTTTGGGAGGGGCTCTCGTCCTTCGGCGGCTTCACCGGCGCGCTCATCGGCGCGTTCCTCTGGAAGTACTTCGAGGCGGTCCCGGTCATGGACACGCCGCTCTTTACGCTCCACAAGTTTCGGCTCCGCAAGAAGCCCGTCTCCATCCTCGCGTTCTGCGATCTCATCTTGTCGGTGTTCCCGGTCGCGTGGATCTTCGGCCGCGCGGGGTGCAGCGTGGTGCACGATCACAAGGGCGCCCTCGTCGACTCGCCGCTCGCGGTGGAGTTCCCGAAGTACGCCCCGAGCCACCACGTCCCGATGCAGCTTCTCCACGGTCCGGAGCTCCGCTTCGACCTCGGGCTCCTCGAGTGGATGTTCACCGTGTTCATCGCTCTCGCGTTCGCCTTGACGTGGAAAAAGCGGCTCCCGATCGGCACCTACGCGGTCGCGGCGGCCCTCGCGTACGCGCCGGTGCGCCTCGTGCTCGACTACTTCCGGCTCCACGAGGGCGCGGAGTCGGATCCGCGCTACGGCGGCTTCACGCCGGGCCAGTGGGCGAGCGTGGGGCTCTTCGTGTTCGGCCTCTACTTGTGGAAGCGCGTCCGCGAGATCGCGGCCAGTGGCGACGATCTCTACGCCCCGTTCATGGCGCGCGAGCCCCTCGAGACGAAGGCCGAAGCGCCCGCCGCGAAGTAAGGCAAGGTCACAAACGCGACGCATCCGCGCGCGGAGGTCGCGCGCGGACGTACGCGAGCGCCTTCAGTCGTCGGCGCGGTACGCCTCGAGCAGGGCCCGCACGTCGGCGGGGAAGGGGATCTTCTTGGGCTCCCCCGCGATGTCGCAGCACACGGTGGTGTGGAGCACGGTCGCCGTGGGGGTGCCGTCGTCGCGGGTGAGCCGATAACGAAGCGTGCACGACGTGGTGCCGATCTTGGTCACGTCGAGCGTGATCGTGACGATGTCGCCGAAGCGAAGAGGCGCGCGGTAATCGGCCTCGACGTGCACCGCCGGGAACCCGATCCGGCGCCCGACGACGAGCCCGTGGTACTTGCCCGGGAGGGTGCCGAAGAGCGCCTCCATCGCCTCGTGTCCGTACCCGAGGAACTTCGCGAAAAAGACGATCCCGGCGGCGTCGACCTCGTCGAAATGCACGGCGCGGGTGTGGACGAAAGAGGGCATGTGCGGCGCGGGAGTATCGAGATTCCGTCGCGCCCGCAAGCGAGCCTTCGCGGCGCCGTGATCCGCAGGTAGAGCCAAGGGAGAGAATCTTTGCTAGGACGGCGCCCGTGCGCTCCGGCCCTCTCGTTCGATCTTTCGTGCTCGCGGCCTCCGTGCCCCTCGGCTTCTGCGCGCTCGTCGTGAGCGGGATGTCCACCGCGGCCTGCACCAAGAGCCCCTGCGCGGCGCAGTGTGCAGCCGATCCGGAGCCCTCCGCCGCCGATCGCGACCGCTGCGAGAGCGGCGCGATGCCGGTCGACGCGCCGGCGTGCCGCGAAGACTACCTTCGCTACCGCGACTGCACGGCGGGCCTCACCGTCTGCACGCGGGACGACCGCACGGACGAGGGCGCGACCACGCAGGCCGTGCTGAAGGAGTGCGGTCCGCTCTTGAAGACGTACACGGACTGCACCTCCGCGAGCCGCTGAGCCTGCTCGAGCGGGGATGCGCTTCTAGAGCGCCGAACCGCTTCTTCGGTCGGCTTTTCGCCGATTTGCGTCGCCGTGCTTCGTTGCTCTCCTCGGCTAGAGCAGTAGGGCGCGTCGTCGCGCTTCACACGGCTCGCAACTCGGCGAAAATCCTCGGCCATCGACCGGTCCGGCGCTCGAGCGGCGCGCCCACCGTTCGCGCTCCGCCGGCCCCGCAGTCGTGCCTGATCGACGGGCCGCGCGCACGTTCACGTTTCGCCGCGCGGGCGCCGTCGACGGAAGCGAGGGCGCGTTCGGCCGGAGGCGCTCCGTCGCCGCGAAATTCTCGTGGCGCGAGCGAGTCGACACGTGGAGCGCGCGCTACGCGGCGTTTTTTTGAACACGCGAGCGTCTCGCAAAGGCTCATGTTTTCAAGTACTTGGGGGGCGTGCTGTGCGCGACGCGGATCAAACGCCGAACGTTGTTTGCCGCTCGGTTGAATCCCCGTGTAGAACCGACGTCCTATCGGCCGACGCGGGCAGTTGTTGGATACGATCCGCGCGGTAGCTTTTTGGAGGAGACGATGAAGAAAGTTGTAATCGGAATGTTGGCGTCGGCCGTTGCGGCGCTGTTCTTCGTGAGCGCCACCCCTGCTTGCTCGAGCAGCAAGTGCAGCAAGGCGTGCTCGGGTGATCCGGAGCCTACCGAAGCCCAGGTCAAGGCCTGTGAAGAGGGACCCGCGGAAGGCACCAAGTGCAAGGCGGAGACCGTCGCCCTTACGGACTGCTCCAGCGGCAAAACGGTCTGCACCGCCGACAAGACGGATGTGGCCAAGACCACCGAAGCTATTCTGAAGGACTGCAAGACGCAGTTCGACGCTTTGACGGCCTGCGCGTCCAAGCCCTGAGCGGGTATCCCGGTGCGCCGGGAGAACGTCAAGGAATGCCTCGGTCATGCCGGGGCATTTCGCCGTTTGTAGGTTCCATTTTGACAGCTCGGCCCCGTTGCCGCGATACTTCGACCCGTATGCCCCTCATTGAAACCGAAGAAGCCGCGCGCCGCCTCGCTCGTGCCATTGCCAGCGATCTCAGCCTCTACAACGAGGAGAAGATCGTGAACGGCATCACCAACGACAACCTCTTCGAATCGCTCGCCGAGGAGATCGAAGAAGGCCGCGCGCTCTACAAGCGCCGCGTCGCCCCCGAGCTCTACCCGAAGAACTATTACGACCGCGCCTTGGTCGACATCCTCATCAAGGCGAAGGGCCACATCAAGTCCAAGATCTGGTGACGATCGACCGCGCGCCACTCGCCGTCGACGAGATCTCCTACGAGGCGCTCGCCGCCGACCGGGGAAAGCGCGCGGACAAGTTCCTCTCCGACAAGATGGCGACGCACCCGCGCGCGCCGTCACGCTCCGAGATCGCGCGCTGGATCACGAACGGCCGCGTCACCTCCGCGAGGGGCGTGGTGAAAGCGGCCGACAAGGTGCGGCCCGGCGACGTGCTCGTGGTTCGCCCGGAGGCGCCAGAGCCCACCACCGCGGAGCCGGATCCGAGCGTCGTGTTCACCGTGCTCCACGTCGACGACGCGGTCGTCGTCGTGGACAAGCCGGCGGGGCTCGTCGTGCACCCGGCGGCCGGGCACGCGACCGGCACCCTCGTGAACGGGCTCCTCGCGCGAGGCCTCTTCGACCGAGAGCTGACCGACCACGCGAGCGCGGCCGATCACGACGCGGACGATCCGAGGGAAGACGAAGACGCGGACGCGGTCCGCTCACGGCCCGGGATCGTGCACCGGATCGACAAGGACACGAGCGGCGTGCTCGTCGTCGCGCGGACGGCGCACGCTCGCGAGAAGCTCAAGGTGCAGTTCGCGGCCCACACCTGCGAGCGTGTCTACGAGGCGATTTGCACCGGCGTGGTGGGTGCGACCACGTTCGCGACGCTCTACGGTCGCAACCCGAAGCACCGGATGATGTTCTCGTCGCGGGTGCGGGAGGGAAAGTCCGCGGTCACCCACGTCGCGCCGCGCGCGGTGTTCGGCCGCGCCGCTACCCACGTGGAGTGCCGCCTCGAGACAGGGCGCACGCATCAGATCCGCGTCCACCTCGCCGACGCCGGGCATGCCCTGCTCGCCGACAAGATGTACGGCACGACGCCCAAGGATCCCGCCCTCGCCGCGATCGCGAGCGCCCTCGGTCGCCAAGCGCTCCACGCGCGCCTGCTCGGCTTCGTGCACCCCACGACCGAGCGCAAGATGGTCTTCGAGAGCCCGCTCCCCGCCGACATGGCGACCGCCCTCGCGAGCCTCGAGGCCGAGCACGCCTGAGCGCGGTGCAGCGGCACCCGGGGCGTAGCCCCCGTCTGAAGACCGCTCGAGGCGTTTGGGAGGGGGGTAGCCCCGTCTGAAGCGTCCGCTCGAGGCGTTTGGGAGGGGGGTAGCCCCGTCTGAAGCGTACCGCTCGAGGCGTTTGGGAGGGGGTAGCCCCGTCTGAAGCATACCGCTCGAGGCGTTTGGGAGGGGATGGGCCACCGAGAAGCATACCGTTTGAGGCGTCTGGGAGGGTGTGGGCTGCCAGAGAGCGCACCGTTTGAGGCGTCTGGGAGGTGTGGGCCGCCAGAGAGCGTACCGTTCGACGCGTCTGGGAGGGGCTGCGCCACTACGGAGCGTACCGGTTGAGCCGTGCGGGATGGTCCGGGCCACTCAGGAGCCTACCCGTTGAGCCGTGCGGGAGGGGAGGGCCTCTCCCGCGCGCGTCCCGGATGCGCGCGTGCGCTCGCCCCGTAATCAGGTGTTCGGGGCCACCGCGGCGGGAGCATCTTCCGCCTTTTCCGTGAGCAGCTTCGGGTATTTGCGCTTGAGGAGCCCGAGGGCGCAGAACCCGACGAGCACCGCGAACCAGAGGGTCGCGAAGCGCACGAGCATCATCGCGCCCGTGGCGGTCGCGGTGCCCACGTGCCCGAGCTCGTGCATCTGCCGGTTGAGGAGCGTCTCGGTGACGCCGAGGCCGCCGGGGACCGGGATGATCGCGCCAGCGAGCGTGCTCGTCGCATAGAAGAACGTGGCGAGCGGCACGCTGACGACCTCGCCGAAGCCGCGCAAGATGATCCAAAGCGCAAGGCACTCGAGGGTCCACGAGCCGATCGAGAGCAGGGTGGGCACGACCAGGTTCGCCGGGGAGAGCAACGTCTTCAGGCTCACGTACGAAGCGCGCGCCTTGTCCGCGATCTTCTTTCCGGGGCCGGGCAGGCGCTCCACGAGCGACAAAATGCCGAGGCTCAGCGTCTCGCTCATGACGACGGCGACGAGCACGAGCACGAGCACCGCGCCGACTCCGGCCCACACGAGCCCGCCCGAGAAGCCGAGCGAGCCGAGCACGATGAGCACCACGACGCCGATCACGTCCGTCACGCGCTCGGCGACGACGATCGGCGCGGTGCGGGTCATCGGCACGCCGTGCGTCTCGAAGAGCACGAGCGACTTGAAGACCTCGCCCACCTTGCCGGGGCTTATCGTGAGCACGAAGCCGGAGAGATAAATGAGGAAGCTTTCGCCCTTGGGGATGCCCGAAATACCGAGGCGGGAGAGGTAAAACTCCCACTTTACGAAGCGGAGCACGTAGTTGCCGAACGCGAGCGCGCACGCGGCGGCGAACGTCCAGCCCTCGTAGCTGGTGAGGGCGTCGCGCATCTTGCCGACGCCGCTGTAGACGGCGTATCCGCCGTAAACGAGGACGCCGAAGAGCATCACCACGAGGATGCGACGAAAAGAAAACTTCAACGTGTCCTCGCGGCGCACGGAGAAGGCCCGCGCCTTCGGCTCGTTCGCGCGGTCATGACGCGCGCTTTTTGCGGAGGCGCGCGAAAACGCCCAGCTTGGCGAGGGTGACCACGATCGCGCCGAGCACGACGAGCACGATGACCCCGTAGAAGAGGCCGCGTGGAGCCTCCCACTTTCCGCGCGCGAGCCCCGGATCGGGGCGGGTGACGATCTCGCGCGGGCCTTCTTGGGGAGGGCTCGAGGCGGCGGCGGGAGGCGTAGCGGAGGGTTGTGACACGGCTCGCACGAAATACCACGCCTCGGCCGCGGTCGACCACTCGGCCGCGCCGGGCCCTCGTTTCGGCGTGCCCGTGAGTCGCAGGGCGCGGGGCGGGAGCGGCCATCGGCCTCTCCTCGGCTGCGGGGTCGTGGTAGAGGGCAATCGTGAGCGAAGCGCGCGAAGATACGGCAAGCAAGGAAGAAGCAGTCTCCGACGTGGTTCTCCTCGAGAAGGCCAAGGCCGCGAAAGAGAAGCTCCACGAGGCGCTCGGGGCGCGCGTCGTCGGTCAGACGGGGGTCATCGACCTCATGCTCGTGGCGCTCTTGGCGCGCGGCCACGCGCTGCTCGTCGGTGTGCCCGGCCTCGCGAAGACGCTCCTCGTCGCGTCGCTCGCGGAGGCGCTCGACCTCGGCTTCGGGCGTGTGCAGTTTACACCGGACCTGCTCCCCGCCGACATCACCGGCACCGACGTGCTCCAGGAAGACGAGACCGCGCAGGGCCCCACCCGCCGCGTGCGGTTCATGCCGGGGCCCATCTTCCACAACCTCGTGCTCGCGGACGAGATCAACCGCACCCCTCCGAAGACGCAGGCCGCGCTCCTCCAGGCGATGCAAGAGCGGCGCGTGACGGTGGGCACGGTGACGCACTCGCTCCCCGATCCGTTCCAGGTCTTCGCGACGCGGAACCCGATCGAGCAAGAGGGCACGTACCCGCTGCCCGAGGCCCAGCTCGACAGGTTTCTCCTCGAGGTGCACGTCGACTACCCGTCGGAGCTCGAGGAGCGCGAGATCGCGCGCCGCACCACGAGCGGGAAAATGCGCGACGTGCCGAAGGTGCTCTCCGCGGTCGAGGTCCGCGCGCTCCAAGATTTGGTACCTCGCATCCCGGTCACCGACGCGGCGGTGGAGCTCGCGGTCGCGATCGGCCGCGCGACGCGCCCGAAGGACAAAAAAGCACCCGAGGCCGTCACGCACTACGTGCGCTTCGGGGCTGGCCCGCGTGGCTCGCAGGCCCTCGTGCTCGCCGCGAAGGCGCGCGCCGCGCTCGCGGGGGAGGCCGCCGCCGACGTCGACGACGTGCGCGCGATGGTCATGCCCGTGATGCGGCACCGGCTCGTGCTCTCGTACCGCGCCGAGGCCGAGGGGGTGCGCGACGTCGACGTGCTCCGCAAGGTGCTCGCGAACCTCGAGAGCTGACCGCCGAAGCCGCGGCGTAGGGCGCGCCTCGTGAGCGGGACGTTCGGCTCGATAGGCGGTCGAAACGCGATGCTTTTTGACTATTTGCGGCCGATCCAAAACCGCGCGTTCCCAGGCGAGACGGACTGGCCGTAGTCTCCGGGGTGGCGATGGCGCGCGTGCTCGAATCGTTCGTCGAATCGGACCGGAGGTGCGTGTACCTCCCCGTCGAGCGCGCGCGGCAAGACGTTCGCGTGATGGTGGACGTGAGCGCGGAGGAGTACGAGGAGCTGCTGGTGCGCGGCTACCGTCGCTTCGGGCCGGTGTACTTTCGCCCCGCGTGCGGCGACTGCGCGGAGTGTGTGTCGCTCCGGATCCCGACCGCGACCTTCGCGCCGACGAAGAGCCAAAAGCGCGCCGCGAAGGCGTGCTCGCGCTTCAGAATCGAGGTCGCGCGGCCGGAGGTGGACGAGGAGCGCCTCGCCCTCTTCGCCCGGTGGCACGCCGCGCGGGAGGACGCGCGCGGGTGGGACCCGTCGCCGACCGATCGCCAGAGCTACTTCCAGAGCTTCGCGTACCCGCACCCGTGCGCGCGCGAGATCGCCTTCTACGACGACGACGCGGAGGAGGGGCGCAAGCTCGTCGCGGTGGGCATCGCCGACGAGACTCCGCACGCGTGGAGCGCGGTCTACTTTTTTTACGAGCCGTCGTACGCGAGGCTGTCTCTCGGCGTCGCGAACGTGTTTCTCCAGGTCGAAATCGCGCGCGCGCGGGCGATCCCGTACGTGTACCTCGGGTACCGCGTGCGGGGCTGCGCGTCGCTCACGTACAAGTCGTCGTACCGGCCCCACGAGCTGCTCGTCGGCCGCCCGGAAGCGCACGAAGAGCCGATTTGGCTCCCTAACGTCGAGAGCATCGGTTCGCGCCCGCGCTGAGAGGGTGTCGCGCGCTCGTGTCGCGCGTCAGAACGTGAAGAACCCGAAGAGCGACGGGTTGTGCTGGTGGAGGAGCGAGTCGTCCGCACGCCGAACCGTGGTGCCGATGTATCCGATCTCGATGCGCATGATGCCTTGGGTGTAGCCGAGGCCGAGGAAGAGCCGGTTCTGATCGAAGCCGCCCGGCGCGCCCCACGAGGTCTTCGCGAACGCGACGAAGACCTCGTCCCACGCGGCGAGCGCGAGGGGGCCGTCCGGCCAGAACGCGACGTTCGCGCGGGCGAGCATGCGCGCGCGGAGGGCGGCGTCCTCCCCGTGACGAAAGCGCTCCTCGAGGCGCGGGCGAAGCTGGTACGTGAGCTGCCCGATTTTGTCGGTGTAGAGGCCCTGCTGCCACGCGCGCTGCTCGATGACGTCGGGGCGATCCTCGGCGTCGACGAACGTGCCGACCCACGCGTAGCCCGCCCACACGCTCCACCGCGGAGAGAGCCTGTATCCGAGCGCGGGCCGAGCGAGCCAGGTGGTGCCCTCCTCGCCGCGGCGGGTCTGCAGGTCGACCCAGAGCGAGAGGCCCTGCTCTTTGTTCGCGGTCCGCGGATCTTTCGCGTTCAAGAACACGCCGGTCCACAGTTGGGTCTCTCGCGCTTGCGCCCGCGCGGTGGACGACGAGAGGAGCACGAGCAGGACGGGCACGAGGACCTGCGCCAGCGCGACGAGACGCCGCACGTGGGAGCGCGTCCCGCGACGGATGGTGGCGCTTCGCTCTCTCCCTCGCCTCGGATGCATGACAGCCCACCTTACGACAGCGACAGGTCATCCGGGAACCCTTCGTGCCAACCGGAGCACGATGGACCGTGGGGAGGGAGGTCCGAAGACCGAGCGACGCCACGAACCTGCGATCTCCGCGAATTTTTCCCATCGCGCGTTCCTCGAGTACGAACGCCGGATGCGCCCCCGGATGGTCTCGCTGGCCCTCGCCTTGCTCGCGTCGTGCGGAGGCAACGTGACGCCTGCTCCCGCGCCGGTGGCCGCCGCGCCGTCGGCTTTTCCCGACGCTTCGATCGCCGCTCCCGAGCCGGTCGTGGACGCCGGGGCAGACGTGCACGTCGCGAGCGCCGACGACGCGGGCGATGGCGCGCCCCCGCCACGAACGAGCGCATGCGCGGACGGAGAGGTGGAGATCCCGCCGACCGGAGCGACGGGCTTCACGATGATGAAGGGGCGTGAGGAAGCGCACAACGTGGTCATCACGCGTGCATTCTGCATGGACGCGAGCGAGGTGACGGTGAAGGCGTTCGCTGCATGTGTGGCGAAGGGCGCGTGCCGCGAGCCGTGGAAGACCGATCCGTTCTCGATGTACCCGAATTTCCCCGATCATCCGGTGAACTCGGTCGACTGGCAAAAGTCGCGTGAGTACTGCGCGTGGGTCGGCAAGCGGCTCCCGACCGAGGCGGAGTGGGAGTGGGCGGCGACGGGGCCGGAGCACTACAAGTACCCCTGGGGCAACGCTCCCGAGCCGTCGTGTGATCAAGTCGACTTCACGAAGTACGGCGCGCCGAAGACGAGGGCAGGGGGCGACGTGGGCTGTCACGGCGGCGGGCCGTCGAAGGTGGGCTCGCACCCGCAAGGCGATCGCGTCTGGCCGTCCGGCCACATCCATGATCTCGCCGGCAACGTGTGGGAGTGGGTGGAGGACTCGTACGCGCCGTTCAAGAAGGGCGGCGCGGAAGACCCGCTCGTCCGCAACGAGACGCCGATGCATCCCCTCCGCGGCGGGGCCTGGAACCGCTCGTTCGGCGGGATGGTCATCACGTACCGGGCGGCGGCGCAGTTCACGTATCAGGTCCCCGGGGTCGGCTTCCGTTGCGTGCGCGGCGAGGCCCACCCCACGCCCCCTCCGCGCCACGACGTGAGGGTCCCCGGCTGGAAGCCGCCGAAGAAGAAGTAACGACCTCGCGACGATCGTGAGCGCGCTTTCCTTTCCTGGTGGCGACCCTGAACGCGAATCCTCCCGCGGGCCGTGTTCCCGGTTACGGTGAGGCGCATGACGCCCGCTGCGCCTTCGGCCGCCGCGAAGAAGAACCCGCTCTCGGGCACGATCTACATCGTGATCGCGCTCGTGCTCGGCATCGTGCTCGGCGGGTTCTTTCCGCAGAGCAAATACCCGTTCCTCTTCGCGCTCTTCCAGTTCCTCTCCAAAGCGTTCATCGCGCTCATCAAGGGGCTCATCGTCCCGCTCCTCGTCTCGACGATCGTCGTCGGCGTCGCACAAACGGGAGACATCAAAGCGGTGGGCCGGATGGGCGCGAAGTCGCTCCTCTACTTCGAGGTGGTGACGACCCTCGCGCTCGCCCTCGGTCTCGTCGTCGCGAACGTGGTGAAGCCTGGGCGCGGCCTGCCGATCGATCTCTCGCAGCACGGCGTGGTCGACAAAGCGAAGGCGCAGAACGGGTGGGACACCGCGATGCACCTCTTCCCGTCGAACCTCGCCAAGCACGCGTACGACGGGGATATTTTGCCGATCGTGGTGTTCTCGGTGCTCTTCGGGATCGCGCTCACGCAGCTCGGGGAGCGCCGAAAGCCGCTCCTCGCCCTCGCCGAGACGGTCGCGCAGGCGATGTTCAAGTACACCGGGATGATCATGAAGCTCACGCCCCTCGGGGTGTTCGGAGCGATGGCCTACAACGTGTCGCACATGGCCTCCGGCCACAAGCTGCCGGACGGCACCGAGATCGAGGGTTGGCCCGCGGTCGCGTACTTGGTGCTCCGCTACGCGAAGGTGGTCGGCAGCCTCTACGCATCGCTCTTCTTGATGGTCGGCTTCGTGTTCATCCCGATCTTGCTCCTCGTTCGGGTGAGCCCGCTCAAGTTCTTCCGCGCGATCCGCGAGCCGGTGCTCACCGCGTACACCACCGCGTCGAGCGAGGCGGCGCTCCCGAAGCTGCTCGAAGTGCTGGTGAAGCTCGGCGTGCCGCGGCGGGTGGCGAGCTTCGTGCTGCCGGCGGGGTACTCGTTCAACCTCGACGGCTCCACGCTCTACCTCGTGCTCGCGAGCCTCACGATCGCGCAGGCCGCGAACATCGACATGCCGATCGGCAAGCAGATCTTCATGGTGATCGCGTTCATGCTCACGTCGAAGGGCGTAGCGGGCGTGCCCCGCGCGACCCTCGTCATCATCGCCGCCACATGCGCGAGCTTCGATTTGCCGGGCGAGGCGGGGGTCGCGATGCTGCTCGCGGTCGACGAGATCATGGACATGGCGCGGAGCGCGACGAACGTGATGGGGAACGCGGTCGCGAGCGTGGTCATCGCGCGCTGGGAGGGCGTGTTCCGCGACGAAGGCGGCGACGAGGCCGAGGTCGCGGAGTCCGAGGACCACCCCGCTCCGGCCCCCGAGGTCGTCCCCGAGAAGAGCGCATGATCGCCGGGTGCTCGTGCGCGCGGGGCCCCACCGTTTCGCTCGGGCTCAGCCGCGCGCGATCGAGGTGGGCTCGAAGTAAGCGCCCTGCCGAGCGCCGCAGCAGTCCTTGTACTTGAGGGGCGTGCCGCACACGCACGGGTCGTTGCGGCCGATCTTGTCCGGCGCACGGTCGACGATCTTTTCGGGGGCGGGGAGCGCGCGGGGGCGTTTCTTCTCGCCCTCCTTCGCGTAGGCGCGGATGCGGTCGGCGAGGCGATCGAGCTCCTCCTTCGTGAGGGACGCCGCTGCCTCGGCTTCGAGGGCGCGCGCCTTCGCGTAGTAGCGCTCGGCGTGCGCGGTGCGGTCGAGGTGTCCGACGACACGAAAGCCCTTCGGCACCTTCACGAGCGCGTTGCCTCCGACGAAACAATAGGTGCCGACGTCGCGCGCGGTGCGCACGTCCCACGCGATGCGAAAGAGGTGCTTGCCCAAGATCCAGACCCCCGCGAACGCGAGCGCTTCGCCTCGGTTGAACTTCGCGAGGTACGCCTCTTCCTCCGCGACGGGCAGGCTCTCCGGGACGCCATAGGGCAGGCCGAACGGGATGCCGTAGTTCGACGCGCCGACCTCGCCGTAGAGCGCGTGCAGAATCTCGTGAAGCAAGCTGCCGACGAGCCTCCGGTAAATGCACTCGCCGAAGCGGACCGCGACCACGCGGCTCGTGGTGTCGTTCTTCACCTGCGCCGCGCGAAAGAGGGCATCGCCATAGAGCTCGTAGGTGGGCACGTAGCCCATGCCGCGGAGGGCGTCGTCGAGCGTGTAGAGTGCATGAATCCCACGGAGCCGGTCGTCGCGCGAGAGGGTCGCGTGGCAGGCGCACGGGCAGGGGCGCAGGCGCGTGAAGGCCTCGGCGAGGGTCAGCATCGTCTCGAAAGGGTACGGTTATTTCGGTCCTCACGAAAACCCTCGGGTATGTTCGAAACCGCACCCGACCTGGCGCGTAGAGTGTGGCGGCCGGAGGAGGCGCGGATGGTAGGACCTTACGGAATGCTGAAAACGAGCTGTATTTCGTCGCTGAACGGTGCAGCGGTCGTGATGGCAGTGGCGGCGGGCATGGCTTTGGGCACGGGGTGCGACAAGAAAGAAGAGACGAAGCCAGTGGCTCCTGCCGCGTCGAGCTTGGCTCCGTCGGAAGCGCCGCCCTCGAGCATGGTCGTGAAGGCCAAGATCGATCCGAAGGGCACCACCAAGATCGACATGCCGGCCCCGAGCGAGAAGATCAAAGCGCAGACCAGCGCCGCCGACGGCCACCTCGACGTCGACCTCATGGACCTCACGCAGACGCGCGGGGAGGTGAAGGTGGACGTTACGTCCCTCAAGACGACCACGTTCGGCGACGCCACGAAGGACGGCACGCAGACCCTTCACGCGCTCGCGTGGCTCGAGGCAGGCGATCCGGAGAAGGGTAAAATCGCCGACGACGTGAAGGCGCAGAACAAGTTCGCGGTGTTCGCGATCCGTAGCATCGACGGCGTCGCAGAGAAGAACGCGAGCAAGATCGCTTCCGTCTCCGAGGGCGGCAACGACGTGCGCAAGACCGATCTCGTCGCCCACGGCGAGCTCCTCGTTCACGGTCACAAGGTGAACAAAGACGTGCCGCTCACGGCGAAGCTGGTCTACGCCGCGGGCGCAAAGCCGACCGATCGTCCGAAGTCGATCGTGATCACGTCGCGCGATCCTTGGAAGGTGACGCTCGCCGAGCACGAGGTGCGCCCGCGCGACGACGTGGGCAAGATCGCGAAGGCCGCCTTCTCGCTCATTGGCACCAAGGTGGCGGAAACGGCGTCGATTTCGGTAGACTTCACCGCTACGATCGCGCCCTAGATGCGGGCGATCGCGCCGCCGCCACGAGCGGAGACGCGGAAGAAAAAAAGTTCGCGGCGGACCTCGGTCCCGCCGCTCGTGAAGGCGAGGAGCCAAGCGCTCCTCAACGGAAACGGAAGGCCCGCTGTGCGGGTCGAAAAAGGGAGAATCGTGATGGCCAATCTTTCGTTCGAGAAAATCGCGGGCGCGCTCGCTGTCATCGGCACCACCGTCGTCATCGCCGCGTGCGGCGACGTCAAGCCGCCGGAGGTTCCCGCGGTGAACGCGACCGACGCGGTCCCCGGCGCAGCGGCCGCGGCGGACGGCGGCTCCTGCGGCGCGAACAAGGGCGGCGCGGCCTCGTGCAGCGCGAACAAGGGCGGCGCGGCCTCGTGCAGCGCGAACAAGGGCGGCGCGGCCTCGTGCAGCGCCAAGAAGGACGAAGTGAAGGCCCCGGAGACCACCGCGGCGACCACCCCGGCCGCGACTCCGGACACCAAGGCCGCGGCCGCTTCGGCGCCCGTCGCCGATCCGAAGGCTGCTGCCAAGAAGCCCGACGTCAAGAAGGCGGGCTCGGGCTCCTGCGGCGCCGGCACCTGCTCCGCGAAGAAGAAGTGATCGCCCGTTCGTCGCGCTGAACGGCGCGCACGGACCCCGAGAATGCCGTGTCTCGCCCTGCGCGAGGCGCGGCGTTTTCATTCGTAGAATGCGGTCTCGATCGGTCTCGTTCGCAACGACCCGTTTCGGTCCGCGATCCCCCTGCTGCCAGAGCACCGAACCGCTTAGTTCGGTCGGCTTTTCGACGATTTGCGTCGCCGTCCCTCGTCAGGGACTTGCTGCCCTGTAGCGTCGTGCTTCGTTGCTCCTCCTCGGCTAGCAGCAGTAGGACTCGTCGTCGCGCCTCGCACGGCTCGCAACTCGGCGAAAATCCTCGGTCACTAAGCGGTTCGGTGCTCTAGGTTTTGGAGCCATGACGATGCAACCGAGCGTCAGCGAACGGCGCGCGACCCCCACGATGAGAACGGGCGACGCGTGCGTGTCGACCGAAAGGAGCGACGCATGAAGAAGCCGCGTCCGACGGGCGTGGGGCTCGGCCTCCGCTGGGAGATCATCGACGCGTTGTGCGAGGGCTTGCCCGCGTTGCCTTTCCTCGAGATCTCGCCCGAGAACTACGTCGGGCGCGGTGGGCGCTTTCCCGCGCTGCTCGCTCGGCTGGGCGAGACCTATCCGCTCTTGAGCCACGGGCTGTCGCTGTCGCTCGGTGGATCCGATCCGCTCGATCGCGCGTTCTTGAGGCAACTGCGCTCGTTCCTCGACGAGGTCGGCGCCGAGCATCACTCGGACCATCTCTGCTTTTCGTCGGCGGGCGGCAGCGTGCTCCACGATCTTTTGCCGATCCCGTTCCTCACGAGCGAGGTCGCGCGGATCGCGGATCGCATCAAGCACGTCGAGGACACGATCGGACGACCGATGGCGATCGAAAACGTCAGTTATTACCTCCACCCCGGCGAGGCCGAGATGGGCGAAGCCGAGTTCATCGCCGAGGTGTGCGAAGCGGCAGATTGCAAGCTCATGCTCGACGTCAACAACGCCTACGTGAACGCCTCGAACTTCGGCCACGACGTGCGCGCGTGGCTCTCGAAAGTACCGCTCGATCGCGTGATCCAAATGCACGTCGCCGGCCACGACTACTTCGACGAAGGCACCTACGAGCTTTCCGCGACGCAGCGAGCAGGCAAGGGCCGCCTCATCGTCGACACCCATGGCTCGGACGTGTGCCCGCCGGTCGTCACGCTCCTCGAAGAAATGATCGCGAAGACGGGGCCGGTGCCGGTCGTGCTCGAGCGTGACCAAGCGATAGGGGAGCTCTCGGAGCTGCTCGCGGAGGTTCGTACCCTCGGCGCGGCGTACGATCGCGGTCTCGCGAAGCACGTCGCGGCGACGCGCGCGGTCGCCGAGGTGCGCCCGTGAGCGCTCGGGTCGAGGCGCTTCACGCCGCGGTGCGAGAGGCCTGTTTTTCGCCGAAAGACGAGGCAAAACGAGACCTCGGCGCCCTGCTCGATCGCCACGGCGTCGCCCCTCCCGACCGCCGCGCGCTGCTCGGCGCGAAGCCTCGCCTCTCGCTTTACCGCAAGCTCGTGCGCGGGAACGTGCTCGGGGTGTGCGAGGCCATTCTCGAACGCGGCCACGCGCACCTCGAGGCGAGCGCGAAGGGCGCATGGAGCGACGCGGTCGACGCCTATCTCGACGCCGGTGGTCCGCGCACTCCTCACCTTCGCGACGTACCGTCGGAGCTCGTCGCCGTGCTCGTCCCGCGACTCATGCAAGATGCACGTGTCCCGTCGTACGTGGCGGAGCTCTTTCGCCTCGAGCTCACCGAGTTTCGCGTCGGCGCGGCGGTAAACGAGGTGCTGCCCGCGTCGTTCGACGACATCGCCGCCGAGCGCCCCGTCGTGCTTCGCGGACCGAGCGAGCGCCTCATGTTCGCGCACCCTGTCCACACGCTCGGTGTCGCGCCGACCCCACCCGCGGCGGCGGCCGAGACACGGCTCTTCGTCTACCGCGACGCGGAGCACGAGGTGCGCGTGGTCGTGCAGACTCCCTTCGCGGACGAGCTCCTCGCGCGCTTGCTTCGCGGCCTCCCGCTCGGTCATTCGATAGGCGAAGCGGCGGGGGCGTGCGGTGCAGCCGTGTCCGAGGCCCTCCTCACGGAGGTCGCGAAATGGCTCGCGGACTTCGGCGAACGCGGGATTTTGCTGGGCGCTCCTCGATAGCAGGTCGATAGCAAGAAAATGACCAATCGTGCTACTCACCCCTTCGTGAAGTTGGGTGCCGTGGCGTCGTGGGTGCTCGTGGCGTGGCTCGGAGCCGAGTCGCCCGCGTTCGCGCACGACGTGACGGTGCCGGTGGCGGTGCACCACCCCGACGCGGTTTGGCCCGGCGCGGCCGATACCCACGACGTCGTCGTTCCGGTCGTGATCGTCGTCGGCGAGGACGGCGCGGTCGCGCAAGTGGAGGTCGAGGCTTCGGTCTCGCACGACCTCGATCACGCGGCGGTCGACGCGGCCTCGTCGTTTCGTTACACGCCGGCGACGCGGGACGGAAAGCCGGTCTCCGCGAAGGTACGCGAGGTGGTTCGTTTCCGAGGGGTCGCGGTCGCGGCGGGCCCTGCCGCGGTGCCGGCGACACCGGAGGTCGCGCCGCACGTTCACGACGTGAGCGCGCCGCCGCACACGCACGCGCCGCCCGAGCCTCCCAAGGTCGAGGCGGTGCGCGTCGAGGGCCGCGCCGGGGCGCGCTCAGCTTCCGAGATCGTGCGCGGGCGCGACGTGCTCGGCGCTGCGCCCCATCGCACCGCGAGCGATCTGCTCAACGTGGTGCCGGGCGTGTTCGTCACGCAGCACAGCGGAGAGGGCAAGGCGCACCAGATCTTCATGCGCGGCTTCGACGCTGTGCACGGTCAAGACGTGGAGCTCTGGGTCGGCGGGATCCCGGTAAACGAGGTCTCGAACGTGCACGGTCAGGGTTATGCGGACCTGCATTTTGCGCCCCCCGAGGTGGTAAAAGAGGTGGTCGCGCAGGGCGGCACCTACGATCCGAGGCAGGGCGATTTTGGCGTCGCCGGCACGATTCGCATGAAGCTCGGGTACGCCGAGCCAGGCATCCATACGAAGGGCACGATCGGCTCCTTCGGCACGCGGAGGCTCTTCCTCGCGTACCGCCCGAAAGACGTCTCCGACGAGACTTTCGCCTCGTTCGAGGAGTACACCACCGACGGCTTCGGGCCGAACCGCAGCGCGCGCCGCGGCTCGCTCATGGCGCAGGCGACCCACGATTTTGACAACGGGCTCTCTGCGAGGCTTCTTTTTTCGACCTACTCGGGCCGCTTCGACACCGCCGGGGTCGTGCCCCAGCGCGACGTAGAGGCGGGGAGGCTCGATCGTTACGCGACCCTCGATCCGAAGCAGGGAGGTCGGTCGTCGCGGACGCAGCTCCTCCTCGAGCTCCACCGCGACACCACGGAAGGCAGCTTCCACGTCGCGCCGTTCGTCGTCGTTCGTGGCTTCTCGCTCCGCCAGAACTTCACCGGCTTCCTCGGCGATTCCCTCCGCGGCGGGAAGGACACGCTCGACTCCGACAACACCGAGCAGCAGCAGAGCTCGCTCATGTTCGGCGGAACCGCTTCTTACAAAAGGCCGCTAAAAATAGCCTCCGATCGCGACACGATCGAGGTCGGCGTTTATGCGCGTCACGATCGCATCGAACAATCGCAGGTGCGGCTCCGCAGCGTGGACGATCGGATCAGCGAGACACTGGTCGACGCCGACGTGCACGCGACCGACGTGGCGGCGTACATCGACGACGAGCTCCACCTCCACCCGCGTCTCGTGCTTCGTGGCGGGGTGCGTGTCGACACGCTCGCCTACGCGGTGAACGATCGCGCCACGAACCCGGGGCCCTCGCGATCGTCGCAGTCCGCCAACATCGGCAAGAAGATCACCGCCGACGCGACGATCATGCGCGGGCTCCACGTGCTCGCGAGCTACGGCGATGGCTTCCGCTCGCCGCAGGCGCGCAGCCTCGCGAACGGGCAAATCTCGCCCTTTACGAAGGTTCAGAGCTTCGAGCTCGGCTCGCGGTTCACGTTCGGGCGCGCGCTCGCGGGCTCGGCCGCGGTCTACACGACGAGCCTCTCCGACGATCTCGTGTTCGATCCGGTCACCGCGCGGAACGAGGCCGTACCGGGGACGAGGCGCGTGGGAGGCACGCTCGAGATGACCGCGCGGGCAGGGGAGCTCTTGATCCTCTCGAGCAGCGTCACCTACACCCGCGCCGCGTTCACGGGGTCGAACGCCGACTACGCGGAGGGCGATCTCCTTCCTTATGTGCCGCAGCTCATCGTGCGGAGCGACGCGAAGATCGAGCACAAGCTCGCGCGTCTGTTCTCGCGTGATCTCGTCGGTCGCGTCGGCGTCGGCCTCGACGGCGTGATTCGCCGCCCGCTGCCCTACGGCGAGCTGGGCCAGAACGTGGTCCTGACGGACGCGACGATGGGCATCCGCCTCAAGGAGGTCGAGATCTCCCTCGATGCGACCAATCTGCTCGACCAACCGTATTACGACGGCCAGTTCGTCTTCGCGTCGAACTTCTCTCGTAGCGCGAGCCCTTCCCGCATCCCCGTTCGCCACGTCACCGCCGGCCCTCCTCGCGCGTTTTACGCGAGCTTGACCCTTCACCTCTGAGGCTTTCATGCTCACCCGTCGCACCGCTCTCGCGCTCGTCTCGTCGCTCTTCGTGTCGCTCCTCGGCTGCGGCGACGCGAGCACCCCGGACGCGACGACCGGAAAGCGGGTCACGTTCACGATGACGGTCGCGCCGGTCAAGAAGACCTTCACGACCAAGGTCGGGTGGGACGTGACGCTCACGAAGGCGATGGTCGCGACGGGGGCGTTTTACTTCTTCGACGGCGACACGCTCTTCGCGAGCGCGCCGTGGCGGCCGGTGCTCTCTCCGCTCCAGCTCTTGTGGCGCGTCGAGACCGCGCACGCGCACCCCGGTCACTATGTTCCGGGCAACGCGAAGGGGGAGATGCTCACCGCCACGAGCGTCGACTTGCTCGCTGCCGACGGGCGCCTCGGAGATGGGCAAGGAGTCTCCGGGCCTTTCCGAAGCGCGACGTTCACGTTCGGATCGCCGGCCGCCGGGCCGCTCGCGGGCGAGCTCGCTGGCAACGTGATCGTGCTCGAGGGCACCGCGAAGAAGGGCGCGGAGGCCCGCACGTTCCGCGCCGAGGTGAAGGCGGACGAAGTGGTGGACGCGAAAGGCAGGCCTGCGATCGAGGGCTGCCCCTTCACGGAGTCCGACGTGCAGAGCGAGGGAAACGTGGTCGTCACGATCGACGCCGACGCGTGGCTCGACCAAGTCGAGTTCGAGCTCCTCCCGAAGGACGCGACCCCCGCCAAGCTCGTCGACGTGACCCAGTCCCAGCTCACGCGCAGCATCCGCGGGGGCGATCGTTACCGCTTCGCGTTCACTCCAAAATGAGGCGATCCGCGGGAGCTTGACACGCGTATGTGTGTCCGTGGCACGAAAGTGTTACGTACTAACATAATCGTGTTATTTGGAGGCTCATGCGTACTTCAGCGATCGCCGGTTCCGTTCTCGCTCTGTCGCTCGTTCTCGGGGCCTGCACCACCGACGCCGCGAGCTCGGGGGGCAAGGGCTCCGCGAGCTTCACGACGTGGGGTGAGGAGTACATCGAGGAGGGCATCCCCGCGACCGAGCTCGAGGACGGCTGGGCGGTGAAGTACGAAAAGTTCCTCGTCGTCATCGGCAACGTGAAGGTCGGCGACGGCACGGCTGTGGGCGCCGAGATGAAGACGGCGAAGGTGTTCAACCTCGTCGTTCCGAAGCCAAAGCCGGTCGTCGAGCTCAAGGATCTCGAGGCGAAGGCGTGGACCGAGGTGAGCTACGAGATCGCCCCCGCGACCTCGGCGAGCGAGCTCGGTGAAGGCGCGACCGAGGCCGAGAAGGCGCTCATGGTGACCGGGAATTACTCCGTTTACGTCGAGGGCAAAGCTACGAAGGGCACCGACACGAAGTCGTTCAAGTGGGGATTTTCCACCAAGACGCAGCTCGACAAGTGCAAGGGCGAGGTCGCCGGCAAAGAGGTCGACGGCGTGGTGGTCACCAACGGTGGCGTCGACGCGGTCGAGCTCACCATCCACGGCGATCACTTTCTCTACGACGACCTCCAGTCGCCCGACGCGAAGCTCCGCTTCCAGAACATCGCGGACGCCGACGCCGACAAGAACGGGGAGGTCACCCTCGCGGAGCTCGAGGCCTCGAAGCTCGCGCGGCTCCCGAAGGCGAACGGGCCTTACGGCACCGGGACCGCGTCCGAGATCCTCGACATGAAGGCGTACACCACGGCGCTCAGCCGCACGGTGGGGCACTTCCGCGGCGAAGGGGAGTGCTTGGCTCGCTCGCAGTAAAGGCCGAACCGAACCTCGATGAGGACGTCGCGGTCACCGGCCGCGGTGGGATTTGCCCCGCCGCGGACCATCACATGAGCGGGGAGAAGAGCCGTGCGCCCGACTCGAACAGCCGCATGGCGAGCGATTCCCGATGGAGATCGCGCCGGGCGACCTTCGTGGCGCGGGTGATGTCTTTCTCGAACTGCGCCGCGAGGGCGGTCGCCTGCGTCGCGCCGTAGAGCACCGCCATCACCTCGAAGTTGAGACGAAAGCTGCGATTGTCGAAGTTGGCGGTGCCGATCGTCGCGAGGTCTTCGTCGACGACGAGGAGCTTTGCATGTAACATGCATGGATCGTAGGTGAAGATCCGGCAGCCCGCGTCCATGAGCTCCTCGAAGTAGCTGCGCGCCGCGGCCGAGACCATGCGCGAGTCCCCGCGCAGGGGCACCAGAATGTCGACCCGCACCCCGCGGAGCGCCGCCGTCTTCAACGCGTAAAGGGTGGTCGCGTCCGGGACGAGGTACGGCGTGGTGAGGAGCACGCGCTCGCGCGCCATCGTGATCGCAGAGACGAAGAACGCGTGGATCGGGAAGACTTCGCGATCGGGGCCCGAGCGGAGAATTTGCACGAGCTCCGTCCCCGCCTCGCAGGGCGGGAAGTACTTGGCCGTCGTCGGCGAGTCACCGCCGGAGTAGACCCAGTTCTCGAGGAAAGTGCGCTGGAGATCGGCCACCACTTGCCCCTCGAGCTCCACCTGGGTGTCCCGCCACGCGCTTTCGCCCGAGTCGCGCGCAGAGTGACAGGAAGACCAGTTCATTCCGCCGGTGAAGCCGCGCACGCCGTCGACGATCACGATCTTGCGGTGGGTGCGAAAATTGAAAAACCGCGTCCACACGATGCCGAGCTTCGGGGGCAAGAAGCGCTGGAAGTGACCGCCTGCCTCGATGAGCGGCGCGAAGAAACCGGCGCGCGCAGAGGGGGATCCGACGGCGTCGACGAGGATGCGCACCTCCACCCCGCGGCCGCGCGCGCGCACGAGGGCGTCGCGAAGGCGCGCGCCCTGGGTGTCGGCTTCGTAGATGTAATACTCGACGTGCACGTGCTCCTTCGCCGCGTCGATCGACTCGATCACACGGTCGTAGAGGCTGTCTCCTTCGTGGTGCACGACGAGCTTCGTCGCGGTCGATACCGGCGTGTGCTGGAGCCTTTCGCCGATCGTGGCGAGGCGAGTGCCGTCACCGGCTGGCATTCGCGCGCGGACGTCGGCGAGGGCGCGCGTGACGGCGAGGCGTTTGTCCTTGTAGTGGAGCTTCTTGCGACGGAGCCGCCGCGGGCCGAGGAACAGGTACACCGGGATCCCGAGGCCGGGGAGGAGCACGAGGCCGAAGATCCACGCGAGGGTCGCGACCGGCGTGCGTCGTTCGAGCAAGATGAACACGACGAGGCCCACGATCCAGGTGGTCTCGCCGACCGCCATCATGGAGCTCCAAGGAAGGTCACCGATGCTCATGGTGGCCGAGAGTACGGCACTCGGACGCGTCGGGGACGTCCAAGGTCGTCGCGAAGCTACCGCTCCGCGCGACCCACGAGGAAGAGCTCACGCGCGTCGGCGATCGCGAGGGCGACCTCGCCCAACATGCGCCCACGATCGTCGAGATTTTCCTTGGTGAGCACCGCGAAGAGCGTCCGCGCGACCGCCTTCTTCATCGCCGCCGCGTCTTCGTCTGCGAACGCCCACGCCCGCGAGGCGGAAGGAAGGCGCGCGAGGGCGACGAGGAAGCGCACCGCGAACGCGTTCTCGTCGAGCGGCATGCGTCGTTTTTGGAAGACACCGATCGCGTCCGCGTCGTGGGTGTGGGTGAAGAAGCCTCCGTGCGCTTCGTCCCACATCGTGCGCATCATCAGGTCGCGGATGACGAGTGCGGCCGAGAGCAGGGCGGGGTCCTTCGTGACCGCATAGAGCGCGACGAGCCCGCGACCGAAATGGCTCGCGTCGGCGAGGTGAAACACCTTCGCGCTCGGACCAGCCTCGTTCGGCGCCCCTGCCTCGTGAGCGAGCCCATTTTTTTGCATGTGGGATGCAACCATCTTCTTCGCGGTCACGAGGGCGAGCGCCTTCGCGTAGGCGTCGTTCGTGACGTCGGCGTAACGGGAAAGAGCGGCGATCGCGAGGCCGTTCTCCTTCGGGTAGGCCCGCCACTCGACGCGTGGCTCACCGGCGGCGCGCCGCTTCGTGTCGTCGAGCGCGTAGAACGACTGCCCGGCCATGAACGGCTTGCGTGCGTCGTTCGTGTGCGCGTTCAGGTCGGCGTCTTGGGTCGCGCCGAACAGATCGTCCCTCCGCAGGTGGCCGACGAGGTACCCCTTCATCGCCCGCGCGCGCGCGAGCTGGACCGGGTCTTTCGTCAGCGTGTACGCGTCGGCGTAGTTCTCCAGCGCGGGGGCCTGGAAGGTCATGAGCTTCTCGTAGTGCGGCCGCTCCCACGTCGCGCCATCCGAGTACTGGTAGATTCCGCCCCACACCGGGTCGATGAGCTTGGCCTGCTTTTCGAGCGTGAAGAGGGCCCTGTTCCGTTCGCGAGCGCGCGTCTCCTCCGGGAGGGAGGGATCGGCCGCGCGGCGCAGAAGGACCGCGTTGTTCCATCCGAGCGGCGCCTTTTGGAACGTGCCGTAACCACCTTCCTTGTCGTCGTAGAACGCGCCCATGCGGGTGAGCACGTCGGCCTCGAGCGCGGCGAGCTCCGACGCGGTGAGCTCGCCGCCACCCTCGCGCGGAACCGCGACCTTCGAGCTTTCTGCGCCTCCCGCGCGCGCGCTCCGCGCCTCTTCCAGGATCGCCAGCATCCGATCGGGCGCGAGGTACCCGCGGTAGGCCCCGAGCTCGCGCCCGTCGGCGGTGAAGACGATCGTGGCCGGCCAGCCGTAGTCGGCGTAGCGCTCTTGGATGTCGGGGCGCGCGTCGATGTCGACCCGGGTGGCGACGAAGCCCTTCTCGAGCGCCGCGACGACCTGGCCGTCGTGGTACGTCACGGCGTCCATCACGTGGCACCAGTGGCACCACTCCGCGGCGCCATCGAGGAGCACGAGCTTTCCTTCACGCGCGGCGCGCTCGAACGCCGGTTTGTCGAACGGGGCGAACGTGAGCCCGCCCGCCTTCGGGGTCGCGGACGGAGCACCTCCGTGGGTGTTTTTTCCCTGCGGAACGGCCGACGGAGCGGACCGTGCGCACGCCCCGAGCAGGACCGAGACGACGAAGAGCGTGAGGCGCGCGCGCATTCCTCGAGACTACGCCCAAAGCATCGCCGCAGTTTCGCGGGAGCCTCAGAGCAAGCGACGGAAGTCGACCGCGCGCACCTCTCGCGGCGAGATGGCGTAGTCCACGGTGCGCCTCGAGCCGACGGCCTCGCCGCCGATTTGAAGAGGGCACTCCCGCGAGAAGGTCATCCGCACGTTGGTGGAAAACCAGTCGATCATGCCTTCGAGCGGGTGTTTGCCGTACCAGAGGCGAGGCACGTCGCGGATCGCGCGGAGCGGCGTTTGGTCGTAGACCCGCACGTTCATGTAGCCGAGGAGGCGCTCGGCGTGTGGATACGCGCGGAAGCGGTAGCCGAACTCGGGGCACGTCGCGCAGCCGGCCACGCTCGCGGGGCCCTCGTAGAGCACGGTGCCGGGTCCCGCGCCTGGCACACGGACAGGAATTCCGGCGCCATCGAGCATGTACACGTTGCTCCCGAGGTTCTCGATCCGTACCTCTGCGCGACCGTGGAGGATCGTCTTCGGCGCGGTGCGGAAGAGCATCGCGGTGATGTAGCCCCACACGTTCTTCGCCGCGCGACGCGAGGGTGAGCTCTCGAGCTGGAGGCGGTAGTCGTCCAAGATTTGTGCGTCCCAACCCGAGCCGGCGAAGAACGTCAGCTTCTCGTCGACCGAGAAGACGCGCGTGAGGCGCGTAGGCAACGGGCCCCCGTGTCGCGCGAGGGCCCGCACGCATGCGTCGAGTGTTCGTGCCCCGAGCGAGTGAGCCCATGCGTTGCCTGTCCCGAGCGGGAGGACACCAATGGGAGGAAGCGGCACGCCCTGCGGCGTCTCGGCGTCGAGGGCGGTGAGGAGCGTGACCGCGGTGCCGTCGCCGCCGGCGGAGAAGATCGCGCGCACCCCACGCAGGCTCTGCAGCCAGCCGCGAACCTCGCCGACGCTCTTCGTGAGCCGAACCTCCGCGCCAGGCAAAATCTCTGCGATTTGCACCGCGATGCGCCGCCCGCCGCGCTTCGCGTTCGCGTTCACGAGGATGGCGAGCCCGCTTCCCGGGGCCCGCGAGGTCGCCGTCATGGCAGCGCGCTCGAGATGGTGTCCCGCACGGTCTGCATGAGCTCCGCGCGGTCGATGTCGGATGCGATCGGCGGGTGGAACGTGACGGTGACCGACTCGCCCGGCGACGTGAGCGCGCCATGCGACGGGAGCGCGTTGCGGGTGCCCGAGATCGTGACGGGCAAGATACGGAGCTCGAGCTCGCGCGCGAGCACGAAGCCACCCTTCTTGAAGGTGCCGAGGCGACCGTCGAGGCTCCGCGTGCCCTCCGGTGCGATCCAGAGGTGAGTGCCGCCGCGGAGCATCGGCTTCGCGAGCTCGAGGCTGCGGATCGCGCTCTCGCGGTTCTTGCGATCGACCGAGATGAAGCCCGCCTCCTGCATCGCCTTGCCGAAGACGGGAATGCGGAAAAGCTCCTGCTTCGCGACCATGCGAAGGTTCGGCCCGAGCACGTGGAAGAGCACGGGCACGTCGTAGTGCGACTGGTGATTCGACATCACGACGAACGTCTCGCCGCTGCCGACGTTCTCGCGGCCCTTCACCGTGAGCTGCATGCGGATCGCGGCGACGATGTTCGCGGACCATCGCGCGAGGCGATCGTCGCACGCGGCTTTGCTCGTCTTCCCGAGGGCGGCGTCGAGCACCGTCGGCGCGCTGATCGCCAACGTCTCGTACACGCTTCGCATGGTGAGGCGGAGGGAGCGAGGCACGCGCAGGTCTTTTGCTAGTAACACGACTCGACCTCGTTTGGGCGCACGCTCGCGCCGCGGTCGTCATTTGCGACGTGGTTGTACGCCAGGAAGGCGCGGATCGAATCGCCGCGGCAAGGATCGGCGCCCCGGGACCGAAAGCCCATTGAATCCAGCGATGACGGCCTTTACCATCGTGGCTCGACCGATTGCTCGCGGGGGAAAAGTCGAACGATGTAGAAGGCTTACGTCGTTCTTTTATGGCCCTTCGAGCGCATGATCGGGAACCCGATTCGCAAGGTGACGATGAGCGCGAAGACCATCCGCAGTGCACTTGGCCAGCTTCAAGACGATCCCGAAAACGCGGAGGCCCTCGCTTCGCTGCGCGCCGCGCTCGGGTGGAACGAGGAGAACGGCAGTGTCACGTACGTGGAAGAAGACCTCCCGCGTGCCGACCTCGAGAAGCTTCTCGAAGCCGCGCGCAAAGCCCACGAAATGCGCCGTGAGTACGACGCCGTCGCGTCGCTCCTGCGCCTCGAGTCTGCCTTCGCGGAGGGCTCGCCGAACGAGCTGCCTCTCCTCGAGGAGCTCGCTCGCGTGTGCGACGACGAGCTGCTCGACGACGAGGCCGCGGCCAAGGTCTACGAGAAAATTCTCGGCCTCGCGCCAGGCCAAGACCACGCCGAGGAGGCCCTCGAGCGCAGCACCGCACGCCGCGCGAAATGGCGCGAGCTCGTCACGCGGTACGTAGAGGAGGCAAAGTCGGCGCAAGACACCGCGCTGAAGAGCTCGTTCCTCGTGAGCGCCGCCGAGACGGCCTTCCGTTATGGCCGCCCCGAGCTCGCCGCTCGCGGGAAGAAGGGCAAAGCGCCGCGCAAGGTGCTCCTCGAAGAGGTCGTGTCCGGGCTCGTCGAAGCGCTCGAGATCGATCCGAAGAACCGCCGCGCGGCGCTGCTCCTCGAGCACGTGTACCGCGAGGAAGAGCGCTACGAGGAGCTCGCGAAGGGCATCGAGCGCTTCTCCCTCGAGTCCACCGCGAAGGACGAGAAAATCGCGGGATACCTGCGTCTTGGGCGCCTCGCGCGGAAGCGACTCGGTCAGCCCGATCGCGCCGCCACCGCGTACGAGCGGGTCATCGAGCTGTCCCCCGGGCACTCGGAGGCGATCGCGTTCCTCGCCGACTACTTCACGCAAAAGGAAATGTGGGATCACCTCGTGGCGCTCTACGAAGAGCAGCTCACGGGCGGTGGTGTCCGCGGCGGCCAAGAGGCGGGGACGCTCCTCCAAATCGGCATGGTGCATTGGCGCATGCGAAAGCGTCCCGAGCAGGCCGAGCCTTACTTCGAGCGTCTTCGCAAGGCCGAGCCGGCGCAACCGGTGATGCTCAACTTCTTCCGCGAGCTCTGCGTCGAGCGCGGGGAGAGCCAGCGCCTCGCCGCGATTTTGGGCGACGCGCAGCGTGTGTTGCCGGAGGCCGAGCGCGGCAAGGTCGCGACCGAGATCGCCAAGCTCGCCGAAGAGGGCGCAAACGCCGCCAAAGCGATCGAGCAGTGGCGCGCGATCTTGCGTCAAGATCCCACCAGCGCCGAGGCACGCGCCGCGCTCCGCCGGCTCTACCGTCAAACGTCGGGCTGGAACGCGCTCGCCGATCTCCTCCGCGGTGAGCTCGAACGCATCGGTGCAGAGGACGCCGAGGCTCGCCTGCCGGTCCTGCGCGAGATCTCGGACGTGTACCGCGACTACCTGAAGAGCGACTCCGCCCTCGTGGCCGTGCTCACCCAGATCGTGAGCCTCGCGCCGCACGACGCAGACGCGCTCCGCGAGCTCGCCCGCGTCTACGAGTCGCTCCAGCGCTGGCGCGACTTGTTGACGACCCAAGCCCGCCTCGCAGAGCTCGAGGCCGAGCCCACGGTGCGCGCGGAAATCTATCGCGGAATCGCCCGCCGCTGGCTCGATCAGTTCTCGAACGTGCAGAACGCGGTCGAAGCCTACGAGAAGCTCCGCGAGTCGGTCCCCCTCGATCCGGAGGCGCTCGAGAAGCTGAAGGAGCTCTACGGAAAGCGGCGCACCTACGCGAAGCTCTTCGAGCTCCACGAGGCCGAAATCGCCGCGATGGAGCCCGGCGAAGCGCGCCGCGCGCTCACCCTCGAGATGGCGAAGCTCGCCGCCGAGCGCCTCGATCGCGGCGCCGACGCGGTGCGCCTCTACAAGCTCGTCCTCGAAGAAGAGCCGAGCTTCTTGCCCGCGCTCGACGCGCTCGAGAAGCAGTCCGAGCGCGACAAGGATTTCGTCTCGCTCGCCGAGGTGCTCGAGCGCCGCGTCGGGCTCGCGGAGGGCGACGCGCAACGCCTCCAAGTGCTCCAGAAGCTAGGTGCAGTCTACACGGATCGCTTGACCGACTCGGAGGGCGCGAGCCGCACGTGGACGCGCGTCCTCGAGCTCTCGCCGGCGCACCCGAAGGCCCTTCGCGCGCTCCGCGATCGGTACCTCGAGACCCAAGATCTCGACGCGCTCACCGCGATGTACGATCGCACGCAAGACTACGAAGGCCTCGCTGAGGTGCTCTCCGGCGCCGCCGATCGCGCACAAGACGCGGCCGGGAAGGTGGACCTCTCGTTCCGCGCGGCCGCCGTGTACCGCGACAAGCTGCGCGCCCCCGAGCGTGCGTTCCGTGCGTACGAGCGCGTGCTCGCCGTGCGCCCGGACGACCAGCGCGCCGCGCAAGAGCTCGTTCCGCTCTACGAAGCGGACGAAAAATGGGGCCGCTTGCCCGCGCTCTACGAGGTGCTCCTCGGCCACGCGAAGGACGACGACGCGCGCCGCGAGCTCCTTCAGAAGCTCGTCACGACCACCGGCGATCGGCTCCAAGATCGCACCGCCGCGTTCGCGTGGGCGAAGAAGGTGTACGACCTCGATCCGACGCGCCCGGGCGCCCTCGCGGCCCTCGAGCACGTGACCCGCGTCGCCGGCAAGTGGAGCGAGCTCGTCGAGATCCTCCGCGCCCGCGTCGCGAAGAGCGACACGGCAGCGACCGAAGCGCGCGAGCTCCGCCTCACGATCGCCGAGATCGCCGCCCGCGAGCTCGGCAACGTGGACGAAGCGGTGAAGATCTACCGCGAGCTCTACGAAGCGGACGAGGCCGACGAAGCCGTCGCCGCGAAGCTCGACGCGCTCCTCCGCGCCGAAGGCCGTCACGACGATTTGCGCTGGCTCCTCCGCCGCAAAGCGGATCGCGCCGCGGGCAGAGAGCGGCTCGACCTCCTCGCGGAGTGGGCGACGCTGGAAGAAGAAGGCCTCGAGAGCCCCGAGCGCGCGGTCGCGCTCTACAGGGAAATTCTCGAAGCCGACGCCGAGAACAAATCGGCCCTCCGCGCCGTCGCGCGCCTGCTTCGTGCTTCTGGCGATGCGTCCGGCGCCGCGTCGGCCCTCGAGCGTGAGCGCGATCTCGCCGAGGGTCGCGACAGGGTCACCCGCGAGCTCGACCTCGCCGAGCTCTACCTCGGCAGCCTCTCGCGTCCGCTCGACGCGCTCGCCGCCGTGGAGCGCGCCCTCGCCGCGCAGCCCAACGATCCGCAGGCGATCACGATCGCCGAGCGCCTCCTCCCCGTCGCCGAGACGCGCAGCCGCGCCGCCGTCGTGCTCGAGGAGTCCTACGCCGCGACCGGCAAGCTCGACAAGCAGGCCGAGGTCCTCAACGTGCGGATCGCGACCGCGATCTCGCGCCAAGACCGCCTCCCGCTCTTCGAACGACTCGCAGAAGTGCATGAAAAACAAGGGAATTTTGCCCTTGCGTTCGACGTCGTTACCAAGGCGGTCGGCGAGGTCCCGTCCGAGCTCTCGATGTGGGACCGGCTCGGTGTGCTCGCGAATCGCACGCAACGCACGCAGGCGTTCGTCGAGGCGATCGCGGCTGCGGTGCCCCCCACCGGACAGACCGGCCTCCCGCTCGCGACGGAGCTCGATCTCGCCGAACGTGCCGCCACCCTCTACGACGAGAACCTCGGCGACGCCGACGCGGCGCGCCCGTACCTCGAGCGCATCCTGCGTACCGATCCGAAGAACGAACGCGCCTTCGGTCGCCTCCGCCAGACCCTGACGAACCGCGAGAAGTGGGGCGATCTCGAGGTCGCCTACGAGCAGGTCATCGCCGCACAAGAAGGGGAGGCGAAGGCCGCCCTCCTCGTCGACGTCGCGACCCTCGTCGAGGAGATCGTCGGCGAGCCCGTCCGCGCGATCCGCTACTACGAGCGAATCCTCGAGGAGATCCCCGAGCACGAGCAGGCGACGACCGCGCTCGACAAGCTCTACGCCGCGAGCGGCGAGTGGCAAAAGCTGGCGGTGCTCCTCACGCGCAAGCTCACGAGCGCAGTCGGGGACGAGGCGACCACCCTCCGCCTCCGCCTCGGCCGCATCCACCAAGAGAAGCTCGAGGATCCGGCGTCGGCGATCGGCTACCTGGAAGAGGTCTTGGCCGACGAGCCCACGAGCCGCGAAGCCAAGGATCTCGTCGAGGCCACCCTCGCCGTGCCCGAGCTCCGCAAGCGCGCGGCGGGCATCCTCGAGACGGTGTACTCGCACCGCGCCGAGAACCGCGATCTCGTGCGCATCCTCGAGGTGCGCCTCGAGTTCGCGACCGACAAGGACGAACGTCGTGACCTCCTTCGCCGGGTCGCCGATCTCCGCGACGAGAAGCTGACGGACGACGCGGGCGCTCTCGAAGCCTACGCCCGTCTCGTCCCGCTCACGCCCGAGGACGTCGACAACCGCAAGCGTTTCCTCGAGATCAGCGCCCGTCACGGCGCGATGGCGAAGGCCGCGACGGTGCTCCGCGAGGCAGCCGACGCCGCCTCCGCGCCGCAGCCGCGCGCCGACATTCTCCTCGAGGTCGCGCGCATCCACGAACAATCCTCGGAGGCCACCCGCGCCGAGACCGTGTACCGCGAGGTGCTCGAGCTCGATCGCGAGGACCCGTCCGTCGCGCTCCCCGCCGCGCGCGCGCTCGAACGCATCTACGGCGCCACCGGCCGCAGCCAAGAGCTCGCGGAGATGATCCGCGTCCAGGTCAAGCTCGAGGTCGAGCCTCCCGTCCGGCGCAGCTTGCTCGGTCGCCTCGGGTTCCTGTGCGAAGAGCAGCTCGCCGATCTCGACGCCGCGATCGGCGCGTGGCGAGAGCGACTCGAGGACGATCCCACGGACGACGAAGCCCTCGTCGCGCTCGATCGCCTCTACGAGCGCAAGGGCGACGCACGCGCGCTCGTCGACGTGCTCCGCTCCCGCGAGCGACTCGCGCAAGGACCCGACGCTCGCAAGGGCTTCATGGTCCGCGCCGCCGCCACCCTCGACTCGAAGCTCGACGACATCGAAGAGGCGATCCTCGCCTACCGCGCGGTCGTCGACGATTTCGGCGCCGAGAGGAGCACGCTCTCCGCCCTCGCGCGCCTCTACGAGCGCGCCAAGAAGAACGACGAGCTCGCCGAGACGCTCGTCGCCGAGCTCGGGCTCGTCACCGAAACGGAAGAGCGCCTCGAGCTCCTGACCCGCCTCGGCGACGTGCGTCGCAGCCTCCTCGACCAGGTCGACTCCGCCCAGGTCGACTCCGCCCTCGACGCGTACCGCGAAGCGCTCACGTTGAGCCCTTCCCACGCGAAGAGCCGCGAGGCGGTGGAAGCCCTCCTCGATCACGAGACCGCGAGCCGCGACGCAGCCGAGCTCTTGCGCCCGCTCTACGAAGCGGACGACGCGCACGAGAAGCTGCTCCGTGTCCTCGACATCCAGATCGCGGCAGCCGACGGCGTGGACGACAAGCTCGCGCTGCTCGCCCTCGCCTCCGACGTGGCCGAGTCGCGCCTCTCCGACGCGCCGCGTGCGTTCGTCTATGCCGCCCGTGGCACGCGCCACGCCGCCGCCGAGCCCTCGTTCGGTGATTGGCTCGCGCGTGTGGAACGGCTTGCTGAAAAATCGAGCGATTACAAGGCTTTGTGCGACCTCCTGCGTGAGGTCGTGAGCGACGTGCTCGACGAGGATCGCCAAGTCGCGGTGCTCCTCCGGATCGCCGATCTCGGGAGAGACAAGCTCTCCGACACCGAGCTCGCGAAGAGCTACTACGAGAAGGCGCTCGAGCTCCGCGGCGACGACGAGCACGCGTTGCTCGCCCTCGAGGCGATCTTCGAGGCCTCGGCCGCGGACCAGGACCTCTACCGAATCCTCAAGCGCCGCGGCGAGATCGCGAAGACCGATCCCGAACGTCGCGCGGTCTACACGAAAGAGGCGCGACTCCTCGACGAGAAGCTCGGCGAGAAGGTCACCGCGATCGAGGTCTACGAGCGCATCCTCGACCTCGGACTCGATCCCTTCGCGATCCGTGCGCTCGAGCGGCTCTACGCCGGCGAGAGCCGCTGGGACGATCTCGTCGCGCTCCACGAGCGTCAGCTCAACGCGCCGGGCCTCGTCGATACCGACAAGGCCGCGCTCCATCACGCCCTCGGCGGCCTCCGAGAGTCACGTCTCGGCGACGCGGATCGTGCGTTCGAGGAGTACGTCGCCGCGCTCGCCCTCGTGGCGCAGCACGCTCCCACGGTGGCGTCGCTCGAGGTCCTCATGAAGATCCCGCAGCACGCCGCGCGCGCTGCCGAGATCCTCGAGGGCGTCTACCTTGCCCGCCACGAGTGGCGCAAGGTCATGGGCACCCTCGAAGCGCGCCTCGGCGCGAGCGAGGATCCCGACGAGCGACGCCAGTTGCTCCGCCGCCTCTCGAAGCTCGAAGAGGAGCAATCGGACGACCTCAAGGCCGCCCTCGAGGTCACCGCCCGCCTCCTCGCGGAGGACATCGCCGACGAGAGCACCTGGGCCGAGCTCGAGCGCCTCTCGCGCGCCGCGAACTCGGAGTCACGCCTCGCCGACGTGTACGCCGCGGAGCTCGAAAAAATCTCGAGCGACGAGCCGGCCACCGCCAAGCTCGCGTACCGCACCGGGGAGCTCTTCGAGAACCTCGGAAACGTCGACCGCTCGCTCGTGTTCTTCCGCCGCGCGTACGCGTTCGCTCCCGAAGAATCGACGACCGCGTTCGACTCGATCGACCGCCTCCTCACGAAGGCCGGGCGCCCCACCGAGCGGGTCGCCCTGTACCGCGAGGCGCTCGATCACCGCCACGATCCCAAGGACCGTGTCCGCACGCTCCACGTGATGGCCACGCTGCAGGAAAAGGATCTCGGCGACGACGCCGCCGCGATCGAGACGTATCGATCCGCGGTCGACACCGAAGAGACCGACTCGATCAGCCTCGACGCGCTGACGCGTCTGTTCGCCAAGAGCGCGCGCTGGAACGACCTCGCCGACCTCCTCCGCCGCCGCGCGGAGCAGAGCGCGATGTCCGAGGAAGAGGCGAAGTACCGCTTCGAGCTCGCCACCGTGCTCCGTGAGAAGGTCGAGGACGTCACCCGCGCGATCGACGAGTACGAGGCGATCGTCGAGCTGCTCGCCGAGTCGTCGCGTCCTCCCTACCGCGACACGGTGGACGCCCTCGAGACGCTCATCCGCGACGAAAACCACAAGGTGCGCATCGTCGAAATCCTCCGTCCGCTCTACGAGCGCGCGGACGACTGGCAGCACATCGTCGCCGTCAACGAGCACAGGCTCGCGATCGCCCAAGACGTGGGCGAGCGTGTCGGTGTCCTCCGTGAGAACGCGCGCCTCCTCGAAGAACGTGGCGGCGACCCGCTCCGCGCCTTCGAGGCCTTGCGCCAAGCGTTCGTCCTCGATCCCGACGACGGCGACACCCGCGAAGAGCTCGATCGCCTCGCGATCGCTACGTCGCGCTGGGACGACCTCGCCGACACGTACGAAAAAGGCATCTCGGTCACCGAGGGCATCGGGAAGCGCGAGCTCCTCGACGCGCTCGCCAAGCTCCACGACAAACGACGGGACGATCCCCGCCTCGCGCTCGACGCGTACGATCGCCTCTTCAAGCTCGACGAGACCGAGATTCGCCCCCTCGACGAGATGGTCGATCTCGCGACGTTGCTCTCGGACTGGCCCACCCTCGTCCGTGTGCTCACCAAGCGCGTCGAGCTCATCCCCTCCGACGAGGAGCGCGCGAGCACATGGCGCCGCGTCGGTGAGGCCAAGCGCGACATGCTCGACGACGCCCCCGGCGCGACCGACGCGTACGAGCGCGCGCTCGATCTCGAGCCCGACAGCGCCTTCACACTCGACAACCTCATCCCGCTCTACGAAGCGAAGAACGACGCGGCACGGCTCGTCGACCTCTACCGTCGCCGAATCGAGCTCTGCGGCGAGGACGACGAAGGCCTGAAGTTCCAGCTCCTCCTCGACGCGGCCGAACGCTACGAGAAGGGCCTCGGCGAGCGCCGCGAGGCGATCAATCTCCTCACCGAAGCGCTCGAGGTGAAGCCCGATTCGGTCGACGTGCTCGTGCGCCTCGGCACTCTCTACGAGGCAGAGTCGCTCTACTCGGAGCTCCACGAAAACCTCCGCGCGCGTGCGGCGCTCGAGGGGGACATCGACCTCCGCCGCGCCCTCAAGAAGCGCATCGGTGGGCTCCTCGCGAAGGAGCTCGACGATCCGGGGCAGGCGCTCACCGCCTACTCCGACGTGCTCGCGATGGGCTACGACGACGACGCGGTCGCCGCGATCCGCTCGATCGGCGAAGCCCGTGACGAGCTCCGTCACGAGGCCGCCGAGTCGATCACCGGCATCCTCCTCGGCGAGGGCAAGTTCGAGGCGCTCGTCGAGGTGCTCGAGCTCCGGCTCCGCGCCGAGACCGAGCCGTTCGACCGCGCGAAGACCCTTCGCCAGATCGCCGATTACGCCGAAAACAAGCTCTCGCAGCCGCAAGTCGCCGAAGGTGCGCTCCTCCGTGCGATCGCGGAAGAGCCGCAAGACGCGAGCACCCACGCCGAGGTCGAGCGCCTCGCGAAGGTGATCGGCCGCCCCGGCTGGCAGAAGTACGCCGACACCCTCCGCGAGCGCGCGACCTCCGTGTTCGACGCGCCGGTCACGGCCGATCTCTACGCCCGCCTCGGACGCGTCGAGCGTGTCGAGCTCGGCGATGCGCGCAAGGCCGCCGAGGCCTATCAGCACGCAGCAGAGCAGGGCGGGGACACCACCGAGGTGCTCGTCGCGCTCGAGTCGGTCTTCGCGGAGCTCGGCGACAGCCCGGCCCTCGCAGACGTACTCGAGCGACGGATCGCGCTCGAGGCCTCGGCCGAAGCGAACGCCGATCTCGTCTACCGCCTCGCTTGCCTCCAGATCGACGCGCTCTCCGAAAAGTCCCAAGGTTTGGGTACGTTGCGGACCGCGCTCGAGAAGGTGCCCTCCCACGAGGACAGCCGCAAGCTCATGGAGAAGCTCCTCGACGACAACGTCCTCTTCGAGGACGCGTTCGAGAGCTTGGAGTCCGTGTACCGGTCTCTCGGTCTCTCGAAAGAGCTCGCGGGTCTCTACGAAAAGCGGGTCGCGCGGGCAGACGGCCGCAAGGCGCGTGTCACCGCGCGGCTCGATCACGCGCGCATCTTGGAGAGCGAAGCGAAAGATCTCGAGGGCGCCCAACGCGCGGTGGAAGCGGCGATCGGCGACGATCCGCAAGACACCGACGCGCAGGCCGAGCTCGAGCGTCTCGCCGGAATCACGGGGCAGTGGGCGAGCGCCGCGAACGCTCTCGCCACCGCTCTCGACGCCCGCGCCGAGAGCCGCTCCCTCAGCACGCTGAACCTCGACGCCTTCGGCGAGCCGGTGGAGCTTTGGGTTCGGTTGGCGGGTTGGCGTCGCGATCGCGCGAACGACGCGGCCGGGGCCGAGGTCGCGCTCCGGAAGGCGATCGCGCTCGACAAGGAGAGCCTCGACGCCCTCCGCGCCCTCGAGGCCCTCCTTCGTGTGCCCGAGCGGGAGAAGGATCTCGTCGAAGTGCTCCGCCTCCGCGCGAAGCTCGAGACGGATCCGACCGACAAAAAAGCGCTCCTTCGTGAGGCGAAGGAGGTCGCGCAGAACACCCTCGGAGACGTCGCGCTCGCGGAAGCGGCGCTCCGTGAGCTCCTCGCCGAAAACGAAGCGGACGACTGGGCGCTCGCCGAGCTCGTCTCGCTCCGTGAGCACGCGGGCGACTTCGCCGAGGTCACCACGCTGCTCCTCAAGCGCGCCGAGCACGTGATGGATGGCGGGGAGGCCCTCGAGCTCCGTCGGAAGGCCGCGGGCGTCGTGCTCGAGAAGCTCGGCGACAAAACGCGGGCGATCGCCCTCCAGCAGGAGATCCTCGAGAGCGAGCCGAGCGACGAAAAGGCGGCGCGCGCGCTCCGCGATCTTTACGCCCAAACCGGACGCGACAAAGACCTCGGCAAGCTCCTCTCGACCCTCGTCGACAACGCGACGACGATGGAAGAAAGGGTCGCCCTGCGGCTCGATCTCGCCAAGCTGCAAATGGAGAAGTTCGAGGCGCCCAACGACGCCATCGACACGCTCACCGCGATCTTGGACGAGGACCCCGACCAGCGTGACGCCGCGCTCGCCCTCTCGGAAATTCTCGAGAAGACGGGCCAAGACGACAAGCTCGCGGACCTGCTCGATACCCAAATCGGGCGCGCGAAGGATCGCGCCGACACCGCCTCGGAGCTCGCGCTCAAGGTGCGTCTCGGACAGGTGCTCGAAGGCCGCTTGAAGGACACGGGCCGCGCGCTCGCGACCTACGAGGCGGTGCTCGAGCAGGAGCCCGCCCACCGCGCCGCGCTCGAGTCGGTCGCGCGCATCTCGGAGGAGCGATCGGATCACGACCGCGCCGCCGCCGCGCTCGCGAAGCTCGTGGAGGTCGCCGACGCAGACGACGCGAAGGCCTTCGCGCTGCGCCTCGCCGACGTTCGGCAGAAGCGCGACGATCTCGACGGCGTCGAGGAGGCCTTGAAGAAGGCGATCTCCCTCGTCCCGCCGGGTCGCGACGTCCGTCCGCGCCTGCTCGCGGCCTACGAGAAGCGGAAGAAGTGGGCCGAGCTCGCCGATCTCCTCGTCGAAGAGGCCGACCTCACCAAGCCCGCCGCGCCGGCGCCGTCGTCCGGCTCGATCCCCCCGCCGGCGGAGATCGCCGACTCGGTCAAGTTGCTCCGTCGTGCAGCGGAGATTCACCTGAAGGAGCGCCAGAGCCCCACCGACGCGGTCCCCGTGCTCGAGAAGGCGACCGAGCTCGTCCCGAACGATCGAGAGCTCTTGCTCCTCCTCTGCGACGCGTACACGGCCTCCGGTCGCGAACAAGACGCGACGGTCGTGCTCGAGCGCATCATCGCGTCGTTCGGTCAGAAGCGCACCAAGGAGCTCTCGGTGTTCCACCACCGGCTCGGCAAGGCGCTCGCCCAGCTCGGCAACAAGGACTCCGCCCTCGGTCAGCTCGATTTGGCCTTCAAGATCGATCCGGGCAGCGTGCCGGTGCTCCGCGATCTCGGCGTGCTCGCCCTCGACACGGGCGATCTCGAACGCGCACAGAAGACCTTCCGCGCCCTCTTGCTCCAACGCCTCGACGCGGGCTCGGGCATCTCGAAGGGCGAGGTGTTCTTCTACCTCGGCGACATCTCGAAGCGCCAAGGCGACAAGCCGAAAGCGAAACAGATGCTCGAGCGCGCGCTCGAGAACGATCCCGCCCTCGAGCAGGCCAAGAGCCTCCTCGAATCTCTGAAGTCGTGACCCGCGTCCGGGGCGCGCTCGCGCTCGTCCTCGGACTCTTCGTTCGGCTCTGGCTCGCGACCCTCCGCGTGCGCCTCTCGGTGGCGCCGGAGCTCGCGGGCCTCCGCACGCCGTGGGTGCTCTCGTTCTTCCACGGCCAACAGTTCCCCCTCCTCGCGTGGAAAAAGCGCGCGCGCACCTCGGTCCTGGTGAGCCTCTCGTCCGATGGCACGTGGCTCGCGGGGGTGCTGCGCGCGCTAGGCTTTCGGGTGGTCCGTGGCTCCTCGTCGCGGGGCGGCGCGCGCGCGGTGGCCTCCCTCGTTCGGCGAGGGAAGGCGGGCGACGATCTCGCGTTCGCGGTCGACGGACCGAAGGGTCCAGCCGAACGCGCAAAGCCGGGCGCGGCCTACGTCGCGGGCAGGATCGGCGGCGCGCTCGTCCCGATGGCGGCCGCGATCGCGTGGGGAAAGACGTTCCCGCGCGCCTGGGACAGCTTCACGCTGGCCTACCCTCTGTCCCGCGTCGCGATCGTGCTCGGCCCTCCCGTCGACCTCGACGCGCCCCCCGCGCGGCTCGAAGAGGCGATCCGGGTCGCGAGCGCCGAAGCCCACAACTTATTGAAATAGATACCTATTCGGCGATGCCCGCGCGCGGTCATGGCGCGCTCATGAGCAAGGTTGAATGGATTTCCGGGAGATCCGGTCCAAGTGCTCCAGGTGAGCCGAAGCGGCTCCCAGCCTCTTTCCTTCCACGGAGATGTTCATGCGCACTGCCTTCGTCGCTCTCGCGGGTCTCATGGTTTCGGCCTCCGTCACGGCCTGCAACATCACGACGAACCCTGACGGCACCATCACGCTCAAGCCCCCCACCGAGTTCGTCTCGGACCAGCGCCCGCAGAAGGAGGCCGCGTACACCGGGCAGGCGATCGAAGTGCTCAACGACGGCCCTAACCCCGCCCTCGGTGTCACGTTCACCGTCACCGGCTCCGCCACCGCCACCAAGGTGTCCGCTGCGGCGGTCATCTCGTCGCAAGGCGAAGCGGGCGACACCGAAAACGCAGGCAAGGCCAACGCGGAGGCCCTCGAGAGCTTCACCGTCAGCGAGGTCGGCGGCAAGATCGTCGTGAAGTGTGGCCACTCCTCGAAGGACTACGGCTCCATCAAGCAGGCGAGCACCGGCTGCAAGTCGCTCGTCGTCACCGTGCCCGCGGGCGACGCGACCAAGCCCCTCAACCTCGTCGTCAAGGCGGGCAACGGCGACGTCACGGTCACCGGTGTCACCGGAAGCGTCCTCGTCGAAGCGAGCGGAAGCGGGGCGGCCACGGTCTCGGCGACGCCGGTCGTCGGGAGCGTCATCTCCGTCGCCGCCGAAGACGACGCGACCCTCTCGCTGCCGGCGAGCTTCGCCGCGGACATGGTCACGTTGGCCGCAGACGAGGCGAAGGACATCATCACGACCGACTTCCCGGAGCTCAAGAACGGCGCTGCGTTCGGCACCCCCGGCACCGGCGCGAAGAGCGTCTCGGTGAAGTGCACCGGCCTCCTCGGCAAGGCCACGATCCGCAAGCAGTAAGCTTCGTCGCTTCGAGCACGAGGGCGCGTTTCCGCGAGGGAGCGCGCCCTTCGTGCGTCGGGGGGACGTGCTAGATCGCTTTGCGTGAAGCTTGCCGCCCTCAGCGTCGACCTCGACGAAATCGTCCACTACTACGCGATCCACGGTCTTCGTCCCGAGGGCGATACGGGCACGCTCGTCTACGACGTGGCGGTCCCGCGGCTCGTCGATTTTGCCTCCGCGCACGGGCTCCCGATCACGTTCTTCGCGGTGGGAAACGATCTCGAACGGCCCGCGTCCGCACGCGCTCTCAAAGGCGCCGCGGAACGCGGTCACGAGATGGCGAACCACACGCGCGACCACAGATACGATCTCGTGCGCCTGTCGAGGGCGGAGATGCGCGAGCAAATCGAGGGCGGCGCGGACGACATCGAGCGCGCGACGGGCAAGCGTCCGAAGGGCTTTCGTGCGCCGGGTTACACCATCACGGACGAGGTCTTCGAGGTGCTCACCGACCTCGGCGTCAGCTACGACTCGTCGGTCTTTCCGTGTCCGGCGTACTGGCTCGCGAAGGCGTCCGTCGTCGGGCTCATTCGCATGCGGGGCCGCGAGAGCAAGAGCATCGTCGACCACCCGCGTGTGCTCGGCGCGCCGACGGTGCCTTACCGCGTGGGGCGTCCGTACTCCGAGCGCGGCGGTGGCCTCGTGGAGCTCCCGATCCAGGTCACCCCTGGCCTTCGGTTGCCCGTCATCGGGACGAGCCTCACCCTCGCTGGGCCGTTCGGGGCGCGCAGGCTCGCCCGGAGCTGCGTCGGCGCGCCGCTCGTGAACTTGGAGCTCCACGGCATCGACGTGCTCGACGCGACCGACGGCCTCGCCGCTCTCGCTCCGCACCAGTTCGACGTCCGTGTCTCCCTCGCGCGCAAGCTCGAGACGCTTTCGTCCACCGTGGCCGAGCTCAAGGCGGCCGGATACACGTTCGTCACCCTCGAAGAGGCCGCCTCGGCTGTCGCGTAGCGCCGCGTCGTCGGGCGCCGCCGTCCGTTGGCCGGTGTCGAAAACGCCAACGCTGGCGAATGGGAACGCCAACGCTGGCGAATTTCGGAAAACGCCAACGCTGGCGAATGGGAACGCCAACGCTGGCGAATTTTGGAAAACGCCAACGCTGGCGAATGGAAACGCCAACGCTGGCGAATTTTGGAAAACGCCAACGCTGGCGAATGGAAACGCCAACGCTGGCGAATTTTGGAAAACGCCAACGCTGGCGAATGGGAACGCCAACGCTGGCGAATTTTGGAAAACGCCAACGCTGGCGAATGGGAAGGCAGACGCCGGCAAATCGCGGGCGGCACTGCATTGGCGAAACGTAACCGCCGGTCAGCGGTCGGTCTCGACGGTGCGCGCCTCTTTGGGGGCCTCGGCGGACGAGCTCCGGGGGCCGACCCGCTTGATCGCTCGGACGTCGACCCCGGAGTTGACGATGAAGTCGCGCGCCTCCTCGTTGTCGCCGTTGGCGAGGTCGTCCGGCGTGCCTCGCGCGACGATTTGGCCGCGAATGAGGAGCACGGCCTGGTGCGCGATGCGAAAGCAGCTCGCGATGTCGTGCGAGATCACGAGGCTCGTGACGCCGAAACGCTCGCGCATCTCTTCGATGAGGTCGTCGACGAGCCGGCTCGTGAGCGGGTCGAGGCCGCTCGTGGGCTCGTCGTAGACCAGGATCGGGGGCTCCAGCATGAGGGCGCGCGCGAGGCCGACGCGCTTGCGCATGCCGCCGGAGAGCTCGCTCGGGAACTTCTTGATGACGGACGGATCGAGGCCGAGGAGCCCGAGCTTGTCGACCACCCGCTCCGTGATCTCCTTCTGGGAGAGCTTCGTGTGCTCGACGAGCGGGAACGCGACGTTCTCCAGCACGGTGAACGAATCGAGCAGCGCGGCGTACTGATAGACCATCCCGAACTTCTGACGGACGCGGTTCGTCTCGCGCTCGCCGAGACCCACGATGTTCGTGCCGTCGATCCAGATCTCGCCGCTGGTGGGGGACTCGAGGGCGACGATGAGCCGGAGGAGGGTGGTCTTTCCTGCGCCGGAGCCGCCGATGATGACGGTCGTCTCGTTCTTCTTGCAGGTCAGATCGATGCCCTTGAGCACCTCTTGGTCGCGGAACGTCTTCCGTACCTTGCGGAGCTCCACGATCGCGTCGCGCGGGGCGCTCATCGCCGGCCCTCCGGCGCGGGGGCCGCGTGCGCGGGCGGAGATGGCTCTCGGCGGTGCGCGCGCATGTCCCGGAGGGTCGAGGTCATCACCCACGATCCTTACTTCGGCGCGTGCGCACGCGCTATCCCTCTTCCGCCGCTTCCAAGGGGCACAAACCTTGGTAACCTCCCCGGTTATGACCGCAGCCGAGCTCGAGCACCTCCTCGCCGCCATCGACGTCACCGCGAAGGACGGCGCTTACTCCGTCGCCGAGGGCAAGAGCCTCACGCTCCACGTCGCCCATCAGGGCGCCTCGCTCGCGGTGTCGCGCGTGGAGCACCTCAAGATCGAAAAGTCGCTCGTGGTCGCGCGGTCGCCGAAATCGGTCGTCGCGTTCCACGTCTCGGAGGTGTTCGCGGTCGCGCGCGAAGGCACGTCGACCGAGGGGCGCCGCCCCGCCGGCTTCGGCGTGTGATCTTCGGGCTCCTCGCCGCGCTCGTGGCGGCGCTGTCTCCGCGCGGCCGTCTTCGCCTCGCGGGGGTGCTGGCGTGGCTCGTGGGAGGCGTGCTTCGCCTGCGTCGTCGCCACGTCGAGGGCGCGATGCGTCGCGCGGGGATCGATGCCGGCGAGGTCGCGACGTTCTACCGCACGCTCGCCGAGAACGCGGTCGACCTCCTCGCCGTCGCAGGGGGAGCGTCGATCGGCGCCCGCGCGCCGAGGCTCACGGACGCGGCGATGGCAGAGCTGCGCGCCGCGCGCGCGACGGGAGCGCCCGTCCTCATCGCCGCGTCGCATACGGGCAACTGGGAGCTCGCGGCGTTCGCGCTCGCGGAGGAGGTGCCCGTCGCGGTCGTCGCCAAGCGGCAGGGGAACCGCGCCGCGGATAGGTTCGTGCGCGCGGTTCGCGAGCGTCATCGGATCGCGCTCCTCGCGCCGGAGGGGGCGCTCGCGGGCTCGGCCGAGGCCTTGCGGGCGGGGAGGGTGGTCGTGATGCCGATCGATCAGGTCCCCGCGATCGCGGCGCACGGCGAGCGGGGCGCCTTCCTCGGTGCGGACGCGTGGCTCGATCGTGCGCCGTTCGTCGTCGCGAAGCGCGCGGGCGCGACGGTGCTCGTCGCGGTGGTCGAAGGTCCGCGCATCCACGTGGTCGCCACCCTCGGCGCGGGCGAGCTCGCGCGGCCTTCCGACGCGGCGCGGGAGGCGAGCCGACTTCTCGAGGCTCACGTCCGCGCGTTTCCCGCGTCGTGGCTGTGGCTCCACCGCCGCTGGAAAGACCTGCCCCCGCGGTCTCGATCGCGAAGGAGCGACGGCGACCCTCGCGTCGTCACGACGGAGCCTAAAACGTGTAGTGGATCTCGACAGGCAGCGTGATGTTGAACGCGGTGGTGCCGAGGCTCCGGTCGACGCTCTCGACCGTCTCGGAGCCGGCGCTGGCGAAAAAACCGAGCCCTGAGCGGAGCTGGAAGCTCTTCGTGACCTGGTACGCCACGTCTAGGTAGAGCGCTCCCGAGAAGGCGCGCGTGCTCGTGGACTCGTCGACGAGGGGCCCGTTCTGCGCGATCTGGAGGCGCCGATCGCTGCCGCCGAAGTAGACGCCGACGCCGACGCCGGGTGTGATGGCGAAGCGCTGGGTCACCGGAATCGTGTAGTGCGCAGTGATCTCGCTGAGCCAGTCGATCTCGGAGCGCCCGCGCTCTTCTTCGCGTCCGCTCGACTTGCCGAGGATGCCGAACGAGACCCCGAGCGCGAGCTTGTCGATCACGTGGAGCTGGAGCGTCGGCGTGAAACGGAAGAAGAAGGTGGTCAGGCTCTCGCTCGACCCGACGACCGACTGCGCGAGCGCGCCGGTGTAGCTGAAGGCGCTGCGAAGGCCGAGCATCCAGGTCCCGCGCTGCCAGGGGAGGGTGACCTCCGGCTCAACAGGACCGCGGCTGGTGGGCGCGCCGCCCTTCTTGAGGGTTTCGTAGTCGGTGAACGGGTCGGACTGCGCGCTCGCGCGGGACTCGGCGCCCGTGAGCAGCAGCACGCCGGCGAGGGCGGCGAGGATTCGGGACGGTCGCTTCATTTCACGCCTTCTGCGAGGTCGAGGGTGACGATCACGCGGGCCACCTGCGCGTCGGCCTCTTTGGGGCCTACCTCGGCGCTCACGGTCTCGATCGCGACGCCACGGAAGACGAGCGCGGTCTTGATCGTCTCCGCGCGTTGCTCCGCGAGCTTTCGGTTTTGCGCCTCGTTGCCCTTCGCCTCGACGGTGACGGCGATTCGCGTCTTGCGGACGGCGCGCGCGTTGTCGGAGAGGGTGCGCGCGAGCCCGGCGATGCCTGGCTCGCTCGCCGGCGCGAGGTCCTTCGCGCCCGGCTTGAACGCGAGCGGTGGAGTCACCGCGAGCTCGCTGCCGGATCGCGCTACGTCGCGCACCTGGGCGGGGATCTCGAAGACGATCGCGGTCGCGGAGCGGAAGAGGCGCTCGGCGTCGCGCGCTCCGGTGGTGGCCCGCGCGTACGCTCCGTCGACTCGGGCGACCTTCGCGGCGATGAACGCCTCGCGTGCCGCGCGTGCCGCGTCGACGGGGCATCCACGAGCCTCGCACGTCCTGCGTGCTGCCTCGGCGTCGCGGAGCGCCGCGTCGCTCTCCGCGAGCTGCGCCTTCTCTGCGTCGGTCGCGGGGGCAGGGGGCTCGTGGCCTTTGCGCGGGCGCTCGAGGGCGGCGGTGAAGCGCTCTTGCGCCGCGACCGCGAGCTCCTTCGCCGCGCTCGGCCGTCGCGAGGCGAGGGCACGGCGCGACGCGGTGAGCATCGCGCGCGCTTCGACGACACGCACAGGATCGCGCTCTTCCCCCTTGTCGTGGTCGCACAAGGTGGAGAGCTCGCCCGCGACGGTCACCTCGGTGGAGGCGTCGGCGCGCGCGCGACCGTCGTCACCGCTCAGGTCGTCCGGCGGGGGCGAGGCGAGCTTGCCCAAGATCGCGATCGCCGCGTTCGCCGCGCGCTCGGCGTCGACGAACCGTCGTTTTTGCCAGAGGTCCTTCGCCTGCGCGAGGTGACCGTCGGCCTGCGCGAACCGCGGCTTGGCGAGGGGGCTCTCGCGCATCGCGTCCTCGCGCGAGGCGAGCGCGCGGAAGATCGCGGTGTACGCGCCGCGGTAGGAGGGCGTCGTCGCCTCGAGCGCGGCGAGGCTCGCGGCTTGCTTCGCGAGGTGCTCGTCCGCCCGCGCCGCCGCGCTGCCGATCGGAGGATCGAGGACGTCTTGGGTCTCGGTGTAGAGGTCCTTCGCCTCGCGCGCGGTGCGAGCGGCGTCGACGAAATCTTCCTTCGCATACGCGAGGTTGGCTGTCTTCAGCGCCACGTCGCCGCGCTCGAGGGCGAGGCTCTGTGCCCCGCGCGCGCGAGCCTCGTCGCGCGCGCGCTCGGCGTCCTTGATCGCGGCGAGGGCGGCGTCCCATGCGCGTCCGTTCGGGCGCGCGGGCTCCCCGGCGAGCGTCGCGAGGGCGGCGCGGCTGCGCTCGGCGAGGGTGCCGGCTTCGAGGCATGCGCGCTCGGCGAGCTTGCGCTCGGCGGTCGTGAGATCGGCGAGGGCGGCCCGTCGCGGGGCCTCCTTCTTCGGATCGGTGCCGCTCCCGAGGCGACGATCGAGGTCGCGCGCGCCGGCGATGCGCGCGCGCGCCGTGTCGCAGCCGCCGTCGCGCGATGCGCCGCGGAACGCCTCTGTCGCGCGCTTCGCTTGAGCCTTCGCGTCGACGTAGGACTTGCCGGCGTACGCGCGCTCGGCCAGGACCAAGAGCTCCGCGCCGCGCGTCTTGCCTTGCCCGTCGAGGGTGCGATCCTTCTCGACACGGGCCTCGGCGAGCGCGTCGTCTGCGTCGTCCTTGAGCGCGTTCCCAGCGGGGGCGGCGGCGGCGGGGGTGGCGACGCCGGCCTTGACCCGCACGAGGACCGCGTAGGCGCGGGTCGCGAGCTCGTTGGCCTCGGCGTACGAGTGGCGCGCGTACCACGTGTCACCATTTTGGAGCAGCGCTTGGCCCTGCACGTAGCCGGGATCCTCGCGGTTTTGCGCTTGCACCCGCGAGAGCTCGATCTGGGCTTTTTGGAGCGCCGCGGCGGCCTTCTTTCGCAGCGCTTCCTCATCCGCCTCGCGCTTCGTCATCGCGGCGGGCGTCTGCGGAGCGAAGCGCGGATCGCAGACACGGAGGCGCTCTTCGGCGCGGAGGGAGAACTCGTACGCGCGCTCGTAGTCGCCCGCGTCGTAGCGGCGCTGGCCGAGCTCCAAGATGGCCTCGAACTCGCGAAACGGCGCGGCGCACGACTGATCGCGGAGCTGCCCGAGGAGCTCTCCACGACGGAGCCCGAGCGCGACGAGGGAGCGCTCGGCGAGCACACGGAACGAGCCGCCTTCGCGATCGCCCCCGCCTCCCGACGCCGCGTCGAAGATCGAGCGCGCCTCGTTCGCGGATGCACGCGCGCGGTCCCACGCTTCACTCGCCTCTGCGCGCCGTGCGTCGCGGAGGGCCTCTTCGCCGTCGGTCATTCGTGAAGGCCGCGCGCCGGCGCGGGCGGCGGCGTCGCGTGCGCTCTCGGCCCGCGCGATCGCCTCTTTGGCGCCGGTTCGTCCACCTGCCTCGCGACCCTCCTCGCGGCTGTCCTTTCGAGGCGCGCCGCCCTTTTCGAGCTGCCCGAGCATGCGCTCGGCCTGGTCGCGCTCCGAAAAATTCTTAGCGATCTCGAGCTTTTGCACTGCCTGGCGGGCGAGGAGAGTGGCCTGCTCGGTCTCGCCGCGCTCGGCGGCCTCGCGTGCACGACGGGAGAGCTCGCGTGCCTCGGCGACGAGCCGCGGACGACCGGCCGCGACGGTCTTCGTCTCGTGGCGATCGAGCATCGCGTCGGCCTCGCCGACGGCGGGGGGGACCTGCGCGGGGGTGCACGCGGCGGTCGCCGAGACGAGGGCCAAGGTCGTCACGAAGGGGTGCCAGGGAGCTCGTTTCATGGGGCCTCGGTCGGCGCTGCCGACGTCGTCACGGAGGGGGCAGCGGAAGCGCCCGCGTCGTCGCCACGATGGGCATCGGCGGGCGCGGGGAGCGGTGGGCGCGAAGGTGCGTCGCCCGTGTGGTCGCGGAGAGGGAGCGCGCCGGGGTGACGCTCTTGGAGGGAGCGCGAGCTTCGGCGGAGCGCCGCGTGCGAGCGCACCATCGTGACCTGTCCCTCTGCCGTATCGAGGAGGAGATCGCGCAGGTCGGGGTCGGTCTTGGTTCGGGTGAGGGCCTCGGCGCGCGCGACCCACGTCGCCGCGCGGGAGAGCTCGACGGCGGTCCCTGCGGCGTCCGGATCGTCGCGGAGCTCGTTGATCGCGACATGCAGGCGCACGATCCGCTCCGTCGGATCGAGGCGCGCGTCGGCCGCTTGGGGACCGCCGAGAGTCGAGGCCGCGCCTGGTCCGCACGCCGCGAGCGCGAGGAGCAGCGCGATCGCGAGGGCTCCGGGCTGCGGTCGAGTCAAAAGACGGACCACTGGAGCCTCAACCGGAGCGAGTGGGAGATCTGATCCTTCTCGAGCGCCTGCGTGTCGCGGCGCAGACCGAGCGTATAAACGAGCGCGACGTGGCGGCTCAGCTTGAGCGACGCGGTCGTGTCCCAGCGGTAAACCGGCCGGTACTTGCCTTCGTCCTTGAAGAGCGACGCGAACTGGTTTTCCCCTACGAACCCGTCGAGTCGGGAGTCGATGTCGAGGAGGTTACGCACCGTGATGCCGCACATCGCGGTCGCCTCGACGCCGAGCGTCTTCACGTCGTCGAGCTGGAGGAGGTTCAGGTTCGTGCCGGCCTGCGAGGTGATCGCGCGACCGTCGAAGAAGAACGCTTGCCGCGCAGCGAGTCCGCCACGGAACGCGAAGCGGAACGTCTCGAGGTCGACCTTGGTGCCGATGCCGGCGCCCTCCTGCACGACGAGGGGCCCGAGCTCGGGGAAGAGGCGGTAGTCGTCCCCCTTTCGAAACGCCTCGTCGCGAACGACGTTTCCCGCTTCGTTCGTGGTGACGGCGCGGAGGTCGACGGGTGCGTAGTAGCGCGTCGGAAAGAGCGACGTGTAGCCCGTGGCGTGCGCGTAGGGCCCCGCGACGCCGCCGAGCCGGTAGTTGTAGAGGACCTCGGCGCGCACGTCGTCCGTCACCTTTTGGATCGGGAACTCCGAGGCGCCGTTCGACGACAAGATGCCCACCGCCGCGAAGTCCGCGAGCAGGCTCGCTTCGGCGAGGTGGCGTCCGGTGTCGATGCCGAGATCGAGCCGCGTGTACGCTCCGAGCGTGAGGGCGTCGCCGTTGTACGACGAGAGCTGGTTCAAGCGGCTGCCGAGGGTTCCGTCGGCGGCGAGGGTCCAGCGCACCTTGAAGATGCTCGGCTCGCGCACGGTCGCCGCTTCGCCGAACTCGGTGCGCATGATGCGGCCGTCCTCGACGACGACGCGGTAGTGGAGCACGTCGCCCGCCGCGACGAGCACGGCGACCGAGTTGTCGCGCGCCTTCGGATCCTTGCCGAGCGCGAACACGTAGCGCCCGGGGGGAAGGTAGAGCGCGATCGACGCGCGCTGGCCGGGCTTGAACGATGGGCGGAACGGTCCGTACGAGCGGCCCGTATCGAGCGCGCCGACGACGTAGGTCTCGTCCTCCGGCTTCCCGTTGGGATCGACGATGCTGATCCGCATGACGCCGTAGCTCGGCGCCAGCGTGGTCGTCTCGCCGGCGACGACCACGATCTCGGAGGCCGAGCGCGCTTCGCGGGGACCCGTCCCGACGAGCGCGCGGTAGTGCCCGGGCGGGAGCGGGATCCGCTGTCCGAGCTTGCCGACCGAGAGCGTTTCGCCGTCGAGCTCGACGATGACGGAAGCCTCGGGGTCCAAATCCGACTCGAGCGCGGGAACGAACAATGCTCCGTAACCGTCCGGAACAATGGTCAAATCGGCGTCGAGCTGGTCTCTCGCGGGGTCGGCGAGCTCGGTGCGCGACTGCCCCTCGTCGGCGCGCGCGAGACCCTCCGTCGTGATCGTCGTCGCGCCGCTCGCAGCCGCGATCGCGCCCACGAATGCGAGCGCGCGCGTGACGCACGCGTGGCGCTTCGCGGAGCGCTGGAGTGGGGAACGGAGCGGCGGCATGGGGCGTCGCATCGAACGATGACGTCGTGGTCGCGGGTGTGTCAACGAACCGGCGGACGAAAGCGTGAGGTGTGCAGGAATCTTGACTCGCGACGAAGCTTGCTCGCGGGGGAGACTGCCGCTATCCGGTGGCGATGGACGATCCCCTTCGCATCGCCGGGCGCACCTTCGAGAGCCGCCTCATCGTCGGCACGGGCAAGTACGCGAGCGTCGAAGAGACGGAGGCCGCGATTGACGCCTCGGGCGCGAGCATCGTGACGGTCGCGCTCCGGCGGGTGGACCTCGCCGACAAGAGCGGCACCTCGCTCATGGCGCTCCTCCGCAAGAAGCCCTGGACGCTGCTCCCGAACACCGCCGGCTGCTACACCGCAGACGAAGCGGTGCGCACCCTCCGCCTCGCGCGCGAGCTCGGCATCGCCGATCTCGTGAAGCTCGAGGTCATCGGCGACAAAGACACGCTCTACCCGGACAACGAAGAGACGCTCGTCGCCGCGAAGATCTTGGTCAAGGAGGGCTTCGTCGTCATGGCCTACTGCATGGACGATCCCATCTTGTGCCGGAAGCTCGAAGATTTGGGGTGCGCCGCGGTGATGCCGCTCGCCGCTCCGATCGGGAGCGGCCTCGGAATCCAAAACCCGCACAACCTCTCCCTCATCCTCGAGCGCGCGAAGGTGCCGGTGCTGGTCGACGCCGGGGTCGGCACCGCGAGCGACGCCGCCGTCGCGATGGAGCTCGGGTGCGACGGGGTCCTGATGAACACCGCGATCGCGCACGCGAAGGATCCCGTCCTCATGGCGAAGGCGATGCGCGCCGGCGTATCTGCGGGCCGGATGGCGTTCCTCGCGGGCCGCATGAAGAAGAGCCGCTACGCGAACGCGTCGAGCCCCCAAGCCGGCCTCATCGAATAACATCGGGAGAGCCCATGCGCGTCGTCCTCGTCTCCGCCCTCGTCAGCTCCCTCTCCCTTGCCCCCGTCCAGTGCGCGCGCACACCGGACCCGACCCTCCGCGTCGAAGACTCACCCGGCGACGCCCTGTGGGACCTCGCGCAGGACTTCCGCGCGAAAAAAGACGAGGCGGCGGCGCGATCGACGCTCAAGTTCCTCGTCGACAAGTATCCCTCGAGCCGACACGCCGCGGCCGCGCGCGCCGAGCTCGATGGGCATTCCGACGGCGGCTGACTCCGTGCCGCCGCGGCCGCGGCCCTCGTTCGAGGTGCTGCTGATCACCCCCGAGGGTGTCACCCGCGCCGATCTCGCGCGCGTGATCGAGCGAGGCGCGCGTGTGCTCGGGTCGCGGCTCGCGGTCCAAGCGCGTGCGAAGTCGAGCCACGAGGAGCTCGTGCGCGTCGCGACCGACGTCGCGTCGCTCGCCGCTTCGGAGGGGCTCCCGTGGTTCGTGAACGGTGATCCCGCGCTCGCGCTCGCCCTCGGCGCGCACCTCCACGTCCCGGGCAGCCTCGCTCCCGAGGGGCTCCGTGCACGCATGCATGATGCATGGATATCGCGCGTAGCGCACACCGACGCCGACGTGGACGAGGCCGCCGCGGCCGGGTTCGACGCGGTGGTCGTGAGCCCGATCTTCGAGGTCCCGGGAAAAGGAGCGGCGCGGGGGAAAGGCGCCATCACGCGCGCGGCGAAGGCGCACCCAGGGCTCTACGTGATCGCCCTCGGCGGCATCGACGCAGGCCGCGCGAGCGCGTGTTTCGAGGCCGGGGCGGACGCGGTCGCCGTGATGCGGGCGCCCTTCTCCGACGCCGCGTTCTTCGAGCGTCTGCCCCCGCGGCGCGCGGGAAACGACGCACGCGGGCACGCCTTTGCGCGGCCGATCGAACGTGTGTTCCGCCCCCGCCGGCGATAGACTGAGCGTCACCCACGATGGCCACCTACGAAGAGACCCTGAGCACGACCATCACGCTCCTTCGGAGGCACGTCCCCGCCAGCAAGACCATCTTGGCGGAGCACGGCATCCAGAGCGATCTCGGCCTCGACAGCCTCGCGGTGATGGAGCTCGTGGCCGACGCGGAGGAGCGCTTCGACGTGACGATCCCGAACGAGCTCTTGATGGACCTCGTGACGGTGGACGACGTCGCGAAGGCGATCACGCGCCTCTCGGGCCCGTCTGCCGCCTGAGCGTGCTCTCTCGCGCGCCTTCCGAGGCTCGCCTCTCGATCGGGCTACTTTTTGCCGGCGCGGACGACGCGGAGGAGCGCGTCGCCCGCCGCGCGCGCGATCTCTTCGAGGCGCTTCGTGCCGATCATCGTGTCGCCCAGATCGTCGGCGACGATGACGATCGCGGTCTTGCCGCTCACCCGGATGGGGACCGACGCGACGTCGCGCGAGGCGGAGCCCATGACGGCGAGGAGCATCCCGTGTGAGCTCGGATCGAGCGGCCCGAGGTAGGTGCCCTCCGTGGCGGCCCAGTTGAGGACCGTGGGCGCGTCCTGCGGCACCGAGAGCGAAACGAGCGCCGTCTCGTTGCCGAACTCGGGTGAGCACGACCACCCCACGTAAGTGCCCTTTTTTGCTACAAAAAGGGCGACTCGCCGCGCAACTCCGCGCGCGCCGGCGAGCACGTAGGCGAGCACCGCGTCGCGGTCGGGTGCGGTCTTCAAGGCGCTGACGACGTGCGCCGCGTCCGGAGGAGGGAGGCTCTTCGTCAGCGGCCGCGCGTCGGGCCACGCCGAGCCCGAAGGACCGGGGCGCCGGCTCGGCGCGCGCACCGAAATCGGGGGAGGGATCGAGCCCGGAGGACGCACGCTCGGAGCCCGCATCGACACCGGCGGCGGGCGGTGGGCCACGTCCCGCGCGGTGGTCGGCTCGTCGCGGTGGGAAATCGAAGGCGCAGGCGGCGCAGGCGGCACGACCGAGGTGAGACCGCGCTCGGTGTCCGGGGGAGCGGGGATCGCGACCATGCTCTCGTCGGCCGCCGGGATCGGCGGCGCGAGGCGCTCGCCCGCGCGTGTCGCGGCGGCGGAGCGGGGCGGGAGGCCCATGTCCATCGAATAGCTCGCGACGGACGACGGTGGGGGAACGTCTCGTGTGCCGTCGCGGTCGGTGGAAGGGGCGCCGGAGATGCCGCCGCGTGTGCTCGCGACCTCGACCGCGGCCATCGGCAGGGAGTCGATGCGGAGCCCCTCGTGCTCGTGCGAAGGCAACTCGTGTGCGGGCGACGGGGACGAGCTCTTCGAGCGCACGAGGGCCGCGTCGGGGAGGGAGAGCCCGCCGCCCAGCCGCGCGTACGTGAGCGCGGCGATGTCGTCCGGAGGCGGAGGCTCGGCGGGAAGCACCGACGCGGGTCCAGCCTCGCCGGGCACGAGGCTTCGACGCCGCGTGAGCGGGATCGGAATGTCGGACGTGCGGTCGTTGGACAGGGACGTCATGACGGAGACGTCGGTGCCCCAAGGCGGGGTGCGCTTGGTGATGCGCACGGGCACGGGAGGCGGAGTTTCCTGGTGGCGCCCGCTCGACGCGGGGGTCTCGTGGCGCGAGCGGGCCGACGGATAGGCTGGGTGGGCCGGCCGTGACGCGGCGAGCTCGACGTAGCTCGGCCGGTTCTTCAGCGCCGCTTCCACGTCCGAGAGCGACGCGCGGACCGCGACCACGTTTGCCTGCAAATGGAAGGCGATTTCCTCGGCCGCGTGGGTGTCGAACACGTTCACGACCGCGAGATCGACGGTGTTCGAGCGCGCATCGTAGCGGAGCGGGACCGCGAGAAGGCGCGAGCAAAGGCCGGTCGGGAGCTTGTCGATAAGGTCGACGTCCGCGACGACGCCGTGGAGCACGGGGGCGTCTCCGCGCGCGAGCTCTTCCTCGAGGCGCGCTGCGGTCATGGCGCTCGTGTCGAGCAAGGCGTGCTCCAGCGGCGAGTCGTTCGAGACGGCCACGTAGAGCGCCCTCTCGAGAGCGTCCACGCTCACGACCTCGGTCACCATCAAACCTTTGGCGAATTCGACCGCCACGACGGCGGAACTCTACAACAGAACCAACGGCGCCGACGCCCGAACAGGGCCTTCCGCGAAATTGGTCCGTGAGTGGCCTCGTTTCGCGGCGGATGCGCCCGTCATGGGCGCTTCCCGAACTGAAACACGACCTCGCTCCGTCGCAAGAGCCCGAGCTTCGAGCGGGCAATGCGCTCGACGGCGGCGGGGTTGTCGCGCAGATCGGCGACGTCGACGCGGAGCTTCGCCACGTCGCGGCGGAGCTCGGTGTTCTCAGCGTCGACCTGCGCGAGCTCCTTTTCGAGGAGGCGCATCCGGGGGAGCCCCTCCGGCTTGAGGATGAGGAGCGGCACCGAGACGAACGCCACACCCAGCACGGCCATCGGCAGGAGGCGCTCGAGCGCCCGGATCGCGGAGGCTTCGGAGGACATGGAATCGACGGTGGCAGGCGCACCATGAAGCGGCCAACTTTTCTGATAGACACGTGGCCTATGGGAGTCGCCACGATCGACGAGGAACGCCGGCCCTACGACGTGGTCGTCGGCCTCGAGGTGCACGCGCAGCTCGCCACCCGGACGAAGCTCTTTTGCTCGTGCGAGACCACGTTCGGAGCGCCGCCGAACACGCACGTGTGCCCCGTCTGCGCCGGCCACCCCGGCACGCTCCCCGTCCCCAACGCGGAGGCGGTCCGCCTCGCCGTGCGTGCGTGCCTCACGGTGGGAACGGAAGTGTCCAAAACATCGAGGTTTTCCAGGAAGAACTATTTCTATCCGGACCTCCCGAAGGGGTACCAGATCAGCCAGTTCGACGAGCCGCTCGGCAAGGGCGGCGCGATCGTGGTGCCGCTCGAGGGGGGTGGCACGAAGGTGGCTCGGATCGAGCGCATCCACATGGAAGAGGACGCGGGGAAGAACGTGCACGAGGGGCGCGAGAGCCTCGTCGATTTGAACCGCGCGGGGACGCCCCTCGTCGAGATCGTGGGCCGCCCCGATTTGTCGAGCGGGCGCGAGGCGGCGGAGTACCTGCGGATCCTGCGCGACGCCCTCGTCTTCGCGGGCGTGAACGACGGCAACCTCGAGGAGGGCAGCTTCCGCTGCGACGCGAACGTCTCGGTCAAGCCGCGCGGCGAAGAGAAGCTCGGCACCCGCGTCGAGCTCAAGAACATCAACTCGTTCAAGTTCGTCGAGCGCGCGATCACGATCGAGGCCGCGCGCCAGATCGAGGTCCTCGAGGGTGGCGGTCGCCTCGTCGCCGAGACGCGCGGGTGGGACGAAAAAAACGAGACGACGTTCTCGATGCGCGAAAAAGAGACCGCCCAAGATTACCGCTACTTCCCCGAGCCGGACCTCCTGCCGCTCGTGATCGACGAGGCCTTCCTCGCCGAAGCGCGGGCGTCGTTGCCGGAGGGCTCCGCGTCGAAGCGTGCAAGATACACGGAGAGCCTGGGGCTCACCCCGTACGCGGCGGAGGTGCTCACGCAGCACCCGAAGGTGGCCGCGTACTTCGAGGAGGCGGTCGCCCTCGGGGCCGATCCGGTCGCGCTCGGGAACTTCGTCCAGGCCGAGGTCCTCGCCGACGTGACCACCCACGGCCTCGACGCGACCTTCCCGATCCCCGCCCGCGCGCTTTCCGAGCTCCTCTCGCTCGTGAAGGACGGCACGATCAGCGGCAAGCAGGGAAAAGAGCTCTACCGTGAGGTGAAGACGCGCGTCGGTGGGGGGGAGGGCAGCGTCGACGTGCGCGCGCTCGCGGAGTCCCTCGGGATGCGCCAGCTCACCGACGAGACCGCGCTCCGGGCCCTCTGCGAGAAGGTGGTCGCCGAGGCCGCGAAGCAGCGCGACGACTATCGACGTGGAAAGAAGGGGCTGTTCGGCTTCTTCGTCGGCCAGGTCATGAAGGCCTCGCAGGGCAAAGCGAACCCGAAGCGCACGAACGAGATCCTGACCGAGATCCTCGAGGCGAGCGCGGAGGGAGCGCCATGAGCGGACCAGACCCAGAGACGGTCGCCCCGCCGCCGATCGTTCCCGCCGGCCGTCACCGAGCGGCGCGTGGTCGCATCCTCATCGTCGACGACAACGCCGAGCTCCGCGCCGCGCTCGAGGACGTGCTCTCGACCGTCGTCGACGGGGAGGGCGTGTCCAAGTACGAGGTTCGCGCCGCCGAGACGGGCAAAGCCGGCCTCGCGTCGGCAGAGAAGAACGGCTTCGACGTCGCGATCGTGGACGTGAAGCTCCCCGACGCGAGCGGCGTCGACCTGATCGAGCCGCTCCGGCAAAAATCGGCCTTCTCGGAGGTGTTGCTCGTCACCGGTTTCGCCACGCTGGACGCGGCGATGGGCGCGCTCCGCAGCGGCGCGTTCGCGTTCGTGCTGAAGTCGTTTCGCCCGGAAGAGCTCATCGCGACGGTGGAGCAGGCCTTCGCGAAGGTCGCCCTCATGCGCGAGCGTGAGGAGCTCGAGCGCCGTTACCGCGACCTCGTCGAGCTCACGAGCGTCGTGTTCGTCGCCCTCGACAAGGACGAGAACGTGTCACTCTGGAACCGCCGCGCGACGATGCTCACCGACGTGCTCCCGGAGGACGCGCTCGGTCACCCGTTCCTCGAGCGCTTCGTCCCCGACGACTCACGCGAGCGCTTCCACAAGGCCCTCCAGAAGGTTCGCGGGCGGGCGAGCGAGCGGCGCGGGGTCGAGGTCGAGACCGGGCTCCAGCCGGCGGCGAACCCGAGCACGAGGCTCCGCGTCCGTTGGCACCTGTCCCACGCGGATGGCGTCGACGGCGTGGTGTACGCGATCGGGATCGACGTGACCGAGCGACGCGCGCTCGAGAAGCGCGCCGCCGACGCGGAGGCCCTCTCCGCGATGGGCACCCTCGCGCTGAACCTCGCCCACGAGATCCGAAATCCGCTCAACGCGGCGGTGTTGCAGCTCCATTTGCTCGGTCGCGACGTCGACAAGCTCTCCGCCGACGAAGAGAAGCGCGCCGCCCTCAAGTCCCGCGCCGCGATCGTGGGCGACGAGATCGGTCGCTTGAACCGGCTGCTCACCGAGTTCCTCGAGCTCGCGCGCCCGCGTGGTCTCGCGCGCGAGCCCGTCCACGTGCCGCGCCTCCTCCACGACGTGCTCGAGCTCGAGCGAGAGACCGCGCTCGCGCGTGGAGTCACCTTCGTCCGCGATCTGCCGGAGGACGGTTGTGTCGCGATCGGCGACGCGGAGAAGCTCAAGCAGGTGCTCATCAACTTGGTCGTCAACGCGCTCGACGCGATGAAGGGCGGGGGCACCCTCACCGCCACCGTGCGCGCGGCGGACGACATGATCGAAATGTCGATCGCGGACACCGGCGGCGGCATCGACAAGGAGCACCTCGCGAGCGTGTTCGATCCCTTCTTCACGACGAAGGAGGCGGGCACGGGCCTCGGTCTGAGCATCGTGCGAAAGATCGTCGACCAGCACCGCGGCGACGTGCGCATCGACAGCGAGCGCGAGAAGGGCACCCGCGTCACCGTCTCCGTCCCGCGCGCGACCGGCTCCTGACCAACGCTGCCCCGAGCGCTCGAAGGTCGCGCTCAGAAATGCGCGAAGGCCGCGATTCCTTTAGAGAATCACGGCCTCCGATTTCCGATTTGGCGCTCAGCGGCCCGGGGGCTTGAGAGGGAGCACCGAAGAGGAGAGGGGGGCGGCGGGATCTTGCCCGACGGGCGCGCGTCCGGCGTCGCGTCGCCCGATTCGATCGCCATGAGCGCCATGAAGAGGCGGTCCATGCCGAGCTCGAGGGCGGCTTCGCGGTGGAACGTGTGCACGACACGGATGAGGCGCAGCGAGGTGACCTTCCCGAGGTCGATCTCACGCTCGAGGAAGGCCTCGAACGAGCCGAAGCCCTTCGCTTCGTAAAGACGCTTGGCCTGGATGTCGCGGAGTACGGTGCCGATGTCGTAAAAACCCTTGTTGAGGTTTTTGCGGAAGCCCTTCACCGAGACGAGCAGGTTGTGGAGATCCGCGATGCGCTGCTTGATGTCCTCTGCGCCCTGGGGCGTACGGATCGTCGCGCGGGCGCTGCCCGGGAGCGGCGGCTCGGCGGCGCGGGCACGGGCCTCGGCGGCGTGCTTGGCGGCGTGGCGAGCGGCCCAGGGAGCCGCGCCACGGAGCCCGAGCTTTCGCTTCGGAGCGTCCTTGTCGCCTTTTCCGCCCTTCTTCTCGCCCTTCTCTTTGCCCTTGGCGACCTTGTCCGGCTTTCCCCCCGCTTTCGCGGCGCCTTTCCCGGACTTCGCGGTCTTCTCGGGTTTCGCGTCTGCTTTGGCTTTTGCGGCTTTTTTGGTCGTCGCCATGAGTGAGCTCACTTCTTGAGGAGCGGCCGAGACCGCCCGAAGTCACGGAGAGATGAAAGCCGATCGGCGATTCGCCGCCCCCACACGGACGTTAGGACGGTGGGACGGTGGACCGACGTGCTCGGAAGTGTGAGCGCATACGAACCCCGAGATCCCCCGGTGCCGCACCCGCCGACGCGACGTCGATAGCATCCTTTCCGAGGCAACGTAAAGAACCGTTGCAACGACGGGGCATCGGGAAAGATAGTCTCGCGTGGCCGTACGGACCCCTCTCGCCTCCGCCGACGTTCGCGCCTGCCTGGAGGCGATCGGTCGCGATCCTTCGGGCGTCGTGCTCGATCCGGTCTTCGCCGGCACGGTGAACACGAGCTACCTCGCGACCCTCGCGTCGTCGGAGCGGATCTTTTTGCGCCTCTACGAGCAGCAAGATTTGGACGGCGCGCGCCACGAGGCTTCCATGCTCCAACGCCTCGCGAGCTCGGGGGTGCCCACGCCGTGCCCGCTCGCGCGCGCGGACGGTGGCTTCGTCACGACGGTGAAAGGCAAGGCGCTCGTCGCGTTCCCGTTCCTCGAGGGCGCGACGCCGAAGCAGCGCGAGGTGACCCCTTCGCGCGCGCGGGCCACGGGCGCCGCCCTCGCGCGACTTCACCTCGCGGTCGACGGCATGCCCGCCCCCGACGGTCGTTTCGGCCGCGACGCGCTGCTCTTGCTCGCGTCGCGCTTTCGCGCCCACGCTTCGTGCTCCGTGCGCGAGCTCCACCCGTTCTTCGATCACGAGCTCCGGCGCACCGACGGCGACACCGCGCGTGATCCGTCGCTCCCCGCGGGGCTCATCCACGGCGATCTGTTCCGCGACAACGTTCTCTTCCGAGGGGAAGAGCTGGTGGCGCTCCTCGACTTCGAGTCCGCGCACGCCGGCACGTTCGCCTTCGATCTCGCCGTCGTCTTTCTGTCGTGGTGTTACGGAGGTGCCTTCGAGTGGCCTCTGGCGCGCGCGCTCGTGGCGGGGTACGAGGACGTGCGACCCTTGGAACAACGCGAATGGGATGGCTTTTTTGCCGAGGCGCGCTTCGGCTGCTTGCGCTTTGCGACGACTCGCATCGCGGACGACACGATCCGGGTAGGCAAGCTCTACCGGCGCTTCTTGGCGCGCCTGACCGCGCTCGACGCCCTCGGCCCGAAGGGGCTCGCTTCGAGGCTCGGCCGATGAGCGCGAGGCGGGCCGTGCTCGTATCGTTCGTGCTCGCATTCTTGGTCGCGGTGCATCCGCGGATCGCGAGCGCCGCGGCGGACGACGACGAGGACGTCGAGAGCGACACCCACCCGAAGCCGCCGCCGAAGCCAAAAGAACCCGCGCTGCCTCCGGCCGATCCCGCGCCCGGTCTCGCTCCGCCGCGCAACGATCCCACCGTGGTGCACGAGCCCGCGATCGCGCCGAGCATCGTTTGGCTGCTCACCCAAGCGATCCCGAGCCCCGAGCTCGTCGTCGGCGACGAAGGCGCGCGCTTCGGCATGCGATGGCAGGTCACGCCGCTGCTCTATTCGTTCGGGATCCATCGCAAGCTCTCGCCGATTCGCACCCTCGTCGTGGAGCCGATCGTGCGCCATTCCGGGTCGGTCGAGCTCTTCGTGTCGCCGGAGTGGGTCGGTTACAAGGGCGGCACCACGCTCGTCGATCTCGGGATTCGCGCGACGATCCCGCTCCTTCATCGCGGCGAGTACCTGAGCGCGTCCTTCGGCGTGGCGCGCACGTCGTTCGACGGCCACATCGGCGCGCGGTACGAGGGCGGCGTGTACGTGCTCTTCGGTCTCTTCGGCGCGGTCGTCTCGGTGTCGCCCACGCCGGCGCTCTCGCCCGTCGCGACCACCTTCACGTTCCGCGTGAGGTACTTCTGATGCGCCTCTTCAAGGTCGGAGCCTTCCTCGCGGCGGCGGCGCTGCTCTCGGGATGCGCGATCATGCCCATCGTCTCGCGGAACGCGGGGAACCTCTTCCGCACGCCCGATCCGGTCGCGAACAAGATCAAGCAGCCGGTGCGCACCGATGCGCGGCTCGCGGTGCTTTGGGTGGGCCACGCCACGTGCCTCGTGCAAATGGACGATCGTTTCATCCTCACCGATCCGGTCCTCACGGCGACGGTCGGGCAGCTCGCGCAACGCCTGGTCGAGCCGGGCATCGAAGCAAAGGCGATCCCGCCGATCGACGCGGTGCTCATCTCGCACAACCACGCCGATCACCTGTCGCTCGGCTCTCTCGAGATGATCGAGCCAAAAATACGGCACTTGGTGATGCCTCGCGGGGGGCTCACCTACCTCACCGATTTCTCCTTCGACGCGTTCGAGCTCGGCACGTGGGAGTCGTGGGAGGAGAAAGACAGCCTCAAGATCACCGCGGTGCCGGCCAAGCACGTGGGCTTCCGCTATGGCGTCGACAACGCGTGGACCGACGACGCGTTCACCGGCTACGTGGTCGAGTACCACGGCCTCCGCGTCTTTTTCGGGGGCGACACCGCCTACGACGAGTTTGCGTTCGTCGAGACCGCGCGCCGTTTTCCGAACCTCGACGTGGCGCTCCTGCCGATCGCCCCCGCCGAGCCACGCGAATTCATGCGACGGACCCACATCGGCCCCGAAGAGGCGGTGCAGGTGTTCCTCGATCTCGGGGCGAAGGTGGTCGTGCCGATTCACCGCGACACGTTCGTCAACTCGACGGACGAGCGTGGCGTGGCGCTCGCCCGTTTCCTCGCCGAAGCGAAGGCCAAGAACCTCCCCGAGGGCAGCGTCGCGGTGCTCGATTTCGGACAGCAAAAGATCCTCGTCCCGAAGGCACCGCCGCCTCCCGCAGACTGACACGCGAGGCCACCCGGCGCGGGACGAGCGGTCCACGAGGGCGCGCATGTCGCCATCGGGGCGACGGAATGGCGCCATGAAAAACGCCCGCGATCTCCTGGGGAGAGCGCGGGCGAATCGGCCCTCAGGGTGGCCCGGCGGTCACGCGGGCGGCGCGGCCTCGGTCGCGGTCGCGGCAAGCGCGGGAGGCGCGGCGTCGGCGACGCGGACCTTCTCCGTCTGCCAGAGGCCCTTTCGGAGCGCTTCGACGTTCACGATCGCCTCGTCGAGGAGCCTCTGCTGGGTCTCCACGTCGGCCAAGACTTGCGACTCGTCCTTCGTGCCGCCTTCGCGCTGCGTGCGCGCGGAGGTGAGCACCTCGAGCACCTCACGGTGGAGCTCCTCGCCGGCGTTGACGACCCAGGCGTCGAGGCGGCTCGCGAACTCGTCGACCATCTCGTCGAGCTTGGGGGCAGCGCGCTCGGCGGCCTGGCGGACCACGTCGGGGGCGAGCTCCTTCGCACGTTGCTTGTATTCTGCATCGATACGATCGCGCAGCACGAGCGCGAGCACGGGGGCGGCGAGGGTGAGGAGGCCGCCGACGAGCACGTTGACGAACATGACGCCGAGGCCGACCGCGAAGAGGGCGGCGATGCCCGCGTCGTAGCGGAAGGTGTCGATCTGCACGTCGAGCCGCTTCACGTCGCTGCCGAGCGTCTGCGCGACGCGCTTGGTGGTCTCGTTCGCGTCTTCGCGGACGAGGGCGATCGTTCGTTCGGCGAGCTCCTCGAGCTTGGCGCCGATCTCCTTCGCCTCCGACTCTGCCCACTTCTTGAACGTGTCTTCGAGGAAGGCAGGGAGGTACTGCTTGAGATCTTCCTGCTTCGCGGCGTCGATCACGTTCGGGAGTTGGCGGATGGTCTCTTCGACGAACCGATCGAGGTCCTTCCGCGCGCCCACTTTGATGCCGGCGACCTCTTCACGAATCTTGATCCGGCGCTGCTCGATGTTGCCCGCTTGGCCGGCGAGATCTTGCTCCAAAAGCGAGATACGACGCTGGATTTCCTCGGTCTTCATCGTGGCGGCGCGGCGCCGCGCGTCGACCCCTTTTCCAAGGAGCGCGCCGACGTTGAGGCCCTCGCCGAGCGCGTTGTCGAGGAGGATGCGTCCGCGCTCTTCGGCGAGGAACGTGGTGAGGTGGGTGAGGAGCTCCGGCATGCCGCTCTCGGCCGGTTTGCCCGCGAGCGAGGTCTCCGCGCTGATCGGGAAGACGATCGGATCCTTGACGAGGTTCTTGAGCTGCGTGCGCGCGTAGTCGAGCGCCTCTTTTTTCTCGTCGTCGGTGAGGATGTCCCACTTGGTGATGACGAAGACGATCTTGTCGCGAGAGGCCTTGAGGAGCTTGTCTTGCAGGAAGATGCGCTCGCTCTCCTTGAGGATTTGGCCCGCGTCGAGGAGGAAGAGCACCGCGTCCGCGCGCGGAATGTAGCTGTAGGTGATGTCGCTGCGTTGGAGCGAGAGGTCGTTCACGCCTGGCGTGTCGACGAGCAAAATGCGCTCCTTCAAGATCGGCGCGGGGTAGCCAATCTCGAGGAAATCGACCTCTTCCGTCGCCGCGCCGCCACCGCCGCCGCCGACCGCGAACTTGCGCGCCTCGCCGAAGGGGATGCTCTCGCGCTTGCCGGACGTGTAGACGACCTCCGCGCTCGGCGTCTCCGAGTACTTGAGGTGGTGAATCGCGGCCGTGGTCGGCGTGACACCGACCGCGAGCGCCGTCTCCCCGAGGAGCGCGTTCACGAAGCTCGATTTGCCGTGGTTGAACTCACCGACGACGACGAGGTGGAACCTGTCTTCGTCGAGCTTCTTCACGAGGTCACGCTCCACGCGCTCGCGCAGGCTCTTCGCGCCGACGCGCTCCGCCACGTCCGAGAGGGCGGACAACGCCTTCTTTACTTCGGCTTTTCGTTCGAAAAATGCCTCGAGCATCATGACGTGGGATTTCCTTCGCGGGAGGTTTTGGACGCTCGGCGTCCGTCGTCTTTTACGCGCAGCCGTGTTCGCCCCGGCGCGTGACGAGGCAAGGTTACGTTTCTTGGGAGATTCGAGAACGGAAAAAGCGGGTCAGGCGTCGCCCTTGAGGAGCGCGAGCACGCGCTCGTCGACCTCCTGCATCGAGAGGCCCCCGTCGCCGAGGTTGGCGGCTTTTTTGTAGAGCTCACTCTGGCCGAACGTGCGCATCGCGAGCACGCGCTTGGTGAGGTACGGGTGCGTCGCGAAGGCCTCGAGGTAGCGCCCGACGCCGTCTTTGCCCTCTTCGTACTGCTCGAGGAACGCGTCCATGTTGAACTCCTCGAAGAGCTTGTTCGAGCCGACGATGAGCTTCGCGAGCGCGCGGGTGGCGACCGTTTCGTCCTTGGAGCAGAGCATCGCCGCTCGGTCGCAGGTGATCTCGGCGCGCCGCGACCAGGCCCGGAGCGCCATCGTCGCCGGCTCCACGATCCACGCGACGAACGCGCCCGCCATCTGGGTGAGGAAGTGGAGCGCGGTCAGGTACACCACGTGGGAGTTGTGGATGTGCCCGCACTCGTGGCCAATCACGGTGAGGAGCTCTTCGTCGGTGTAGCTCGACGCGAGGGCCGAGTGCACCATGATGAACGAGTCTTCGTTCGTGCCGTACGTGGCCGCGTTCAGCACCGGGCTCGGCACGAGATAGACCGTGGGCGGCGCGATGTGGAGGGTGTCGGCGCACTGCTGGGTGATGCGGTGGATGCGCGGAAACTGACGCTCGCTCACCTTGACCGAGTTGCCGAGGAGCTGGCCGCGGATGATCTGCTTCGACATGCGGACGGTGGCCGCGACCGCGAGCTCTACCGGGCGCGCGCGTTCGAAGGCAGCGCGGGTTTGACGATCGAGGATGTAGCTGTAGTCGTGGCCCGTGCTCTCGGCACCTCCACCGACGCGCTCGCCCTTCATGCGGTTGACGAACGAACTGAAGTCGAGCTCGGGGCCTTGCGCCATGATGTGCGATCCTCTTGCTTTGAAAGGGCGTTTCGAGGGCGAGTGGCGATGGTCGCCCGCTCCACCCTCCTACGTACGTCGACGTGAGACGATTTCGTCCCCCACCACGGTAGCGACGCCACCCTGGTCTCGCAACCTGCTGACGGGCGCCCTCACCGTTCTTTACGGGTCCAAAAACGCGAGATTTATCGTGCAACTACCGCGCATCGTGGGCCGCAAATAGGAGAAGGGGCGCTCGCTGCGTAGACGAGCGCCCCTTGGAGGGAGGAATTGAGGTGGCTGATTCGTGGTCGGCGCGCGCGGCTCGCGCCTCGTACCTCGCGGGTGCGGGTGGATGTTGGTCGCGTTCGGTTCGTTCGGATTTCGGAGGGACAGGAGGGAAATAGGCGTTTCGTTCACGGTTACGCGGGCTTCGCGTCACCGTCGGTCTCGTGGAAAAGACACGGGGCTCCGCCGAACCCTTCCCGCAACGACGATTTTTTTTCTCGCGGGGCCGAGGTCGGCGCCGGCCGCGATTCAGCGAGGGACGACGCCGGAGTACGAAAAGCGTGTCGTCTCGCTGGGGGTCTCGAAGGCGCCGGTGCCGACGAGGGCGACGCCCGCGACGAGCACGACCACCGCGGCGACCCCGGTGACCTTCGCCCACATCGGCACGCGGCGATCTTCGTAGCGCGGGACGAGCGGCGCTTCCGGGAGCCGAATGCGCCACTCCACGAGCGGTCCGCACGCGTCGCCATGGCAGCGCGCGAGCATGAGAGAGCTCGGGCTCCTTCGAGCGGTGACCCAGTCGTCGCAACGGGCGCGCGGAGCGACGACGCTCGCGCCGCGGAGCTCGACGATGGCGAGATCTTCGCGACTGCAAGGCACACGCTGGCTCGGCACGACGACCTTCGCGCCTCGCGCAGCGAACGTCCACGCCGCCCACACGGGGCGCCCGTCCACCAGGAGCGTGACGTGGTGCCGGCCCGGCGCGAGGTGCAAGAGGCCCCTCTCCGGGCCCCTCGGTCGGCCGTCGACGCGCAGCTCTCCGTCGTCGTCGCCCTCGACCGCGACGTCGACGGGGCCTTCGTCCGTCTCTGCGCTCTCTGGCTCGCCGATGCCCGCCGCGCGCCCGAGGTCGAGCCCGTGCGCTTCACGGAGCGCGGAGTTCGCGCGTGCCTCGTCCTTCGGAGCGACGCCCTTCGCGCGGGCCGCGCGGGCGCGCAGGATCTCGGCGAGCAGCCACGCGGATTGCGGCACCTCCGGGTGGGCCACGAGCTCGGTCTCGGCGCGACCGAGGGCGGCGTCCGCGGCGTCGGCGTCGAGCGCCGAGATCGCGTCCCGGGCGCGGACGATCTCTTGTTCGACGCGCAAGACGACCGCCTCCGGATACGGGAGCGCCGAGCGCTGGTCGCTCGCGAAGCCGACCAAGCGAACACCGCGCGACCGCGCCCACGCGTCGATCGCGGCGCGGCTCTCGCTCTTCGCGGACTCGCCAGTGTCGAGCCAGACGACGGGGACGTCGGCCATCGCGATCAGGATTTCTTCGCGGCCTTCTTCGCGGCGGGCTTCTTGGGGGCAGGTCGTTCGGTCGACGCGGTCTTTTTCGGCGCGGCTTTTTTGGGGGCGGCCGCGGTCGCTGCCTTCGGCGCCGATTTTTTCGGCGCGGCGTCCGTTGCGCTCGCGCGGCCCTCGATCGCGCCGAGCACGGCGTCGATGTGCCCGGGGACACGAACGCTCGGGTACGCGTGCACGACCTTGCCGTCGCGGAGGACGAACGTGGAGCGAATGGTGCCCTGGACCTTGCGTCCGTACATCGTCTTTTCGCCGTAGGCGCCGAAGAGCTCGTGGACGTGCAGGTCGGGGTCGGAGAGGAGCCGAACGCGGAGCCCGTGTTTGTCGCGAAACTTTCCGTGGCTCGCCACGCTGTCCTTCGAGACCCCGTAGACGGTCACGCGTGCCTTCTTGATCCGAGCCTGCGCTTCGTCGGTCGAGAAGTCCTTCGCCTCGACGGTGCAGCCGGGGGTGTCGTCCTTCGGGTAGAAGTAAACGATGACCGTGCGCCCATCGCTCGAGACCTCGTGTGCTTGCCCGTCGTCGCCCGAGAGAGAAAACGTGGGAGCCTTGTCGCCGACCTTCAGCACCGCGCTCGTCCTTTCCGACGACGGAGCTCGTCGTCGCGGGGGGATTGTCGCCCCGGTCGTGTCTTCGTGAAAAGCTCGTTCTCGCGCCGAGGTGCGCGATGAGGTCCGAGGACGCCCTCGTGCGTGCCCTCGGAGCGACCCTCGCCGCCGACGTCCGGGGGGTGAGCGTCGGCATCGGCGACGACTGCGCGGTGCTCGATCGCCCGCCCGGAGCCCTCGTCTGGACCGTCGATGCCCACGTCGACGAGGTGCACTTTCGGCGGGAGTGGCTGCTGTATGGTGATGTGGGGTATCGGTCGTTTGCAGCAGCGGCGAGCGATATCGTCGCGATGGGGGCCGAGCCGCTCGCGGCGCTCTCGGCGCTCACGATCGACGCGACGATGACGGACGACGACGCGCTCGCGCTCGCGCGGGGACAGCGCGAGGCGGCGCTCGAGGGCAACACCGGGATCGTAGGAGGCAACGTGTCGCGCGCGGGCACGTTCACCGTGACGACGACCGTGCTCGGGCGCGTGCTCGGCGAGCGCGCGGTCACGCGGGCGGGGGCAGAGGTCTCCGATCTCGTGCTCGTCGGTGGGCCGCTCGGGCTCGCGACCTTGGGCCTCGCCGCGCTCGAGGCGGGGAGGCAAGACGAGCCGGCGCTCGCGGCATGCGTCGCCGCGTTTCGGAGGCCCAGGATCCGCTACGATTTAGCGAGCTCCGTCGCACGTGCGCGCGCGGCGATCGACGTATCGGACGGGCTCGCGATCGATCTGCATCGCCTCGCGGGAGCGAGCGGGGTGCGCATCGTGCTCGACGAACGTGACGTCGTGCGCGCGGGGGGCGAGGCGCTCGTGGCGTGTGCGCACGCGCTCGGCGACGATCCGGTGCGCTGCGCGCTCGAAGGAGGCGAGGACTACGTCGTCGTCGTCACGTGGGACGCGCGCGCCCCCGTGCCTCGTGGGCTCTCGCCGATCGGGCGTGTCGTTGGCGGGCAAGGGGTCGCCCTCGCGCTCGAAGGCTCGCGCGGGGAGCGTGAGGTTCCTCCGCGCGGGCACGATCACCTCGCGCGGTAGCGCGCCGGTCAGCGCTCGAGGATCGACTCCACCTCGCGATAGACCCGCTTTCGCCACATGGCGAGCGCAGACTCTCCGCGGTGGAGCTTGTCGGTCTCCGCGAGCATCTCTTCGAGCGGCACGAGCACCACGTATGGATCGTACGGGCAAGCCTCGCGCGTGATCCCGGGGCCGACCCAGCCGGCCATGAAGCCGGACGCGCCGTCCGCGAGACCGCGCAGCGCCGCGTTCGCGAGGCGCGCTGCGAGCAAACGGTCGAACGCGGACGGCGTGCCCCCCCGCACGACGTGGCCGAGCACCGTGACCCGCGAGTCGACGTCGGCGACCGTTCGCGCGAGGCGCTCGTCGACCTTCGCCTTGAGCTCGTTGGTCCCGATGTGCACTCCCTCGGCCTTCAAGATGAGGACACGACGGCGCTTCTCGCCCTCGGCGTACGCGCGCTCGATCGTTCGGCAGACTTGGTCGACGACCTCCGCGTCGGAGCGGTCGGTCTCGCGGACGATGACCGTGTCGGCGCCGGCGGCGATGCCCGCGGTCATCGCGAGGTAACCGCAGTCGCGGCCCATGACCTCGACGAGGAAAATGCGGCGGTGCGCGGTGGCGGTGTCGCAGATGCGATCGCACGCCTCCACGATCGTGTTCATCGCGGTGTCGACGCCGATCGCCATCGACGTGCCGCCGAGATCGTTGTCGATCGACGCCGGGAGGCCCGCTACGCGAAGAGGGCCCTTGCCCGTCTCCGTGCCCTCGAGCGTCTTGGCGCCGGTGAGCGAGCCGTTTCCGCCGATCACGAGCAACGCGGAAACGTTGGATTTGGCTAGGATTTCTTTGGCCTTCTGTTGGCCCTCGGGGGTGGGGAAGATGCGACTTCGCGCGGTGCCGAGCACGGTCCCGCCGCGTCGTGAGGCGTCGTCCAAGTGGCGCATGTCGAGCGGCACGAAGCGCTCCGCGAGCAGGCCAACGTAGCCGTCCTCCACCCCGACGAGCTCGAGGCCGAGCTCCGCGCCCACCCGTGCCGCTCCGCGGAGCGCGGAGTTCATCCCCGGCGCGTCGCCGCCTGAGGTCAGCACCAAGACCTTGTCGTTCCGCTCGAGCTTCGCCGCCATGTCCCCACGATACCGAAGGCGAGCGCTTCGCCCACCGAGAAGCGCGCGCTGCCTTGCGTCACGAAGCGGGAGGTCCGTACAAACGCAAAACGGCGCCCGGTGAAGGGCGCCGTGGTGCGAGGCGCTGCGCAACAGGTGCTGCGCGGGCGCGGACGCTGTCAGAAGCCGGAGCAGACCCCGGGGAGCGTGCGGCCGTGGAGCGCCGTTCGCAAAATCCCGAGCTCGGGCGCGGTGCCGGAGGGGCCGGCTTGCGCTGCGATGCTGTCGCACTGCGCGGCCGCGGCGTTGAAGAACCCTGCCTCGGGGGAGAGACCGAGCTTCTTGCCTTCGGCGCGGAGCTGGCCGCAGCACTGCTTGAGGCGCGCGACGTTCAGGTTTCCGCCGACGCCCGTCTTCTTGCCCGCTTCGGCGGCGTCTGCCGCGTCCACTCCGGCGTCTTCTTCCATCGGCGCGATCTCGGCCGGCGCGGCGTCGACCTCGGGCGGGGGAGGGGGAGGCGGCGCGGCATCGACCGGCGCGGGCTTGTCCTTGCAGCCGGAGCCGAGCAGGAGCGGGGCCCCACCGAGGAGCGCAAAAATCACCAGCGAGCTACGGAACGCAGAACGTTGCATCGGGCCTCCGAGAAAACACCGGGTCTACGGGTCGCACCCTACAAGGATCTCCGCCCCGGGGGAAAAGAGAATGGCGAAGGCGGCCGTCGCGGCACTCCACGACCCGCGTCGGTCTCTACGTGGCGGAGGCGGCCTCGAGGATCTTCGGTCCTGCCCAGTCGTGGTAGAGCGCGGTCATCGCGCGCGCGGCATCGACGTCGCCGAGCTCGATCGCGTTGATGACGAGCTCGACCCCCTCCGCGTGTGCGCCCGCCGAGGCGCGCACCGAAGCAAAGAGCGGCGCGAGCACCCGCACCGCGGACGAGTTCCAGTGCACGAACATGACGTAGATCGGGTTCTGCGTGGCGTGCGCGACCGCGAGGCCGAAGCGCAAAATGGCGTCTTCGATTTCGTCGGGGATGCCGGCGACGCGAACGTACTCTGCCGCCGCCGCCCGCATCGCGATCACGTCGTGCGGTTGTCTTCGCGCCGCCGCGAGGCCGCTCATCTCGACGTCGAGGAGCTTTCGAACCTCCAGGAGACCGCTCAGGAAGTCGCGTGACACGTTCGCCGCGCGTGGCGAGAGGAACGCCGAGACCACGTCCGGGGAGAGCGAAGCTCGCGGATCGAGCACCACCGTGCCGCGCCGGCGGACGGGCCGCACCAGCTTGTGCACCTCCAGGATCTTCACCGCCTCGCGGATCACGCTGCGCGCGACACCGAACTCTGCCTCGAGCTCCTCTTCTTTCGGGAGAAGCGACTGCGGCGCGATCTCCCCTCCGACGATGCGCGCCAATAGCTCACGCGACACCTCGTCGGCCTTGCGCGTCGGAGCCTTCGGGGCGACCATTTCTCGAGTCTTTCCGCGAACAAGCGCGCTGTCAACGACGCTCTGTGAGCACGCCGTGGAGAATGCGCGCGAGCTTGACGCGTTCGACGAGGAAGCCATCGTGGCCGTAGTCGCTCTCGATTTCGCGGTACGTCGCGCGGTCACCGAGCCGCGTCGCGAGCGCGCGCACCTCTTCTGGCGTCACGAAGGTGTCACTCGACACGGCGACGCACGTCACGCGGGCGTGGACGCGGTCGATCATCGCCCCCGCTCCCGATCGAAACGCGAACGGAGGCTCCCGCGCGAGGTCGTGGTGGTCCATCGCGCCGAGCAGCGCGATCGTCGCGCGGGCGTCGCGATGCGGCCCCTCCCCGAGGTGACGAAAGTAGGTCTCGATTCGGTACGGCGCGCGCGGGTTCCATCGAACCGGGCCCGCGTGGCGCGGTCCTGCGGTCTCGCGTCCCTGCCGCGCTTCGAGCGCGCCCCGACCTCGGTAACCGAAGAGGGCCACCTGCCGCGCGAGGCCGAGCATCGCCGTCCCGTGTGGATAGTCCGGATCGGCGAGGAGCACCTCGCGGACGAGGTGATCGTGCGCGAGCGTCGCGGCGGAGGTCGCGAACGGGCAAGCGACGACACACGCGCGCTCGAGATCGTCGCCCGCGAGCGCCGCGTACGCGAGCGCCACCATGCCGCCGATCGACGCGCCGAAGACCGTGTGCACGCGCCGGAGGCCGAGCGCGTCGAGCGTGAGCCGCAGGGCGCGCGCCTGGTCCCATGTCGTCACCGTCGCGGGCAGCTCGTCGTCGCGTCGCGTCGCTGCGCCACGCAGGCCAGCCTCCGCGCGGGGAAACCGAACGTCCGCGTCACGGCTCGGAAAGTGACCCGCGGCCGGTCCGGAAGGATCGTGCTCCGACCCGAGCAAGCTCACCGCGACGAGGCGCTGCGCCCAGGGCCGGAGCGGTCGGCTCCGGCCGAAGAGCTCGGGGAAGCTCACGCGGGGATCGAGGTCCGACGTGAGCGTAGGGAGGAAGCACACCGTCGGCCTCGATGGGTCCACGGCCTCGAGGCGCCCGTCTCGCGCGAGCGCTGCTTGCTCGTCCTTCGTTCCCCAAAACACGATCCGCGCGCGCGGCCTGAGGAGCGGCGCACCCGCTTCGAGTCGAAACGGCGGCAGCGCGACCTCGAGCACGAGCGGCTCGTCAGCGGGGACCACACGAAGCACGGGCGTGACTTTGCCAAAGGTTCGCCGCGAGCGCGCGACGTTCCGCCGCTCGTGCGGGCGACGCGCTCTTTGTGGTAATGCCGCCCGCGGGTCGCACCGGCGGCTCAGGAGAGTACGTTTCATGACCCGTTCGCGCCTGGTCTCGCTCGGATTTCTCGGAGCTCTCGCGGCGATCCCCGCGGTCGTCGCCGCGTGCGGCGGCACCGAGCATTTCGGCGGTCCCCCCCCGTGCGTAGGCCCGCAGTGCGTCGATGGCGGCAGCGGACCGGTGTCGCTCGTGCCGACGACGCCTGCGAGCGCCGCCGACGCGGGGGCCGCGCAGGCGCCTGCGACTGCGTCCGTGAGCGCCGCACCGACCAACACGAGCCCCATCCCGCGGGCGACGGCCGACGCGATCGACCAGGGAATCGAGGTCGCGATTCGGCAACACGCGCTTAAGGTCGCGCCGAAGGGGGCCCTCCCGGAGACGCAGGTCATTCGCGTCGATCTCGCGGAGGGGGAGCACTTCGGCACCACGTTCACCCTCCAGCCGAGCTCCTGCTACACGATCGTGGCGGCGGCGGTCCCCGGCATCGTGAAGGAGCTCGAGGTGAAGCTCTTCATTCCACCGTTTTTCACGTTCGAGGCAGGCAAAGGCAAGGGCCAGCCGGCCGTCATCGGGAAGACGCCGGCCACCATTTGCCCGCTCTCCCCGATCCCCATTCCGTACAAGGTCGACGTCACCGCGACCAAGGGCGCGGGCCGCGTCGGCGTGATGGTGTTCGCCAAACCGCGCTGAGCACTGTCGGAAAGTCCTGAAAATTCAGGCGCTTGTGGCTCACGTGGGGCGCCGCCGGATCGCGGCGCCCCTCGGGTGGGAACGATTACGTACGAAGCGAGATCGCGTGGCTGGGGACCCAAATTTGGCGTCCGTCGGGGAACGCGCATTGGTACTGGCCGCTCGCGATTTGGGTGATCGTGCCCGGGTAGCGCTGCCCATCGGACCAAAGGACGAGCACGGGGGTCCCGACCGCGAAGCCGCCGACCGCGCTCGTCGCGAAGGCGTCGAGGGCGCTTCCCATCGACCCGATCGCGCCGCCCATCGCCGCTCCGAAGCCCGCGGCCTGCGCGCCGAACGGTTGCTGGTAGCCAGGCTGCTGTTGCTGCTGGGGGTAGCCGGGCTGCTGTTGCTGGGGGTAGCCGGGCTGTTGCTGTTGCTGGGGGTAGCCGGGCTGTTGCTGTTGCTGGGGGTAGCCGGGCTGTTGCTGCTGACCGTACGGGTTCGCGGGCTGTGCGGGTTGCCCGCCGCCGCGTTGGATATTGACCGGCTTTGGCGGACCACCCTGCGCGATGCGCGCTCCCTCTTGCTCGACGAGCATGCCGAACATGCCGTAGCGAGCCATATCCATGGGGATCTTGTTGTTCCAGTCGCCGGCGATGAGCGTCCAGTCGTTCATCGTGATTTTGTAGAACGCGAACATGCCCTC
>JAAFHV010000001.1:83276-126134 GCA_013297655.1 Myxococcales bacterium | reverse complement strand
ACGGGGCGCACCGCGCGATTCAAGATTTGCATCTCGTTCGCCGGCACGAGCGCGCCCGGGTGCGGCATGAGGAGCCCCACGTAGAGCACCCCGGGGCTCAGGAGCACCGCGCCACCGCCGGAGCCTCGTCGCACGCGCATCTCTCCGTCGGCCTCCCGCGGATCGGTCGTCGCGGGCGCGGCCACTTCGCTCGCCCTTTGGAACGCCCCGAGCAGCACGGCCGAGGTGGTGGGCGTCACCACGTACAGCTCCGGTTTCGTCACCTCGCGATCGAGCGCGGCACGCGAGTACGCGGCGATTTCCTCCGCCCGAAGCGACGATTTCATCCTCCACGGCTACCACACCCCCCGCCATCGACCGCGGCGATGACCCCCATAGGCCCAGCCTCTTGGCCAAAAGTGATCGGCGTTCACATTGTGAACGTGCGCGACAAGACGCGCGGGAATCAGGAGAAAACACGATGAAGACGCAGACGAAGCTCGTGGCGCTGTTCGGCTCGGTGGTGTTGGCGGGTTTGACGGTGGTGGCGTGCGCGGCGCCGGTCGAGAGCGACGCGCCCGTGCCCGAGGTCGACCCGACGACCACGTTCAACGCCTACACGGTCGGCACGATGCAGCAGCCCGGGGGCCCGGACTCGGGGTGCGCGTGCGGGGGAATGCGTGCTGCAAGCTGCGGTGCACCGAGGAGCGCGACGCGTGCACGCGGGAGCGCGGGAGCAACTGCTGGCAAGCGTGGACCGCCTGCAACACCCGCTGCGACAACAGCCACAGCTGAGGCTCGCGCCTCCAGAGCGGGTCGGACATGCGGGCTCGGCCGAGCGGGCCCGCAGTCTCCGTCGCGGCTCACGACGACGACCGCTCCCGCGATCCCATTTTTGAGAGAAGATGCGGCCCATGCCGACCGACTGGGGCACGACCACCGTCACGCTCCTCCAAGAGCTCATCCGCAAGCCCACCGTGAACCGCGGAACCCAAGGCGAGGACGACGGGCACGAGCACCTGTGCGCGCGCCTCTTGGCCGATTTTGCCCGCGACCGCGGCCTCGAGCCGAAGATCTTCGCGAAGGTGAAGAACCGCGAGAACATGGTCGTGCGCCTCAAGGGAAACGGGAAAAAAGCTCCCCTTCTCTTGAACGCGCACACCGACGTGGTCGAGGTCGACGAGTCGCGTTGGCAGCGGCCCCCCTTCGCGGGCGACATCCACGACGGCTACGTCTGGGGCCGCGGTGCGATCGACATGAAGCACATGGCGGCGATGAGCATGACGGTGCTCGCGCGCCTCGTGGACGAGAAGGTCGAGCTCGATCGCGACATCATCTTCGCCGCCGTCGCGGACGAAGAGGCCGGATGCACCCTCGGCAGCACCTACCTCGTCGACGAGCACCCCGAAGAGGTGCGTGCAGAATACATGCTAGGCGAGGTCGGCGCGTTCTCGCTGAACCTGATGGGGAAGGTTTTTTACCCGATCCAGGTCGCCGAAAAGGGCGTCGTGTGGACGCGCGCCACCTTCCACGGATCGCCCGGTCACGGCTCGATGCCGGACCCGAACGGCGCCGTCGTGCGGCTCGCGGAGGCGATCGCGCGGCTCGGGAAAAAGAGGCTCCCGATGCATCCGCACCCGGTGGTGGAAGCGTTCGTACAGAAGCTCTCTTCTGCGCTGCCGTTCCCGCAGAAGCAGGCCCTCTCGCGCCTCACGACGCCGCAGATTGCGGGCCTCATTTTGGACTACCTCGTGAAGGATCCCGATCAGCGCCGCAGCTTCGGCGCGATGCTCGCGAACACGGCTTCTCCCACGGTGGTGCGGGCGGGAAACAAGGTGAACGTGATCCCCGGGCGCGCTTCGGTCGAGATCGACGGCCGCACGATCCCCGGGCAATCCGACCTCGCGTTCCTCTCGGAGCTCCGAGAGGTGCTCGGCCCCGACGCGGAGATCGAGGTGCTCCACAAGCTGCCCTCGGTCGAGACCGACGCGACGACCCCGCTCTACGGGCACCTCGAGGCCATGTTGCGCAAGCACGATCCGCTAGGGGAGCCGCTGCCCTACATGGTGGTTGGATTCACGGACGCGAAGGCCTACGCGAGGCTGGGAACCCACTGTTACGGGTTCACGCCCCTCAAGTTCGACCCCACCCACGAAATAAGCTTCCAAAAGATGTATCACGGGCACGATGAGCGTGTTCCTGTAGAGGGACTGACTTGGGGCTCGAACGTTCTCTACGACACGGTTCGCAGCTTTTGCGAATCACGCGAGCCAACCGAACGGGCGTAGCTCGCTTGGTTGGCCCGCGGATACGCGGGACGGAAGGTCCGATGGGCCTACCGGCACAGCGAGCGCCGAGAGGCCTGACCTTTCGGACCCAAAGGCGACCCTTGCCGCCTAGGACCCGTTCCGATAGAAACGAAGCCTCGTGTGATTTCAGCAGGTGAGGTCGGGCACTAAACCGGTCTCGCTCGCACGGTAGACGGGCGCGGGACAAAGCCGCGGAGGACTCGGATGATCAATCCCCAGATGGTGATGTACGAGGAGGAGTTCAATCAGATCCAGGCGGTCGTCGACCGTTTGGTCCGAGACGCGAACGCCAAGGTCGTCTTCATCGTCGACAAGAACGGACAGCTCATCGCGGCGAGCGGCGATATCGACAACGTCGATACGACGAGTCTCGCGTCGCTCACCGCCGGCAACATCGCGGCGACGGGTGGAATGGCAAAGCTCCTCAAGGAGAACGAGTTCGCAACTCAGTTCCACGAGGGCGAAAAAGCCAACATCCACATCCAGCTCGTCGGCAATCGCGTCATCTTGGTCGTCATCTTCGATTCGCGCTCGAGCCTCGGCCTCGTCCGGCTCCGCGTGAAGAAGGCGAGCGAGGAGCTCAACGGCATCTTCGAGTCGCTTTTGAAGAAGGTCGCCGAGCCCGGCGCCGACTCGCCCTTCGCCGAGATCACGGACGAAGACATCGACAACCTCTTCAACGACTGAGCGCGCGAAGGACGGAAGGCGATGAGCTTCATCAACTACATGGCGCGCGAGATCAACTGCAAGTTGGTCTACTACGGCCCCGGTCTGTGCGGGAAAACGACCAATCTCCAGTACATCTACGAGCGCACGAACCCCGACGCGAAGGGCAAAATGATCAGCCTCGCGACGGAGACGGAGCGAACGCTCTTCTTCGACTTTTTGCCCCTGTCGCTCGGTGAAATCCGCGGCTTCAAGACGCGCTTTCACCTCTACACGGTGCCCGGTCAGGTCTTCTACGATGCCTCCCGCAAGCTCATCTTGAAGGGCGTCGACGGCGTGATCTTCGTTGCTGATTCGCAGATCGAGCGAACGGAAGCGAACCTCGAGTCCGTCGAGAACCTGCGCACGAACTTGGCGGAGCAGGGCTACTCGCTCGACAAGCTCCCCTACGTCGTCCAGTACAACAAGCGCGACCTGCCGAACGTGGCGTCGGTGGAAGAGCTCCGCCAGATGATCAACCCCACGAACGTGCCGGATTACGAGGCCGTCGCGCGAACGGGCGTCGGCGTGTTCGACACGTTGAAAGCCGTCGCCAAGCTCGTCCTAACCGAGCTCCGCAAAGGCGGCACCTAAGAAGGCTGGTGCTTTCCGCCAATCCCTTCGCCCTGGCGTCGTCGGCCGTGCTCACGAACAGGAGTTCGTTCCGCGCGGCCTCCTAGCCAGAGCTCGGTCTTGACGGAAATCATCCAGCCTTCTTCGCTCGGGGCCCTCGGGCTCGGGCGTTACGCTGGGGCTCGTGGGTCGAAGGGCTCGCGGGCCCTGGTTGATTTGGAGTGTCCATGGGAGGCGTGGGAGTCGCTGAGCTCGTGGTTCTCGGCGTGATCGTCGTGGTTCCGGCCGGGATCATGGGGATGCTCGCGTACCTCTTCCTCTTCAAGGCCAAGGGCAAGGGGCCCGGAGGCTGAGTCGCGGGCGCCGCGGAGGCGCCGCTCGGAGACTCGCGCGATCGTGTGCCGAGAGCGCCGCTCGAGACTCGCGCGATCGTGTGCCGAGAGCGCCGCTCGGGCGACTCGGACGATCGTGTCGAGCGCCGCACGGGCCGACGAGGAGGCTGCCCTGACGAAACCACACGCGTCACGAGCGGCTCTTCGCGAACAGACGCGCCTCCGACCCCCGTGGCCATCACGCGAGTCGCGTCGCGGAGCCACGCGCGGGACGCTCGAGCCCTCTCGTCGGACGGGAGGTAGGCTGATTTCCGTCAAGACCGAGCCTGGGCTAGGAGGATCGCCCGGAACGAACTCCTGTTCGTGAGGACGTCCGACGACGCCCAGGCGAAGGTATTGGCGGAAATCAGCCTGCCTCCGGCGCATGGACTTGATTTGGGGGGGCGCCTGGTCTAATTCCCGTCGTCCTTTTTCGGAGTAGCCAAATGTACCTCGTCCTTTCCAAGAAGCCGCGCAAGTCGAACCGCACGAAGACCAAGCGCTACCGCGCGAAGCTCAAGGCGAAGGACCGCGGTCGTCGCGCCCGTATCTACCAAGGCGAGTGAGCCTCCGCGCCTCCCGTAGGCGCATGAGCTCGACGCACGCTTCAAGGCGCTCCCCGTAATCTGCGGGTGCGCCTTTTTGCGTGTCCTTTCCGTGGGTTAGTAGGCGCAACAGAGCGCGTTCAGCGCTTCGGCGTGGGCCGTCGCCCGCGAGCGTTACTCGTGTCGTCGCCGCTGGCGCACCAAGGGGCCGCGCTCACGGCGGAGTCGAGGCGACGATGAAGTCGCGGACTTCCTTCTCGGGAACGAACGAACCAGAGGTCGTCGTGGCGGAGCCCGCGCGCGCCGAGGTCATCGTCGGACACACGCTCGACGGCACGAGCTCCTTCGAGGCGACCTTCTTCCCCGTCCGCCGCTCGTAGACCACCACGGTCTCGCGGTACATGTTCAGCAGCACGGAGGTCGTGTTGCCGCTCGAGCTTCGATACGAGCCGCAGCTCTTGCTGACGCGGAGGCTCGTCTGAATCGCCACGTAGCCGATGTCGCCGAACGTCTTCGCGGTGCCGATGAGCTTCGCCACCGGCGCCACGTCGGGAGAGACGAGCCATAGGGTCGCGTTGCCCGTGCTCTCGGCCGGCACTTTCACCGGACCCGAGCGCACCGCCTTGAAGATGCGCGCGGTCGCCGAGCGTTGCTGATCAGGCTGGAAGCAGTACTCGCCAGCCCAGGTCTTTTTCCCTTCCTCGAGCGTCGTCGGCAGGCAAACGGGGGCCACCGTGCCGCCGCCGAAGAGCGCGGCCGGCGATTTTCCGCCGAGCACCGCCATCGGCTCGACGGGGAAGCTCTTGCTGCTGAGCGGTCGCTTCGGGCCATCGCCGATCGTGACGTCCCCCTCGGTCGGTCCGTCGCTCATGAAGATGACGCCCGTGCTGTCGATGTAGCGCATCGTGACCCCAAACCCGCGGAGCGCGCCGAGGTCCATCGAGAGCGGCAAGGGCAGGGGGATCGTGAGCGTCACGCGCCGGGTCAGCTTCGAGACGGCGGAGTCGCTCTTCGCCTTCGCGAGCTTCTCCTTCGTGGTCTCGTAGAAGGTCCAGAGCACCGGCTCGGAGGCCTCCCGCGCCGTAGAGTCGTTCTTGATCTCGAGCTTGGCCGATCCTTCGGCGTCGGTCTCGAAGGCCTCCAAGCTGTCAGCGTCCCAGCTCTTCCCCGTGCGAGCCGCGATCTTCGTGTTCTTCGGGCCGTGCATCGTGAGCGTGAGCGTCTTCGAGGCCGTGTCGTACTCCTTCTTCTCGATCGAGAGCTCGAGCGGCCCCCGCTTGCAACCAGCGACGAGCACGAGGGCCACGAGCGCGAGCGCTCCACGGGACGGCGAAGACACGAACGGCTTCATCGTTTCGACGCTATCGGTGCGCCGCCGGCGGCCCCCTTAAATCGATCCAAAATCGAGCAAGCCTGCGGAAATGCGCGCGCATTTCTTGAAAAGCGAACCACGTATTCGCTTTTGGGTCGCGATGACGGCGAGCCCGAAATGAACGAACGCGGCGAGGACTCGAGGTCTTCGCCGCGTACGCATGCGTGCAACGGGTCGAGCCGAAGCTCGCGGTCAGTGCGCCTTGCCGTGGCCCTTGGTGGAGGTGCCGTGGTGCTTGTCGGCGCCCTTGGTGCCGCCCTTCTTCTTGCCGGTCTCGGCGGTGGATTTCTCCTTCGCGATGACCATCTCGAGGGTGTCGCCCTTGGCGCGCACGATGTAGTTCGGGACGCCGTCCTTGAAGGTGAGCGTGAGCTCGGCGCCGTTGCCGTCGTTCGCGACGCGAATCCCCGCGATGCGCGAGTCCTTCGAGGCGAGCGGCGACGCGGCCTCGAGGGAGCGACGGTTCGGGAGCGCGATCGTGAAGCCCGTCGGCTGCGAGGCGCCTTGCATGCGCTCGATCGGGCCGTCCATCTTCAGGCGAAGCGTGGTCCCGTGCGCGACCGGGCCGTTGGTGAACGGCTTCGGTTTACCCTTTTTACCGGGCGGACCTTGTTCCACCGAGTCGTCGGCGCCCATGCCGTTGCCGGCCATCGGGCCGCTCGCGCCGGGCATCGCACCAGGTGCCGCCGCGGGGGCGATCGGAGCAGGAGCAGGCGCTTGCGCCGAGGGCTGCGCGGGGGCGAGGGCGGCCGCGGGCTCGGCGGGGGCGGTCGCGAGCGGCGCTGCTTCGTGCGGCTTGCGCATCGCCATGAGCCCGAGAATAAGGGCGATTCCGGCTGCTCCGCCGATCGCGAGCTTGCGCTTGTCGAGCTTCTTCGGCGGCGCGATCTCCTCGGCTTCGTCCTTCGCGTCGGTGCGAACCACCTTGCGGCCCGCGCTCTGGAGGCGACCACCAGGGGCCGGCGCGGTGACGCGTCGAACCGGCGGCTCGTCGTTCGCGGCCTTCTCCTGGCGCTTCTTCTGGAGCAGCGCGGCGGCCGTTTTGGCGCGCGCGAAGAGCCCGCCGATCGCGGGACCGATCTTCATGAGACCGGCGCCCATCTGCGATCCGATGCCCTTGGCGCGGTCCGCGAAGTCGTGCTTCATCGGCTCGCTCTCGTCGCCATCGCGGACCTCGGGCGGATCTTCGCTCGTGCCCTCGGCGGCGGCGGCGCGCCCGCTCTCGTCTTCGTATTTCATCGTGACGACGAGCTGCGGCACGTCGGTCGCGCTGGTCTCCACTTGCACCTTGTGGATGCGCGCGGGCCGCTTTTCACCGGTCTCGGCGTCCTCGAGCTCGAGCTCTTTGCCCGTCTGCAAGTACCCGAGCTCGCTGTAGGTCGTGACCTTCGCGATCGATGCATCCTTCACGCGTGCCTTCATCGGCACGCCGAGGCCGTCGATGTGGAGGCGCACGCGGCCGACCGGAAGGCGCGGCGCGGGGGCCGCCTTGTCTTCCTCTTGCGCGTCGAACAGCGTCTTCAGCGCGGCGGCCGACTGCGCGTCGAGCTTGCCGAACGTGAGGCCGAACTCGCCGCCTTCGGTGCCGTCTTTGCACCACGTGACCTCGCCAGAGGCGAGCACGGAGTTGCCGTCGTCGGTCTCGAACTGGCAGGTGAGGGGCTGACCGACCGTAGGCAGGTACCCCGCACGAAGCGCCATTCCCGCGACGGACACGTTCATCGCTTGCGCCTCGAACGACGGGCCTTGTGCGCCGCCGACCTCGACCATCCCGTCGAACGGAACGCGGGGCGCGTCGTTTGCGCGCCTCTCGGTCTCTCTGCTGCTCATCGATTCCTCCGGCGAAGTGCGACCGGGCCCCGCGAAATCTCGGGGTCGCGTGCCGCTTCCTGTCTTCGGATAAATTCAATCGACGACGCGGGCCAAATTTGTGCGTGGCGATTCCGCGATCACGGCCCTCGTGAACCGCGACCGTGCAGGTGCACTACGCACGCGATTCCACGCTCACTCGCAGGAGCAGTGCCCTACTTTTGCGCGGCTCTCGTCGAGGGTCTTTTTGGCGTTCGTGCAGCGCTCGTCGGCCGCGCCGGTGAGCTCGCACAGCGCCTCGACCGCGCGTCGCATCGAAGCCAGCGCGCGGCACGGGCTCGCGCACGGGGACTGCGCGGGCGAGTCGGGGGTCGCCGAGGGCGCGTCCGTCGACTGAGGCGCGGGATCGGGCGCGGGCGCGGGCGCGGCGAGGTTGCCGGCGGGTCTGTCAATTTCCGAACGTGCGCGATCGATACGCTGCTGCGCCTCTTCCACGGTTCGTGGCGCCTTTTCCGCCGGCATGGTCGGTGCAAACGGAGGTCTGCCACCTTCGCCGCCACCACAGCCGACGGCCAACGAGAGAACGAAACAAACGATCGCGCGGCGCACGCTCGGAATCTTCCGCGATGCGCTCACGCCTCGCAACGATTCATGTCCCCCGCTCCGCCGGTGGACCGCGCTTCCGCTTCGACAGGCAGTCCGCGTGTAGCCAACCGTGGGGATTGAGCGGACAAAACCCCAACGCTTTAGGAAAACCCTTATCTTTTCACAAGAAGAAACGGTCCTATTGAACCTGAAGACCCCTTCAACCGAGCGAGGCGCGACGTGAACACTCAGCGAGCTCTCGGGTACGTTTTTGTCGCGATCGTATCGAGCGCGGCCACGGCATCGTCGCTCCTCGGCTGTTCGGCCGAGGTGCCCGGCTCGGGCGAAGGGTTGGTGGAGGAAGAAATTCGCTCCGCGCCTCCTGTCCTCGATGCCTGTCCTCGCTCCTTCGAGGAGGCGAACGGTGCTGCCTGCAAGGAGTCCCTGTCGTGCCTCTACTCGGTCGAGTGCGGCGCGACACCGCAGCAAACCCGCTGCGAGTGCACGGGCGGCAAGGTGGTCTGCCACGACCGCGTAGGCGAGATTCCAAAGGGCGAAAAGCAGCTCTGCGCGCCAGGCTCGAGCGCAGACATGACCGATTGCCCCGTGAGCCGAAGCCTCGCTGACGGCGCGTCGTGCAACGCCGCGGGCCGTATCTGCGCCTATCGCGGACGCGTGTGCCACACCACCCCGGGCGTCGCGCTCCTCGACTGGTGCCGGTGCAGCCCCGACGGCGACGGCGGCTACAAGTACAACTGCGGCTCCGCGCTCTGTCCGCCCGAGCCTTGAAGCAGCCCCGCGCATGAAGCTCGCGTGAGCGAGTGCGCGGCGCGACGTCGCTGGGACCCGAGGCGCGCGCGTGCGGAGGCAACATGCCTCACTCGTGGCGCCGATGCGCTCGTCGGTCAGTGCGCTCCGGCGGCGCATCTAACCCGCGAGCAGCGCGAAGAGTCTCAGGCCGGCGGCGGATCGGGGAGGCCGAAGATCGTGTCGATCTCGAGCTTCGTGTCGGCCTCGGGCTGGCCCCGTGAAACGGAGATCTCTTTCACCAGCAGCCCCATCGCGGAGTCGAGGGTGCGGCGCTCACCGAACGCGAGCGCCTTCTTCTCGCGTAACCAACCGAGCTCCCTCACGATTTCGGCGATGTCGATCACGCTGCCGGTCTTGATCTTTTCGCCGAACGTGCGCGCGCGGCGGTTCCACGTCTCCAGGTTGAAGACCGCAGGTTTGTCCGCGAGGATCTTCTTCACCGCGTCGATCTCTTCCTCCGTGACCAGGCGCCGCAGACCGACCGTGGCCGCGTTCGCGGTGGGCACGAGGATGCGCCGATCGAGCCCGAGGATCGCGAGCACGTAGAAGCTCTGCGTCGAGCCGCCCATGTCCTTCTCTTCGATGCGAACGACCTCGACGACCCCGTGAACAGGGTAAAACGCGCGGTCTCCTACCTCGAATCCGCCGCCGTCGCCCATGCGTCCTGTCCGCCGAGGCAGGTGCGTGCCCTCGACGAATGAAGGGTACACCAATCGCCCGCGGCCCGACGCGAATCCAGCCGCGCGCGCTCGTGCGGGTGCCGTGCTCAGCCCTCGAGCAGCGCCTCGGCGAGGCCCCAACGCACGCCACGATCCGAGATCCGCACCGAGGTCTTGCCGAGCTTCTCCAGGACCACGGTCGCGAGGATCCCACCCGCTACGATCACGTCGGCCCGCTTCGGCTCGAGCCCCGCGACCTTGCCGCGGGCATCGAGAGGCATCCGCGCGAGCTTCGCGATCGTGTCGCGGATCTCGTCCGCCGTGAGCGTCGCCCCATGCACACGCGCCCCGTCGTACGTGGTGAGGCCCATGTGCACCGCCGCGATCGTGGTCATCGTGCCGGCGATGCCGACGAGATCCGTCGTCGCGGCGACCTTCGGTGCACCTTCGAGCAGCGTCTCGGCGAGCTCGCGAAGACGCGCCAGGTCGCCCTCGGACGGCGGATCGGCGGGGCCCACCCGTTCGGTCATGCGAACGCTCCCCACGTCGAAGCTCCTCGAGAATTTCGCAGCGATTCCGCGGCCTCCAACGACGATCTCGGTGCTCCCGCCGCCGATGTCGAACACGGCGACCTCGCCCGAGAGCCCACGGATGCCAGAGAGCGCGCCGCGGAACGTGACCTGCGCCTCTTCGTCGCCTCCGAGCACCCGCGCGGGCACACCGAAGAGATCGCGGCACGCCTCGACGATCGCGCCGCCGCCCTCCGCGTCGCGCATCGCGCTCGTGCCCACGATGTCCATTTTTTCTACGCCGGCGCGCTTCGTGTGGGCTGCGTAGCGGGCGAGGCACTCGGTGGTTCGCGCGATCGCGTCTGCCGCGAGCTTCCGCGTCTTGTCCACGCCCTGGCCGAGGCGCGTGATCGTCATGTGCTCCTCGATCGCGACCACCGTCCCGTCGACCTTCGCGGCAACGAGCAAAAGAACCGTGTTCGTCCCGATGTCGATCGTGCCCACGCGCATGCGCAGAAGCGTAGCTCGCTTTCGGCCCGAAATGACGAAGGCCCCGCGGTCAGAAACCGCAGGGCCCACGTTCACTCGAGCCTCTCGTCGCTCTAGAGGCGCGAGCCTCTCGTCGCTCTAGAGGCGCGAGGCTCGTCGCTCTGGCGTCGCTCAGCAGGCGCGAGGCTCGCCTCAGCGAATGGTGTTGAGCTGGAGCATCTCTTCGACGTTCGGCTGGACGACCAGCTCGACGCGGCGGTTCTTCTGCATCTGCTCTTTGGTCTGCGCCGCCACGGTGCCCTCTTGCGGGTCCGTGTCGCCGAAGCCAGCGGCCGACCAGCGGCTCGAGTCGAGGCCGCCGCCGGCTTCCTTCTTCGCGTCCGCGGGGGCGATCATGAAGAGGAGGACCTGGCGCGAGCGCGCGAGGGAGAGGCCCCAGTTGTCGTTGAAGGGGCCGCCGCCGTACTTCGCGTTGTCGGTGTGACCGGCGACGACGAAGTAACGCTGGGTGAGGTCTTTCTCCGAGCGGATGATCTCGGCGACTTGGCCGAGGGCCTCTTTGCCCTTCGGCTTGAGGGCGTCTTTGCCCGAGTCGAAGAGGATGTCGCCCGGGAGCTGGATGACCATGCGGTTGTTCCGCACGACGACCTTGAGGCCGATCGAGTTGAGCTTGTCGAGCTTCGTACGGAGCTCGCGGAAGCGCGCCTCGATCACGGCGAGGCGCTCGGCGCGCTCCTTGTAATCCTTCAGCGCCTTGGAGAGGTTGGCGGCGTCTTCCTTGGTCTTGGCGAAGTCTTGGAGCTGCGCCTTCATCGTCTCGAGCTGAGACTGTGCCTCGGTGTAACGCGCCTGGTCGGCGGCGAGCTGGTCCTTGGCGGCCTTGATGTCGGCGGAGAGCTTGTCGATCTCTCGCTGCTTGGCGGCCATCTCTTCGTCGCTGTGGCCACAGCCGATGGCCATGACCGATGCGAGCCCCGCAGCAAGGAACCACTTCAGACGAATCGCGAGCACGGCATCCTCCTTGGGGTGGCTACCTGCTCACCCGCGCGAGCGACGGTACGTAGGCCCACCGCGCGCGTCAAGACGCTCCGAGACCCGTCAACCACCCCGCCGAAGGGTCGAAATCCCAAAAATCCACAACTCCATGTTCATGAAGAAGATGGAAAGACGGACGAATACCCAGTGGGAGAAATGGCTTCAAATCTCGCCCCGGGCCCGAAATAGCACATGAGTTTCAAGCGGTTGCGAGATTGCGAACCCCTAGACATCCGCGGCGACTGCGCACCCATTCAGGCTTCACGGACGTCAAGTTTTTATTCTTTGACAACTGACGTAGGTGACCATATAACCAGTGACGTAGCTGACCATATAGGTCACGTACATCCTCAGCAGGAGGGATTCCGTTATGGCTGCAAAGAAGAAGGCGGCTGCCAAGAAGGCACCCGCGGCGAAGAAGACCACCACCAAGACCGCGAAGAAGGCTGCTCCGAAGACGGCGAAGAAGCCGGCGAAGAAGGCCGCTGCCAAGAAGCCCGCTGCCAAGAAGCCGGCGAAGAAGACCGCGGCCAAAAAAGCCGCCAAGAAGCCTGCAAAAAAGGCTGCCCCGAAGGCGGGTAAGACCGGTCCTCGAAAAGCGGCCCCAAAACGCCCCGCAGGGCGTTCAAAGGCCGCGTCCTCTAGCGCACCCAAGTCGACGAGCAACGCCCCCGCGGCGACCGACGACGGCGAAGAGTGAGCTAGCCGATACCTGACTTTCGCGTGTCCGGGCCCGTCCTGTACTGCGAGAAGAAGGATCGGGACGGAACGAAGGGCGCACCCTCGAGGTCGCGCCCTTCGCGCCATTTTGTGCGGAGTGGGCCGTGGCACAGTGAATGGCGTATCTTACCATTCGTTCAGGTTTGGGCATCCACTTCCACGGCGGGGCGCTTGACGGACGCACAGGAGTTTGCCGCGTAGGGATGCCGCGTCGCGGGGGCGCTCCTCGTTGCCGAGCGCGCAAGCCTCGATCGGCGGCGCCTCATTTTCGTCGTGCTTCGGGTCGCGCGATTTTTTGGTCGGTAGCGACATGGGGCTTCCGCCGCATCGCACCGAGGCGCTTAGCTGTCGCCTAGGTACAGCTTGAGCGCGATGGCGGCGTCGCGGCGGTCGAACGCGTGACCGCGGAGCTCTTCGCGATCCGAGATGCGCTCGAAGAGGTCGCTCAGAAACGTGGTGAACTCTTCCGCCTCGTGCACCGCGTCGGCGAGACGATCGGGGCTCGTGAGATCGGACTCTTGGAGCGCGGAGAGGGCGCGCAAGAACGCGTCGAAGCGCGGGTAGTCGGCGGCGCGCAGCAGCGGGTACCCCATCGCCTGGAAGTACGAGAGAAACTCGCGCACGAACTGGAGCGACGACGCGCCGGCCCATCGCTCTTCTGCGTCCGGGAGGGCGCGTGCTTTCGCCCCGAAGGCGCGGAGGATCTGCGCAAACATCCAAATATCGCGGCGAAGACGCTTGGATAGCTCTCGGCGCGCGAGGGCGTCGTCGAAAACGCCGTGCTCGTCGAGTCGCTCGCCGAGCACCTTGCCGAGCACGAGGATCGCGTTTTGGAGCGCGGGTCGCAACGTGCCGATCACACGCGTGACCGCGACGCGGAGCTCGGCCTCGGTTCGGCCCGCATCCGGCGCGGGCAGATCGTGCTCGAACGCGCGGCGGAGCTCGAGGCGCAAGTTCGCGGCGATGCCCCCGAAGGTGGCCTTGAGGTGCACGAGGCGGTGGCCCTCTTCACGGAGCGCCTCGTAGCGCTCGGCGAGCTCCCTCGCAGGCCTTCGGAAGAGCTGCTTTTCATAGGCTTCGGCGAGCTGCACGCCGGCGCGCTTCTGGAGATGGCTCGTGAGCGCGCGCGCATCGGAGCGCAACACCGAGAGCACGAGGTACGTGGGGCCGGTGCCCATGTTCGTCTCGAGGAGCTCGAGGTACTTCAACATGCGGAAGATGGAGAGCACCGTGAGCGCCACGAGCCGGCGCGCGCTCTCGTCGCCCACTTGGCGCGTGAGCTCGAGGAGGCGCACGTTCGTGATGCGATCGAACTCGGGTCGAAACTCGAGCGCCGAGAGCGGATTGAAGAACGCCGACGTGGACACCTCGCCGTGCGCCACGCCGAGCACCGCGAAGAACGTGCGAAACGGTACCCGCGGCAGGCGTGAGATGCCGCTCACGACCTCGAGCAGGTTCGTCATCGCGTGACGGAGCTGGAAGAGCGACTCCTCGGGCGTGTCTTGCACCCGCGTCTCCCGAACGAGCCGTGTGCGCGCGCCGTCGTCCGGGAGCACCGTCTCCAGGTAGCGCTGGAACACGAAGGTGCGCTCGTGCTCGCCGAGGAGCAGGCGGCCAAGGCTCACGACCCGCGCGATCGCCTCCTTCACGAGCAGCATCGGCTCGCGATAGTCGTTCGCCACGATCGACGCGCGACGCGGAGGACCTGGGTGATTTCGCGGATTTGCGAAACACGCGAGCCCTTTGAGGAGCACCTCCACCTCGAAGAGGCGGTCTTCCTTTTTCGGGAGCGTCAGGCGAGAGAGCCAAGCCTCGCGCATGAGCGATTGCTCGCGACGAAGCCCTCGCGTGTCGCGCAGCAGATCGGCGTACGCGTCTTGGCCGAGCTGGCTTCGCGGGGCGAACGACGCGAGCGCGCGCGGAGGGCCCGACGGGCGATCCACGGCTACGCGCCCTCGCGCTTCTTCATGAGCGAATCGAGGCGGCCCACGCGCTGACCGAGCATTCTGGCCATGACGGTCTCGGTGCTGCGGCCGCTGCGTTGGCAGAGGAGGGTGATGTCGAGGGCGACCTGGCTCGTGGCGATCTCCGCGATCGCCGCGGTCTCGCTGAGGACCGCGCTGTCGGACGGGAGCTTCTCCGTGGCGCCGACGAGGCTCTTCGTGTCGTCGGCGACGACCACGAGGCGATGCTTCCAGAAGTCTTCGAGATCGGCCTCGCGCATGCCGTACGAGAACAGCTCACCCGGGAGCGCAGGGAGCTCCGCGTGCGAGAAGATCACGATGTAAACCTTGCGTTTTTGGGCGCGTTTCAGCTCGTTCGTGAGGACGTCGAGCTCGCGCGGCCAGCCGCTCACGACGAGGCGCTCTTCGGCCCCGCGAATGAGACGCTCGGCCTCCTCGAGGACGCGGTCGTAGCCGCGCACGCTGAACGCATCCGGCACCTGAGGCGCGGTGTCGATGTGCGCGATCGCGGTCTCGAGCTGCTCGACCGACGCGTCGAAGCGTTTGCGCAGGAGGTGGAGCACGTCCTCCGCGGGGCTGGGGGCGAAGCGCTCCGGGGTGCCCGCGATCGAACGCGCGGCGCCGGCCTTCACGAGACGACGAAGCACGCCGTACACCGCCGAACGCGGGATCTGCGCACGAACGCCGACCTCGTAGCCGGTCGCGGGGCTCTCTTGGAGAAGCGCCGCGTACGCGCGCGACTCGTTCAGGCTGAACCCGAGCGACACGAGCGCGGGGACCACGTCCGGATCCGACATGCCCAAGGTTTTCCCACGATTGCCGGCCGCGGGGCGAGCATTTCTAGAAAGCTATGCCGTCCGTCACTTCTTGCCGTTGCGCATCGCGGCCAGGCGAGCCGCGATTTTCGCCTCTTCGCCGTGGTTCGTGGGCTCGTAGAGCGTCGCCTCGCCGATCTCGTCCGGGAGGTACCGCTCGCCAGGGACGAAGCCGCCCTCGAAATCGTGGGCGTAGCGGTAGTCGGCGCCGTGACCCTCGCTGCGGGCGAGGGCGGACACCGGGTTTCGCAGCTTCCGCGGCACCGGGAGCGAACCGTAGGTCTCGATGAGCTCGCGGGCGCGGGTGAAGGCCGTCCCGACCGCGTTCGATTTGGGGGCCGCCGCGAGGTAAAGCGCCGCGTGGGCGAGCGGATAGAGGCCTTCCGGCATGCCGAGCCTACGGAACGCCGCGTCGGCCGAGGTGACCACCACGAGCGCGCGCGGATCGGCGTTTCCCACGTCCTCGCTCGCGAAGATCACCATCCGACGCAGGAGAAACAGCGGATCTTCGCCCGCCTCGAGGAGCCGCATGAGCCAGTACACGGCCGCGTCCGGGTCCGAGCCGCGCATCGATTTGATGAACGCGCTCGTCACGTCGTAGTGGCCATCCCCCGTTTTGTCGTGGAGGAGCGGCGCCCGTGTCCCGTCCGCTTCGAGGTCTTCGCGCGTGATGGTCGTCGCGCCGCGCGAGGCCACGTCCTCCGCGATCGACTCGAGGACCGTGAGCGCGCGACGACCATCTCCACGCGCCGCGCGCGCGAGGCCTTCGAGGATGTCCGCGTCGGCGGTGAGACCGAGGTTCCCGAGGCCCATCGGATCGACCAGCGCGCGCGAGAGCAACGTGACGAGCGCCGCGTCGGGGAGCGGATCGAGGCGCACCACCTTGCACCGCGAGAGCAGCGCCGCGTTCACCGCGAACGAGGGGTTCTCCGTCGTCGCGCCCACGAGCGTGATCACCCCCGCCTCGACGTGCGGCAAAAACGCGTCTTGTTGCGCCTTGTTGAAGCGATGGATCTCGTCGACGAAAACGAGAGTCTTTCCGCCACGATAGGCGCGTTCTTCTTTGGCCTTCGCGACGATCTCACGCAGCTCGGCGAGGCTGCCGAGGACCGCGCTGAAGAGCACGAACGTCGACTTGGTGTGCTCCGCGATGACGCGACCGAGGGTGGTCTTTCCCACGCCCGGTGGGCCCCATAGGATGAGCGACGGCACGCGATCCTGCGCGATCGATCGGGTGAGCGGCTTGCCCTCCGCGAGCACGTGCGTCTGCCCTACGTAATCCTCCAGGCGCTTCGGGCGCATGCGCTCGGCGAGGGGGATCCCGCCATCGCGCGCGGCCGTACGCTCGGCGTGGGCCGTAAAGAGAGTCGGCTTTTCGATCGAGCCGCGGCGCATCGTCGGTGTGCCTATCGCAGACGCGAGACTGACGCGATGCGTTTCGTCACGCGTGGGTTTTGTTCTCCGAGCTTGTGAACGTCGCGCGTGTCGGCAAGGATGAACCTCGCATGGGGAGCGACGAGCCGCAGGCGGACTCGAGCACCGTGGAACGCGCGAGACGAGCCGTCGTCGTTCCGTTCGCGGTGCCAGAGGATTCCAAAGATCTCGGCTTGGGGATCGCGGCCCTCCTGCACGCTTTTTCTAGCGTTTTTGGCCACAATATCGCCCTCGCGCAGCTCCTCTCGCGTGACGGTCAGGGCGGCGAGCCGCGGCCGATCGAGGCCTTCGTCCCCCCGCGAACGTGGAGCGACTTGGCCGGCGCTGCGCCCCCCCACGACGAGGTGCGCTGCGTGATCACCGGCCAGCTCGAGCCCCCGTCGGAGGGCCGCGGGTCGCTGCGGGTGCTCGTGTTCGAGCCCGTCTCGGGCAAGGTCCTCGCCGACGAAGAGACCAGCCTCACGTCCGAAGAAGCGGGCCTCGAGATCGTCGCCGTCATCGAGCAGCTCAGGTCCGCGATCGACATCGACCTCGGCGCCGCGCGCGACATCGCCCACCTCGGATGGGACGCCCTCGAGAGCGTGCTCTTCGCCGAACGATGCATCCTGCACAATCCACTCCGGGGCGGTGCGCACGACCGCCTCGCGTCGCTCCTGCATCTCGAGCGGGCCGTCGAGGCCGCCCCCGAAGCGAATTTACCTGCCGGGCGGCTCGCGGCGGTGTCGCTCGACTTGGTCCTCGCGAGCCCGGACGACGAGAAGCTCGCCGCCGCAGCGGAGCGTGCCCTCGTGCGCGCGGTGGCCGACGCGCCCACCCAAGCGAGCCTCTACGAAGCCCTCGGCGCGCTCCACATGCGTCGCGGATCGGTCGATACCGCAGAAAAATACGTGCACGCCGCGCTGGAACGCGCCCCGAAACGTCCCCGCCTTCACGCGATCGCGGCCGAGGCACGCCGCGCCCGAGGCGATCTCGCGGGCGCGCGCGAGGGCCTCGATCACGCGCTCACGCTCTGCCCAGACGACCCGCTCTTGCTCACCGAGCGCGCCGTCACCTCGCTCGAACAAGGCGATAAAATGGAGGCGATACGTGCACTTACGGCGGTGCTTGGGCAGCACCCCGGGTTCCCTCCCGCCTTCATGACTCTCCTCGGCATCGCGACCCGCGACTCCGACGTGGCCCTCGTGGAGCAGCTCGCGTGCGAAGCGGCAGAGTGCCAAGACCTGCCCTCGGAGGTCGCGCGTCGTGTGCTGCGCCTCCTCACGACCACCACCACGGAATCGACGGTGCCGCGCGCGGAGGGTCCGGGCGCCGCCGGTATGGCTCCACGAGAGCGTGCAGAGTGCATGGTTCGTCTCGCGAGCCGCCTCGTCGCCGAGGGCACCGACGCGTGGGCAGAGCTCACCTTGGCGCGCGCGAAGGTGGGCCTCGGCGATCTCGGCGCCGCGCGGGAGCACCTCACCAACGTGGAGAGCCTGGCTCCCGCGTCCGCGCTCGCGGCAGAGGCGTGTCGCACGCGGTTCGCGATCGAGCAGCCCCGCGCCGCGCGCGAGCTGGAAGACGTGGTTCGCGCGGTTCACGCCCCCACCGAAGAGCACGAGCTCGCCGCCCTCTCTGCTCGCGCAAAGACCCTCGCGATCGACAACGACGTGTGGACCGCCCACTTTGCGCTCGGCATGGCCGAGCGACGCCGCGAGCGCTGGAACGAAGCGCGGATCGCGCTCGAAGCGGCGGTCTCACGGAGCCCGGGAGCGACCCCTGCCCACCTCGAGCTCGTCGCGGTCCACGTCGCGCTCGGGAGCGCACAAAAGGCCCTCGAGCACGCCGATCGTGCCTGCGCCCTCGAAGGCGAGACCGCGAAGACGCTCGCGGTTCGTGCGACCGCGCTCCTCGCCGCCTCTCGCCACGCCGACGCCCGCGAGACGATCGATCGCGCCCTCGCCCTCGACGCCTCCGACGCCAACCGCGCCCTCTCGGATCGCATTCGCAAGAGCACCGAGCCGCTCGGAGCCCTCGCCAGGATCCGCATGGCCTTGGGCCTCGCGAAGAAGGATTAGGGATCTCTGAATTCGATCGAAGATCTCACTTAGAGCGAAGGACTCGCGGGCGAACCATCTCGGGAGCGTGGCAAGATCGGTGTACGATTTCGGCCGCTCGCGCGTCGAACGCCCCTGCTGGACATTATCCTAGGAGAGATATGAATCATTCAGCTCGTCACGCCCGAACGTATACGGCTCTCGCGACATGGTCGGTGCTCGTGGCGGCGCCCTTGTTGGCCTTCGCCTCTCCCACGGCGACGCCCACTGCCCAGCCGGCCGTACCCACCGTGCGCCCGGCGGGCACGGTGCGAAAGGTGACAACCGCTCCGACCGCGAGCGTGGCCCCCGCGGAGTCCGGCAACCCCGTGCCCCCTTCGACGCCGAACTGCGCTGCCGCTCCTCAGACTGGGGTCGCGGTCAATTGGGATGGCTGCAACAAGGCCAACATGAACCTCTCCGGCGCGAGGCTCTCGTACGGCAGCTTCCGCGGGACGAACTTTTCGGGCACCACCTTCACGGACGCAAAAATGCGCGGCGTGAACCTGACGAACGCGAACCTCACCGGCGCCAATCTCACGCTCGCGCTGATCGACACCAACGCGAAGCTCAGCGGCGCGAACCTCACGAACGCCAACTTCTCGAACGCCCTGCTCAACGGGGCCGACTTCACCGGCGCCAACGTCGCGGGAACGATCTTCGAGTTTGCGAGGCTCTCGAGCGCCAAGCTCCCCAACATGGATCTCACTGGCCGCAGCCTGCGCGGAGCCACGCTCTCGAGCACGGTCCTCACCGGCACGAACCTCACGAACGTGAACTTTCAGGACGCGGGGCTCTCCGGCAGCTCGGGCCTCGTGGGGTTGAACCTCACCGGCGCGAAGTTCCGTGGCGTCAACCTGCAGAGCACCGACCTTTCGAACGCCAACTTGACGAACGCCGACATGCTCAATGCCCAGTTGCTCGGCGTGAAGCTGGCCGGAGCCAAGCTCGACGGCCTCACGTGGACCACCGGCAAGGTGTGCGCAGCAGGCTCGATCGGCAAAGGCCCCGCCGGGTGCAGCCCCGGCGATCCCGTCGGCTGTGGCTGCATGTAGGCCGAGTGCCAACGTCGAGCGGCTCCCCGTGCCCGTTCGCGCGACCGCAGCGATCCCGCCGGCCTCCCCGACGGGCGAAGGGGACGGCACCTTACCCGCGCGACAGGTGCGCGCGATCGGTCAGGCGCCAGCGTGAAAGGAGCTCTACCTGCGTGAAGGGCGGCGCGGGGGCGGCCTATCGCGATAAACCGGAGGCGCGGGGGTGAAGGTGCCCAGCTCCGAGCGCAGAGCCTCGACCATCTCGGTCGACTTGCCGCGCGCGATGAGATCGAGCTCCAACGTATCGACCGCGGGCTTGGCGAGCTCGGTCCGCGCGAGGCGCCCGAGGCGACCTTGCGAGAGCTTCGGGAGCACGGCCATCACGCGCCGCACGCCGTCCGCGATCCGACGAGGCATCGCGACGCGCTCCACCACCAAGTCGAGGAACTCGAGCGCCGCGGTCTGCGGATCACGAACGCCGGTGGTGTACTCGGAGAGCGGCTCGGCCAGGAGCGCGCACCAGGTGGCCAGATCGTCCGGCGCCCCGCGTGTCTTCGTGACGTAATCGATCGCGGACATTCGCTTGTAAAATCGCGAACCTGCGCCTGACGTACCCTCGTCGTCGTCGAGGAACGCGGAGAGCTCGGGGAGCAAGACACCCATGCCGCCGCTCTCCCAAAGGAGCCACATCGAGCGATGCGCCGCACCACCACGGAGGAGGCGCGAAATCTCCTCGAAGATGCGCGGACGAGCGGCCCGGGCGAGCTCGTCGCGGTTGTCGACCATCGACTCGTAGACCTCCGGCGAGATGCCGATGTCGAGGCGGGAGGCGAACTTGACCGCGCGGAGGATGCGCACGGGATCTTCACGGAAGCGCACCGTAGGATCGCCGATGGTGCGAATGACGCGGCCACGGATGTCGTCCATGCCGCCGCACCAGTCGAGCACCTGGTGGCGCTCGAGATCGTAGAAGAGCGCGTTGATCGTGAAGTCGCGCCGGAGCGCATCTTCGTGGGCCTCGCCGAACACGTTGTCGTTCCGGATGAGGAGATCGTCGGTCTCGTCGACGACGTCGTCGGTGGCGTCTTGGGGCTTGCGGCGGAAGGTGGCGACCTCCACGATTTTTCCGCCCCCGAAGAGCACGTGCGCGAGGCGAAAACGCCGGCCGATGACGCGACAGTTGCGGAAGAGCTGCCGGACGTCCTCCGGGCGCGCGCTCGTCGCGATGTCGAAGTCCTTCGGGTTCTTGTCGAGCAAGAGGTCGCGGACGCACCCGCCGACGAGGTAGGCCTGGAAGCCGGCCTTCTCGAGGCGACGCACGACGCGCGCGGCGTCTTGGTCGAGGCGGCCGTCGTCCAGGTGGACGTCGTGACGAACGAGGCCGGTGCCGGCGTGTCGCTCTTCGACGGGACGAAGCTCGTCTTCGTCGGATTCTATGGTGAAGTTCGGGAGCTCCGGCGGGGGCGGGAGCGAGTCTTTGGGTCGACGCATCAGGGCCGATTTGCGCCCGCACGGCCAAGGAGCCGGGGCGCGATAAAGCTTTGGGCAAAGGGAGCCCGGGAAGGGGAACCCTTGGAGGCTACCAGCGAACCTCCCCGCCCGCAACGCTCCCCCTTCCGAGGAAAGCTCCTCCGGTGAGAGCGCCCGACCGCCTTTTTTCACTCGATTGGGTCCACGCGTTGACGCCGCCCACCATGTGATTAGCTTGCGGCTGTCGAGATAAAGGTGGTCCTGGAAAAAACCGGGCCAAAGACCAGAAAGAGGTCGTCCTGCACCTTGACACGACGTGCGAAGGCGCCGAAAGCGACTCGCATATGCGTAACTGTCTCGGGCCCGAGCGCTAGCGAGGGACCCGTGAACCCACAAACGATGGCTGGCGTTCTTTCGCCAGTCGCTCTATCGAGCACACGGGCTTTTCCAGGGAAGGCCCGCGCGTCTAGCGCCTGTCTCCCTGGCCCCCGGATTAGGAAAGTGTTGGAGGATAGCCATGGGTAGGATCATCGGCATCGACCTCGGAACGACGAACAGCTGCGTGGCCGTCATGGAGGGTCGCGAAGCCAAGGTCATCGTGAACGAGGAGGGCGCACGCACCACGCCGAGCGTGGTGGCATGGGACGACAAGGGAGAGATCCTGGTCGGCCAAATCGCGAAGCGCCAAGCAGTCACGAACCCCGAAAATACGATCTTTAGCGCCAAGCGCTTCGTCGGACGAAGGTTCGACGAGGTCAGCGAGGAGCTCAAGCGCGTGCCGTACAAGGCCGTGCGTGCGTCGAACGGCGACACCGCGATCGAAGTGCGCGGCAAGCCCGTCTCGCCCCCCGAGGTGAGCGCGAAGGTGCTCCAGAAGCTCAAGAAGGCGGCCGAGGACTACCTCGGCGAGAAGGTCACCGAGGCGGTCATCACCGTCCCCGCGTACTTCAACGACGCCCAGCGCCAAGCCACGAAAGACGCAGGTCGCATCGCCGGCCTCGACGTGAAGCGCATCGTGAACGAGCCCACCGCCGCCGCCCTCGCGTACGGCATGGACAAGAAGAAAGACCAGATCATCGCGGTCTACGACTTCGGTGGCGGCACGTTCGACATCTCGATCCTCGAAGTGGGCGACAACGTCGTGCAGGTCATCTCGACCAACGGCGACACCCACCTCGGCGGCGACGACGTCGACAACATGGTCATCGACTGGATGCTCGCGGAGTTCAAGAAGAACGCCGGGTTCGACCTCTCGAAGGACAAGATGGCCCTCCAGCGCCTCAAAGAGGCCTCGGAGAAAGCCAAGATCGAGCTCTCCAGCATGCAGGAGACCACGATCAACCTGCCGTTCATCACGGTCGGTCCGAGCGGCCCGGTCCACTTGGATCTCCGCCTCTCGCGCTCCAAGCTCGAGCAGATGATCGGCACGCTCGTCGACCGTTCGATGGAGTCGGTCCGCAAGGCCCTCCAAGACGCGAAGAAGAGCGCGAACCAGGTCGACGAGGTCATCTTGGTCGGCGGCTCGACCCGCATCCCGCTCGTCAAAGAGACGGTAAAGAAGTTCTTCGGCCGCGATCCCGACCAGTCGGTGAACCCGGACGAAGTGGTGGCGGTGGGCGCGGCGGTGCAAGCCGGCGTTCTCTCCGGCGACGTGAAGGACATGGTCCTCCTCGACGTGACCCCGCTCTCGCTCGGCATCGAGACCTTGGGCGGCGTCATGACGGTCATGATCACGCGCAACACCACGATCCCGACGCAGAAGAAGGAAGTGTTCTCCACCGCGGCGGACAACCAGCCGAGCGTGGAAGTGCACGTCCTCCAGGGCGAGCGCACCGAGTCGCGTTACAACCGCACCCTCGGCAAGTTCCACCTCGAGGGAATCATGCCGGCCCCCCGCGGCATGCCCAAGGTGGAGGTCACCTTCGACATCGACGCGAACGGCATCCTCTCGGTGCACGCACGTGACCAAGCCACGGGCAAAGACCAGAAGATCACCATCACCGCGAACTCCGGCATCACCGAGGCCGACATCCAACGCATGGTGCAGGAAGCGTCGGAGCACGAGGCGGAGGACAAGGAGCGTCGTGAGCAGGTCGAGCGCCGCAACAAGCTCGATAGCCTCTGCTACACGATGGAAAAGACCATCTCCGAGAACAAGGAGAAGCTCGTCGCCACCGACATCACCACGCTCGAGGTCCTCATCAAGGACGGTCGCGCGGCGGTGGAGAAGCAGGACGACGCGCAGGTGAAGGACATCCTCGAGCGCCTCGAGAAGGAAGCCCACAAGCTCGCCGGCAACATGTACGGCGCGCAGGGTGCCGGCATCGACCCGAACGGCGGACCTCCCCCCGGCGCTCCCGGTGCGGGCGGCGCAGGTGCAGGCGGCAAGAAGGACGGCGTCATCGACGCGGAGTTCGAAGAGTCGACCTGATGCCACGCGCCTCCGCGTGAGCCACGGCGGCTTCCTAACGGGAGTCGCCGTGTTGCTTTTGTCCGAGACTATCGATGATTTTGGCTCGGCGACGCGAGGGCCATGAGCGCTCGTGCGGTAGATGTAGACCGCATGCTTTATGACGTCACGGGCGCGGGGCGTCGCGGTACGTGAGGAGCGAGACCTGATCGGGGTCTTCCCAGGTGATTTTCCCCGGAACTCGCGTCGTGCTCCGTTCCACGATCGGGATGCCCGCGTCGTTCAGGAGGGCCATCAGCCTGCGTGCGCGGACGAGCGACGCTTCGGCTTCGGCGCGGAACCAGAAGCGGTCCATCGCGTCGTGGGCCAGCTCGGGGGCGTCGAGGTGGTCCCTGAACCAGCCGAGCAACTGCTCTAGCTCCCGCCGCGCCTCGCCCTCGAGGAAGGCTTTCGCATCGCATGTGTAGGAGAAGGCACCAAACGGCTCGTGTGCATGCTCGAAGCGTATCCACGCGCGTGTCGTGCGCTGGGGCAGCGGGCTCGGCACCGTTCGGCCGAGATTTCTCGTGTAACGCTTCCTCCGCGACATGGCTTCAGGCTCGAACGTAGCGTCGTTCCTCGCGCGTGCCACTCGACCGACGCGGGGTTACGGCCAACGTCAGTCGGCCTGGCGGGACGAGGTATCGCGGGGTTACGGCCAACGTCAGTCGGCCTGGCGGGACGAGGTATCGCGGGCTTGCGGCCAACGTCGGTCGGCCTGGCGGGACGAGGTATCGCGGGGTTACGGCCAACGTCGGTCGGCCTGGCGCGACAAGGTATCGCGGGGTTACGGCCAACGTCGGTCGGCCTGGCGGGACGAGGTATCGCGGGGTTACGGCCAACGTCGGTCGGCCTGGCGGCCTGGCAGCCGGCCCCGGGGTGAGCGGACCGGGTGGGTAGCGCGTGGTAGGTCTCGGGGGTGCGCGTGGTCGCGATCCTCGGGTTGGCCTCGGTGTGCTCGGGGTGCCTGGTGCTCCCGCCGGCGCGTCTCTCCGTGGGGACTGGCGCGGTCGCCGTCGCGAGTCGCCCGACCGAGGTGCCGCTCGACGTCCGCGCGAGCCTTCACCCCATGCAACTGGATGAGGCGGCGCTCGGGAGGCGCTTCGATTTTGGTGTGGGATACATGCGTTCGTGGGCGCCCTCGACGCGCATCGACGGAGGGTTCGCGGAGGCGTCCTTCGTTTTGTGGAATCGGCTCGGGACGAACCCCTTCGCGCGCCGTGGCCCGCAGGCCTACGTACGTCTGCTCTTGCAGGGTCAGCTTCGTGTGCTCGGGGAGCGCTCGCTTCCACGCCTCGGATGGGGCGGCGCGGCCGGCGTGGTCCTCGAGACCGGGTCCTACGTGAGCGTCTTCGATGGCCCGGCGGACCATGAAGGCCTCTATGGACGCGTCCGCGGCGAGGCGAGCACCGGCATCTACATCGAGGGCGCCGATGCCACGCTCGGAGGGGTCGGCGTGTGGTCATTTTCCACGGGGCTCGTGGTGCGGACGCCCGGGGTGCTCATGCTCCCGCTCTTCGATCGGATGTGAGTCGACGACGCGCTCCGAATCGATGGCCACTTCCGCGGACGATCGAGAGACCAAGGGCGCCTCGCTAGGCCGCACCAGGGACCGCGCGGTGGACCACCGACTCGCCGTCCGGTACATCGTGGGCTCGTCATGCCCACCCGTTCCTTCTGCGACGTCACCCTCGACGAGCTCGAGGCGCTCCGGCCCCCCGGGTCCGCGAAGCACCTCCTCGGCAGGCTGCATCGTGTGACGCGATGGGTGCAAGATGCACGTACCGGCGAGCGCGGCCCGGAGATGGGAAAAGAGCTTCGTACGTTCGTGGAGGAGCGGTTTCACTTTCGGCTCCCGGAGATCGTCGCGCGGAACCCCTCCGGTGACGGCGCGACCAAGCTGCTCTTGAAGCTCGACGACGGCGCCACGGTGGAGACGGTGCACATGCCGCGCGCGGTGAAGAACCCGCGCGTCACGCTCTGCATCTCGAGCCAAGTGGGCTGCGCGATGGGGTGCACGTTCTGTCGCACCGCCGAGATGGGTCTCGTGCGGAGCCTGCGCCCGGACGAGATCGTGGGGCAAGTGCTCGCGACGATGCTCGCCCTCGGGCCGGACGATCCGGGCCGTGTGTCGCTCGTGTTCATGGGTATGGGCGAGCCGCTCCACGCGAGCGCGATCGACAACGTGAAGCGCGCGATCGAGATCATGTGCGAAGAGAGCGGGCTCGGGCTCGCCCCGATGCGGATCACGGTGTCGACCTCCGGCCTCGTGCCCGGCATCGAGTCTCTCGCGAAGTCGAAGAGCCGCCCGTGTCTTGCCCTCAGCCTCAACGCGACCACCGACGAGGCGCGCGCGCGCATCATGCCGGTCACGAAGCGCCACGGCCTGGACGAGCTTCGCGCCGCGCTGCTCGCGTACCCGGTGCGCCCCCACGAGAAGATCACGGTCGAGTACGTGCTGCTCGCGGGGGTGAACGATACCCGCGCCGATGCCGAGAGAATCGCAGCGTTTTCGAGTGGTTACCGAAGTGTGGTGAACGTGATCCCGTGGAACGCGTACCCCACCGGTGACTTCGTGCGACCGGAGGACGACGCGGCCTCGGCGTTCGTCACGATGCTCCACGAGCTCGGGTGCCTCGTGACGGTGCGGCGCTCGCGTGGGCAAGACGTGGGCGGCGCGTGTGGCCAGCTCGCGACCGACGCGACACGAACGAAGGCCCCGAAGAAGCTCGCGGTCGTGCCCGGCTGAGCTCGCGCCGATCCTCGCGCCGGCTTACGCGATCACGGCGCGGGCGGGCGTGGGGCGCAGGCCTTCGTGTTCGGCGTGCCGGGTCCGAGGTTGAAGTCGGGGAGGCTCGTGTATTGCCGGCTCACGTTCGCGGGCGCGCACATCATGAGCGCGGGGCAGTCCGTGTCCGCCGTGCACTCGCGGCTGCACACGCCGCCGGTTTTCTTCGGGAGCCCTCGAAACGGCGCTTGGCCGGGGAAAAACACGACCTCGTCGCGCGCGTAGAGCTCCAGGCAGAGGCCCGAGCCGCAGTCGGTGGACTTGGCGCAGAGCGCGCCGACCTCCGGGAGCGAGGCCTTTTCGTACGCCTTTGTGCCGAAAAGGAGCGCCATCGGCACCGCCACGCACGCGACCAAAATGAGCGCCGCTTTGGTGCCAGGGTCGGAGCGGAACCGCTGCCAGGCCGACGCGGGCGCCTTGGCGGGCGCGGCCTTCGTGGGCTCGGCTTCGGCGGGCTTCGGGAGCGAGATGGTGAGGAACAGATCGCCGGTGTCGTCGCGGCTGGACTCGTGGCCCTTTCCCGCGAGGCGAAGCTCGGCGCCGTGGGCGACTCCGCTCGGGACCGTGACCGTCAGCGCTTCGTCTCGTGTCGCGAGGCCGCCGTCGCAGTCGTCGCAGCCGGGGCCCGAGCGGTAGGTCGCGAAGCAGCGTGGGCAACGGACGATACGTGTAACTTCCACGCGTTTCTTGGCGCCGTCACGCGCCTCCGCGAGCTCCACGTGGAGCGTCGCGGTGATGTCGAGGCTGCGTTTATCGACGCCCGCGCTCAACCGCGCTTTCGGCGCACGGCGCGCACGGCGATCGCACACGCGGCGGACAGGACCACGAAGGTGGAAGCGCCGTTCGCGGTGCCGGGGCTCGTGTTGCACCCTACGCCCGAGGCCGAGCCGTTTTTCTTGTCGAGCTCGTCGAGGTCGTCCTGGGTGTCTTCCGCGATGTCGTGGGTGGGATCGGCGATCTTCGGGCTGCCCTGGCGGGGCGCGACGTCGGAGGGCTCGGGGGTGGCGGCCGGGCTCGCGTTCGCGCTCGCTGGCGCGGGGTTGGTGTTGTCGGAGCAGCAGCGGAAGCTCTGCTGGTAGGCGACGAAGTCCTCGTTGTGGGCGCGGGTCGACGGGCGGCATCGCGCGCGCACCGGGCCCCAGTAGCCGCCCTTGAGGACCGAGGCGTAGCCACCCGTGCGGGTGGTCTTGGTCCACTCGTCCACGTTGCCGGTGAGATCGTAGACGCCGAGGGGGCTCTTGCACTTCGGATGCGAGCCGCTCGGCGTGCCCTGCCACAAACGATCGAGCTCCTCGCGGGCTTTTTTTCCGTCGCGCGGGGCGAGTCCGTTCTCGGTGAAGGGTTTCCAGGGGCGGTCTACGACGCAGGCCTCCGCGTCGCGCTCGTAGCCGTACGGGTACGGCATCGCTTCGTCGCCTTCGCACGCGAACGTCCACTCCGACTCGTTGCAGAGGCGCTTGCCGTTCGTTTTGCAGATCGCGGTCGCCTCGTTGTACGAGACCACGATCATCGGGTTTTCCCCGGCTTTGTTCGGGTACTCGAAGCGATCCATGCAGTAGTGGACCGGCTTCGTGGGCAGCTTCTGGGAGAGCTCGAGCCAGCCCGCGCGGTCGAACGTCTTGCAGCGGGCGGGGAAGTCTTTGCTGATCCAGTCGACGCAGGAAGAGTTCTGGAGCTCTTCGATTTCACCGGACGACTCGCGGCCTTGGGAGTCGAGCTTGAGCTTGCCGACGACGTCCACCATCCCGGGAGGACACGAGCCGCGGTTGCCTTCGCGCGCGTCGGTCACGTCGGTCGCCTCGGAGGGCGTGGCGGAGACGGCCTGCCAGTGCTTCTTGTCGATGCTCTTCCACTCGAAGCGCGGGGCCGCCTGAAGGTTGAAGAGGCCTGCTCCGTGCTCGGGGGAGAGCATCGCGCGGGCGCCGAGCGAAGCGCCCACAACGAGGGTTCCGCCTCCGACGAAGAGGGCGACGAAGCCAAGAGTGCGACCAGGGCGACGAGGTGGGGCGGGGTTCATTGGTAGGTTGCGCGACTTTAGTCGAGCCCGTGATGGACGCCTCCTTCGTGTGCGTCATTCAACGAACCTGGGCCCTTCTCGGCGCTGAACGTCGATTCAGCCGTCATGGTCAATTCACGCCCTGGAATTCAGGATGACGTGCGGCGCGTGTTTCGGCGGATTATCCCGTGAATCGTGCGCACCATCACCACGACGACCGCGCTCGCCGCGGTGGAAGCCGCATATTCGTTCGAGGGCGACGATCGAACGTGGCTCGCGTCGCTCCTGAAGATCGTGGCGCCGGACCTCGACGCCGGCCTCGGAATGTACGCTTCCACCGGCACCGTGCGGGACGGGCACTTGATCCCCGCGCCGCCGATGGCCGCGTTCGGGTTGAGCGCGGAGCTCGCGGCCCTCGCGATGCGGCTCCACCCGGCCATCCCGTGCCCGATCCTGGACGCCTTCGCGCCGCGCGCGGTGGTGTGCGGGGGCCTCGACGAGGCGTGGCCGAAGAAGCTGCGCGCGGCGACCCTTTACCGGGACGGCATGGCGGCGGGCGGAGTGGTCGACGCGCTGGTCCTCTTCGCGCAGGACGGCGAGGGCACCGCCGTGAAGATCGTGGTCCCGTCGAAGGAGCCGGTCGTCACCCACCCGCGAACACGCGCGGCGTGGGGACGGGTCGCGCTTCACCTCGTGACGGCGCTGCGGCTCCGCCGTCGCTCGCGTGACGCGGACGTGCAGGCGCTCGCGGTGATGTCGCCCGGCGGGCAGATGGTGGAGGTCGCGGCGGAGCTCGGATCGGCGACCGCGTCGAAGCTCGCGCGGGCCGTTCGCGCCGCGGAAAAAGCGCGCGCGATGCGCGACGATCCGGACGGCGCGCTGTCGCTTTGGGTGGGGCTCCTCTCGGGGAAATACTCGGTCGTCGATCGCTGGGAGGACGACGGGCGCCGGTACGTCGTGGTCTATCGCAACGATCCGAAAAATCCGGACCCGCGCGCGCTCGGGGCGAGTGAGCGTCACGTGTCGGAGCTGGTGGCGCTCGGGGCGAGCCTGAAAGAGGCTGCCTACGCCCTCGGGATCACCACCGACGCGGCGCAAAAATCGCTCGCGAACGCCCTCCGGAAGCTCGGCCTCGCGCGGAGCTCGGAGCTGGTCGCGTTCTTCAAAGGGCAGCGAAAACAAGGGACCGTGAGGCTCGGGAAGGTCGATCTCGACGTGCTCGTCGCCAACGCGAAGGCGAGCGAAGGGAGCCTCGAGGGGCTCACCTCGGCCGAGCGCGACGTCGCCGAGGCCGTGATGCGTGGGATGGCCAACTCCGCGATCGCCAAGGAGCGCGGCACCTCCACCCGCACCGTCGCGAACCAAGTCCGTCGTGTGTTCACCAAGCTCGGCGTGCGCAGCCGCGGCGAGCTCCGCGCCCGCCTCGCCTCCTAAGGACGGACCGCGGTTCGGCGCTCCATCGTCAACGCCACGACGGGCCCCAGGGCTGATAGGGGAGCACGTACGTGAGCGAGCACGCCTCGGACGTGGGGCCGTACCCGAGGCGCTCCTCGTTCACTTTGCGCCACTCGCCGGGGCGATCGGGGGTCGACGCGGAGAGCACCTTCGCGCATTGATCGAGCGTGTAGCGCGGCTTTTTCCCGTGCGTCTTGCAGTCGGACATGAGCGACTCGCACCGCGTGCGCGCCTCGTCGTCGATGCAGCCGGCCTCGATCGCCGCGCGGAAACAGGCGCCGAGATCGCGCGTTCGGCAGGTGCGCCCCTTCGTCTTCGCCATGCACTCCGCGAAGGCCTCCGCCATCTTCGGCCGTAGATCTTCGGTGAGGCCCTCGCACTCGTCGCGCAGGCCCTCGCAGGTGGGAGATACGCGCCCACACGCGTTGTGCACGTCCCCCGAGTCGTTGCAGAGTGCAGGCTTTGCGGGAGGTGGCGCGGGCGCGGCATCGGGCGCGTCGACGACGACCATCGGGGGAGGCGAGGCGTCGGCTCCGGCTCCGGCTCCGAGCGGCGGCGCGAGCTGCACCGTCGTCGCCGGGGAGGCACGTGGGTCGCTCTGCGCGGCGCCACACCCGGCGGTGAGGAGCACGGTGAGCTCGAGAAAACGGCTGCGATCGACGCGCATGCCCAACCGTAGCGCCAGCCGCGCCGGACCTACGAGGCCGATTCTTCCTTCGCGACGACCCCACTCTCGGTGAGGCGAAGCGCGATGAGGAACGCCAACGCCAACAACACGGTGGACGCGACGTAGGGCGCGAGCGGCCCCGACCACGAGTACAAGAACCCACCGAACGCAGGCCCGAACACCCGCGAGAGGCTCGCGACGGACTGGCTCACCCCGAGCATCGCACCTTGGTTTGCCGCGCTCGCTCGCTTCGAGACGTAGGCGGACACATTGGGTTGGGTGAGGCCGTTTCCGATCGCGAGCACGACCCCCGCGCCGTAGAGCGCGGCACGGCCTATCGAAGGGGCGGCGCAAAAGCTCCCGAACGCGATCGCTTGGAGAAGGGTGCCTGCGCGAACGAGCTGCGCTTCGGTGTAGCGCTTCGAGAGGCTACGCATGGCGCCCTGGACGAGCGCGGCGGTGAGGCCAAGGGAGCCAAGGAAGTAGCCCGTGCCGCGCCGGTTCATCGCGAACGTGTCTTCAGCGAAGAACGGGATGGTCTGCTGCATCGCCGTAAACCCGAATAAAATCAGAAAGTTCACGAGGATTGCGTTCGCGACGCCCGGGAGCGCGAAAGCGTCGCGGAAGGCCGCGATGTCGATCGGTGAGAGCTTGCGATCGGTGGCCGCGCGGTTCTCTTTCGGGAGCGACTCGGGGAGGCCGAAGAACACCCACCCGAGATTCACCACGCTGAGACTCGCCGCAACGAAGCACGGGATCGCGCCGTGGCGACCGTAGACCACGATCTCGGAGAGAGGGCCGCCCACGATCGGCCCGATGATGAAGCCGAGGCCGATCGCGACGCCGATGACGCCCATGCCTTTTGCGCGGTCCTCTGGTTTGGTCACGTCGGCGATGTAGGCCGACGCGGTGCCGAGGTTCGCCGTCGCGATCCCGCTGAAAATACGTGCCGCGAAGAGCCACCCAATGCTCGCGCCGAACACGAGCGCGAACCCGAGGCCCGCCATTCCGATCGCGGTCGCGAACACCGACCACACGAGCACCGGGCGCCGACCGACGCGATCCGAGAGCCGACCCCAGACCGGGATGAACAGAAACTGCATCGCGGAATAGACCGCAGACAGCAACGTGCCCGTAAACGCCGAGATGTGGAACGTGGACCGTGCCTCGGCCGCGAGGAACGGGAGCACGAGGCCGAACCCGAGAAGGTCGAGAAAAATGGTGAGGAAGATGGCGCCCAACGACGCCTTGCGAACGGCCATACGCGACGACGGGCTTAGCACGGATGCCCCTCGCGCGGACCTTCCTCACCCGGTCAAATCGCCGCAGGTACACGAGGATCCACGCGAAAGTTGCAAGCTGCATGGATCGTCCTCCGCGCTGGTTGACACCCGAAGATCCTTCCCCGAGCCTCTTCGCATGCCTCGTGTCGCTTCGTGGGTCCGGCTCGCCTTGCTCTTGTTCGTGGTGGTGGTCGCGACCACGAGCGGTCACTCCGCGGTGGCGGCGCCCCTCGATCCGAAGTCAGTGCCGCCCGAGCTGAAGCCGTGGATCCCGTGGGCGCTCGAAGGCCAAGAGCAAGCGCAGTGCCCGGTGTCCACGAAGGGCGCCGCCGAGTGCACGTGGCCCGCGCGGCTGGACCTCGCGCTCGACGAGAAGTCAGGGAAATTCTCGCAGCAATGGCACGTGGAGGCGCCGTCGTGGGTACCCCTGCCGGGCGACGCGAAGCGCTGGCCTCTCGAGGTGAAGCGGGGCGCTACGGGCGCGACCGTGATCGATCGCGGAGGGCAGCCCTCGGTGTTCCTCGAGCGCGGCGATCACGTGCTCACGGGCACTTTCCTCTGGGACACGATGCCCGAGTCGCTCCACGTTCCGAAAGAGACGGGCCTCCTCTCGCTCTCCCTTCGTGGCGCTCGCGTGGCGACCCCGAACCGCGACGCGCAGGGCACCGTTTGGCTTCAAAAGGCCTCCAAGAACGAAGAGGGCGACGCGCTCGAGCTCGTCGTCCATCGCAAGGTGATCGACGACATTCCGCTCCGTCTCGTGACGCGGATCGAGGTTCACGCCTCGGGAAAGAACCGCGAAGAGCTCCTCGGCCGCGCGCTCCCGGACGGCTTCTTGCCGCTCTCGCTCGAGTCGCCGATCCCGGCGCGGGTGGAGCCCGATGGCCACGTCCGCGTGCAGGTGCGGCCCGGCGTGTTCACGATCGAGCTCACCGCCCGAAGCGAGGGCCCCGTCGCGAAGGTCGCGCGTCCGAAGCCGAACGGCCCGTGGCGCGAAGGTGACGAGGTCTGGGTCTTCGAGGCGATGAACGACTACCGGGTCGTCAACGTGGAGGGGGTGCTCTCGATCGATCCGTCGCAGACCACCTTGCCCGATGCGTGGAAGCGCCTCCCCGCGTATCCGATGAAGCTCGGGGACACCTTTTCGCTCGTCGAGCGAAGGCGCGGCGACGCCGATCCGCCCCCGAACCAGCTCTCCCTCGAGCGCCGCATGTGGCTCGATTTCGACGGCAAGGGAATGACCACGAGCGACCGTTTGAGCGGCACGCTCTCGCGCGACTCGCGCCTCACGATGGGCGATCCCACAGTGCTCGGACGCGTCGCTATTGGCGGGAAAGACCAGTTCATCACCAAGCTCGATGGCAGCGCCTCGGGGGTCGAGATCCGCCAGGGCACGCTGAACGTGGAGGCCGACAGCCGCATCGTCGCGAGCCCGTCCGACGTGCCGGCGGTGAGCTGGGCGCACGATTTTCACTATGTTCACGCGAGCTTGTATTTGCCCCCGGGCTACCGCTTGCTCCACGCGACGGGGGTGGACGAGGTCTCCGGGACGTGGGTTCGGCACTGGTCGCTGCTCGAGCTGTTCCTCGCGCTCGTGCTCGCGGTCGCGATTGGCCGCCTTTATGGTCCGCGCTGGGGTGTCGTCGCGCTCGCGCTTTATGGGCTCTCGTTTCCGGAGAGCGGAGCGCCAAAATGGATATGGCTCTTTCCGCTCGTGTGCGAGGCGCTGTTTCGGGTCTTGCCGGTGGGTCGTGTGAAGAAGGTGTTCGAGTGGGCGCGCATCGCGGCGCTCGCGGGGGTCGCGCTCGTGGCGGTCCCGTTCTTGGTGCAGCACCTCCGCCAAGGGGCCTGCCCCGCGCTCGCCGAGCCCACGATGATGGCCTCGCACGACGGGGACATCGAACAAGAAGAAGCCGGAAACAACAAAGAGGGCGGGACGGGCACACGCGCCAAGGGCGAACAGGGGTCGATGGGCAGCCCGCAGTTCGCGCAGGCCCCGCCGGCGGTCGCCGAGCCCCCGGCCCCTCCTGTCGACCTCGTGAAAGCCGAAGACAAGAAGCCGCAGGGTGGCCTCTTGGCCGACAACGACAAGAGCTCCGACGACGGCAAAAAAGCCTTCAAGCAGAGCGCGCCGGGCAACGCTAAGGACGACCCTGGGAAGTCCCTGACGAGGGACGAGCCCGCCCAGCGTGGCCAGGGGTGGAAGAGCTCCGGTTACGCCATGCAGTCGAACGCGATGACCTACGATCCTGCCGCGATCGTGCAAACCGGTCCCGGTTTGCCGCGGTGGAACTGGAGCACCCTCGATTTGAAATGGAGCGGGCCGGTCGCGGCGTCGCAGCGCCTTCACCTTTATCTGCTGTCTCCGCTCCAGGGGTTCGTGCTCGCGGTGGTGCGCGCGCTCTTGCTGTTGCTCGTGTTCCTCCGCCTGTTCCCCGTGACGGCGAAGCGCTTCCCGAGCGGCTGGGGCCCGGCCGCGGCGGCAGCGACCGCGCTCGTGTTTGCCGTGTTCGCGCCCTCGGCGGCGCGCGCGGAGATTCCAAACAAGGAGACCCTCGAGGAGCTCAAGAAGCGCCTCGTCGAGAAGCCCTCGTGCGCGCCCGAATGCGCGACGAGCGGGCGGATGCAGCTCGAGGCGCGCGGGGAGAGCCTGCGCATTCGCCTCGAGGTCGACGTCGCGGCGCGCGCTCCCTTTGCGCTCCCCGGCTCGATTGGCCAGTTCGTCCCGAGGGAGGTCATGGTCGACGGTCGTCCCGCGACGGCCATCGCGCGTGGCGACGACGGGGTGCTCTATTTGCTCCTGCCGGAGGGAAAACATCAGGTCCTCGTCGAAGGCCCGATGCCCGAGCGGGAGTCGGTGCAGGTGTCGCTCCCGAAGAAGCCTCACCGCGTCGAAGCCGTCACTGACGGCTGGACGGTCGAGGGAATCCACGAGGATGGCCTCGCCGACGACAACTTGCAGTTTACACGCAAGCGCACGGAAGGGCCGGGGGCCACGCTCCAGCCGGGACAGCTCCCGCCGTTCGTGCGTGTCGAGCGCACGCTCCACGTGGGCCTCAATTGGCAAGTCGAGACGCGCGTGATTCGGCTCTCGCCCGCGGGCAGCGCGGTGGTGCTGGAGGTGCCGCTCGTGGCGGGCGAGAGCGTGACCACGGCCGACGTTCGTGTCGTCTCCGGCAAGGCGCTCGTGAACATGGGCGCGCAAGTGACCGAGGTCACCTGGATGTCGGTGCTCGAGCAAAAGTCGCCGGTGAAGCTCGTGGCTCCGAAGAGCACGGCGTGGGTCGAAGTTTGGCGCCTCGACATCGGGCCCATTTGGCACGCGAAGTATTCGGGTATCCCGTTCGTGCATACCCAACAGCGAAACGGGGTGACCTTCCCCGAGTGGCGCCCGTGGCCGGGAGAAGACGCGACCGTCGAGCTCTCGCGTCCGGCGGGGGTTCCCGGCCAGACGCTCACGATCGACGAGGTGAACCTGGTGTCGCGCCCGGGCCTGCGCACGACCGACGTGCGCCTCACGTTGAACCTGAGATCGAGCCGCGGCGCCCAGCACACGGTGACCTTGCCGGAGGGTGCCACCCTCGAGTCGCTCACGCTGAACGGCGCGTCGCAGCCGCTTCGCCAAGACGGCCGCAAGGTCACCTTTCCGATCACCCCCGGGAGCCAGACCGCCGTCCTCGGATGGCGTGAAGAATCGGGAATTTCCTCGTTTTTCGCGGTGAGGCCGGTCGACGTGGGCGCGCCCTCGGTGAACGCGAACGTGACGATCGAGGTGCCGGGTGGTCGCTGGCTGCTCTTCGTTGGTGGGCCTCGGCTCGGCCCCGCGGTGCTCTTCTGGAGCCTCCTCGTGGTTCTCCTCGTCGTCGCCGCGGTGCTCGGTCGCACCGACAAGACGCCGCTGAAGACCTGGAACTGGCTCTTGCTCGCGATCGGTCTCTCGCAGGTGCACATCGTGCTCGCGGCGTTCTTCGTCGCGTGGCTCTTGGCGCTCGGTTACCGCGAGAAGAGCGACGGCAAGGCGCTCTCGGCGCTCACGTTCAACGCGCGCCAAGTGGGCCTCGTCGCGCTCACGGGAGTCGCGGTGATCGTGCTCTTCGCATCGATTTACAAGGGATTGCTCGGCGATCCCGAGATGCAGGTGCGAGGCAATTTCTCGAACGCGGACTCCCTTCGTTGGTTCTCGGATCGTTCGGAGGGTGAGCTCGCGTCGCCGTGGATGGTCTCGGTTCCGATGCTCGTGTACCGCGGGCTCATGCTCGCGTGGGCCCTCTGGACGGCGCTCTCGGTGCTGAAGTGGCTCAAGTGGGGTTGGGGCGCGTTCATCGTCGGTGGGGGTTGGAAGAGCTCCCCGAAGGTGGTTCGTCCGGTCGCGCCTGCGGGCGCGGGCGCCGCGCCGCCGGGGTGGGTCCCCTATCCGCAGGGGCACCCGGGCTTCGTGCCGCACATGCCCGCCGCGAACCAACAAGCCGCGCCTCCGGTCGCGGAGCCCGTGGTCGACGCGCCCGCTCCGGCCAACAGGGAAGAAACGAGCGACGCGCCCGCTCCTCCTGCTCCGGCGCCGGACGACGCGAGCGACACGCCGAAAGCGCCAAAGGAATGAGCGCGCGGGCCTTCCCTAGAGGGCGGGCCTGCGTCACGTTTCTTTAATTGTTCCGAGTACTAACGGGCGATCGTTTTGCCCGTCACGGGCTCGCGATCGCGCCGCCGCGGCGTGCCCACACGAAGGCCTCGAGGTTCCCCTTCGGGCCCTTGATGGAGCAGTCGCAGGTGCCCAAAACGGTGAACCCGGACGTGGCTACCTCCTCGACCACCTTCGCGATCGCGTTCGCGCGCACCTCGGGATCACGCACCACGCCGCGGGTGCGCGAGGCCTCTTCGCGGCCCACCTCGAACTGCGGCTTCACGAGTGCCAAGAGCTCGCCCCCCTCGCGTGTGCAGCGCGCGATCGCCTCCAGCAGCTTGCCCAACCCGATGAACGACGCGTCGACGACGGTGAGATCGGCCGCGCCAGAGAGCGCCTCGGGGGTGAGGGTCTTCGCGTTGGTGCGCTCGAGCACGAGCACGCGCGGATCGTTGCGGAGCTTGTCGGCGAGCTGCCCATAACCCACGTCGACCGCCGCCACGCTCGCGGCGCCGCGCTGAAGCAGGCAATCGGTGAACCCTCCGGTGGACGCGCCGAGATCGAGGCAACGTTTGCCCACGACGGCGACGCCGAGCGTGTCGATCGCGCCCTCGAGCTTCACGCCGCCGCGCGAGACGTACCCGTGGTCTTGGCCTTTCACCACGACGTGCGCGTCCTCCGGGACGAGGGTGCCGGCCTTGTCGACCCGGTTCTCGTTCACGACGACCATGCCGGCCATCAAGAGCGCCTGCGCGCGCGTACGTGACTCTGCGAGCCCGCGTTGCACGAGGAGCTGATCGATACGTACTTTGGCCATCGTCGGCCCTCGTATACCGCGGGGTCGGTGCCCGCGTCAGTCGGTTCCCGCGTCGGCCGCGCCTGCGTCGACATCGGAGCCGTCGGTCCCCGTGTCGGCTGCGCCCGCGTCGTTCGCCGCGCCGGGGCCGAGGAACACGCGAAGGACGGAGAACGATTGCCCCCCGAAGGTCGTCTGCGAATCTGTGTAGGTTACACCTTGATGCACGACGGGCCCGGTGACCTGTGCGCACGTGGGGTGCTTCGCGACGACCTTCACCGCGACGTTCGGGGCGACGTTGTAGAAGAGGGCGCCGTTGTTTATCCCTGCCTCGAGCGACGTGCCGTCCCCCGGGAGACCACCGACGGTGTACTTCAGGGTCGCGCCCGGCGTGTCCAGGGCGAGCACGGTGCCGGCCTCCGTCGCGCAGCCCTTCATGGGCACCACGGTGACCACGAGGAGGCCCTTCTTCTCGTCGTAATTGGTCAAGAACGCGCGGAGCAGATTGGCCGTGCCGAACGAGAGCATGAGCGACTCGCCGCGGTCGTAGGGTGTCTTGTCGACGACGTACTCTTGCTCGACGAGCTCGTAGTGCTCGGGCGCCGTGAAGCGGAGGTTCACCGGCTTTCCACGTGGAACGACGAGGGAGTACCTGCCGTCCGCGTCCGTCTTCGTCGTCGTGTCGCCGACCTTCACCGTCGCGCCCTCGACCGGGGTCCTCGCCTGGAGCACGAGGGCGCGCCCGCTTTGCGTGACGTCGCTCGAGCCCACCGTCGCGTCTTGCCCCGGCGTGTTGGTCGTCCCGTCGGCGCCAGCGTCGTTCGTGGGCGTGGTGTCGACGGCGCTCTCACACGCCACCCCGAGGGCGACGATGAACGGGGCGGAGAGGAAGGCGACACGAACGGACCTTGCGACCATCGCCTCAAGGTAGCGCTGTGGTTCGCGGAAAACAGCCGAATTTACGCGTGCGTACGTGTGCTCGTGCGTCATCGCCGCGCGACGGGCGGGCGCGTGTGCTCTCAGAGCTAGGGCGTGGAGACGCCGGCGGAGCTGAACATCTTTACGGCGCCGTTGGCGTCCTTCGCGGTCACGACGTTCACGCTGAGGAAGGTCCGCTTGTTGTCCGATTCGATGGTCATCGAGCCCGAGCCGAGCGTGGTCGTCGACGGCGCCGAGACGCTCCCAGGCGTGCCGCCGTAGCCCTTGCCCTTGAGCTTGAGGCCCGAGAGGTTGAGGTCGGTCTTGTAGTCTGCACCGGACGGTCTTGTAGTCTGCACCGGACTCGAGGGAGAGCAAACCGTCGCTGAGCGTCGCCTTCTTTCCAGCGACCTCTTTGCCCGAGCTGTCCGTCTGCGGGAGCGTGATCCTGCCATTGAAATTCGTCATGTTCGGCACCTCGTCGATTCGAGCGAGGGTGCGGCCAGACGACCCTTTGAAGATGAGACCCTGCGGGGGGACGGTGATGACGGTCGGGAGGTTCGCGGTGACCGTGATCGGTTGGTTGGCAACGGCCTGTCCACCCGTCGCGATCTGAGGGGCAGCGGCCACCCCCGCCGCCGCATCTGCCGTGCGCGGCGCAAACAGCCACGAGCCGAAGATCCCACCCGAGAACGCTGCCGCAACCACGAGACCAAAGCGTGTGTTCGAAGTCATGGAAACTCCATCGGATGATGTGGCTCTACCCACGGGGCGAAACATCCACAGACGTACCGGAGCCATCCCTCATGCACAAGGAGCGGCCGTGTCGTCTGGGCGTGGATAATCGGGTTACCCGAATGGAAAGCGCGAGGGCAAAAGACGCCTCGCGGCCCTCGCTTCGAGGCGAACCCTCTCATGGGCCACGACGCGAGGAGCGCGAGGGTGCGCGCCGCCCTCGCCTCAGCCAGGTAGGCCCGCGGGCCCGTGGACGAGGCGCGCGAGGGTGGCGACGCCGCTCGCGAACGAGGGGCCCGGGCGCATCACGTCCATGTTCGCGACATGGTGCACGCGCTTCTCTTTCACCGCGCGCACCTTCGACCAGCCCGGCTGCGCGAAGTACGCCGGATCGTCAGCGTCCATCCCCATGCCGACCGAGGCGTCGAGGAGCGCATCGGGATCGAGCGCGAGCACCCTCTCCACGTCGATCGAGGGGTAGTGGTCCTTCGACACACACGCGTTCTCGAGGCCCGCGAGGCGCAGCATCTCGTCGGCGAAGCTGCCCGAGCCGGCGACGACCAGCGGCGCGCGCCCGTACATCAGCAGCACGCGTCGCTTCGGCTTCGTAGCCACCGCCGCGCGGATCGCCTCCACGTCGGCCTCCATTTTCGCGACGAGCGCGCGCGCCTCCGAGGCCTTGCCGGTGAGCTCCCCGAGGCCGAGCACGAGCGCCTCGATCTGCGCCTTCGACTCGGTCTCCGGGAAGTAGGTGCGCACGTGGCGCTCTTCCAAAGCGAGCACCACCGCGTTGCCGGCCGGGCCGCGCACGCCGGTGACGAGGTCCGGCCTTAGGGCCAAGATCGCCTCCAGGTTGATGTCCGTGAAGCCGCCGACCTGCGGGAGCGCGAGGGCCTCCTTCGGCTTGTCGCAGTAGCGCGAGCGGCCCACCGTCGCAGCACCGGCGCCGAGCGCGAAGAGCGTCTCGGTGGTGGCGGGGCCGAGGGATACCACCCGCCGCGCGACGAACGGCCCGCCGTCCGAAACCGCTTGTTTTTCAGGGGACTTGCAGCTCGCGAGCCAAAGCGCAGGCGGCGCGAGCAACAGCCCGCGCCGCGAGATGAGTGCATTCTTCATGTATCGACGGATCGTCGAATCAGGTGCTGCGGCGGCGCCGACGCGCGAGCGCCATCCCGATGCCGACGCCCACGAACGCGAGGCCGCGCCACGGAACGGGCTTCGTGGGATCGGCCGAGACCGAGCAGCCGGTGGTGGTCGTGGTGGTGGTGGTGCCGCCGTTGCCTGCGCCCGGCGCGGGAGCGGTCGCGCTCGGTGCCGGGGTAGGCACGGGCTCGGTGGTGGATCCGGGCTTGAAACAAGCCTTCTGGATGCACTCGTAGCCGGTGGGGCACTTGGTCGAGGCCGAGCACTCCTGGGTGCACACGGCGTCGCCTTCGGTGGGGTGGTTGCGGCACTTTCGCGACTCGCAGTCGACGGTGCGAGCGCACGTTTCGCCGAGCTTCTTCGCGACGCCGGGGCCCTCGGCGGGAGGCGGTGGCTTCGCGGGTGCAGCGACGGGGGTCGTCCACGCGGGCTCGGGGTAGAGGGCGAAGTTGTTCGATGCGGTGCGCACGCCAGCGACGATGAAGTCGCGCCACGAGTCGACACGCGTGATGGCGCTGCCCTCGCAGTTGCCGTTGTTCTCGTTCGTGCGGACCACGACGCCGAGCACGATCGGCGTGGAGGTGAGCGAAGCTTGGTCCATCGCGCCGGAGCCCGAGTCGCCGGGACACACGCCGTCTCCGCCGACGAACTCTTTCTCCGGGAAGCCGGTCGGACACGACTCGCGGTAGCTTAGGTTGGGCGAGCCAGGAATGCAGAGCACGGGGACATTCGGCCGGAATCGGCGAACACCAGAGTCGTTCGAGCCGAACGACGTGACGCCGTAGCCGATGGCCTGGATGGTGCCGCCGTAGCGTGAACGATCCCAAATTTCGGACTGCACCGCGGGGGTGGAGAGCGTGCCTTCGTTGGCGAGATCGTTGAGCACGAGCAGCGCGATGTCGGCGTTGCATGCCTCGTTCTGCGAGGGCCTCAGGATCTGCCTGACCGAGTGCCAGCCCTGGGTGCTCTGGCCTTGCATTTGGTAGTGGGTAGTCACCTGGATTTGGTTCGTCGCGAACTGCTGCCCGCCGAACCCTTGGCCGTTGCACTCGACCTGATCGGGGGAGTCGTCGACGCAGTGGCGCGCGGTGAGCACGAGGTTCGGCGCGATGAGCGTGCCGGAGCACGCGCCCTGGCAGTTGCCGCGGGCGCCGAAGCAGAGGCCCACGTTGAAGCGATACCTGTTCGACGAGTCGACCGAGCCCCCCTGAATCCCTTGCGTGATCGTGCCGACGCGTTCCCCGGCCTCGTCGTCGGTGACCTGCGGCGTGGCGCAGGCGGCGAAGGCGAGGGCGGCGAGCACGATGGCTCCGGTGGTCAGTAAGGGTCGAACGGTCATTCGGTCTCCTGAAGCGCGGTCAAGTGGCCCCCCGCGCATGGAGCATACGGGGACGCACGTCGTACGCAAGAAGGTGGACGCGGCTTCCTCCTGAGGATTCATTCATGCCGCCCTCCCTCGGTCGCTCGGCCTAGGCACGAGCGACTCAACGGCGAGCGCGTGTTCATGCATTCGTGTGCCTGCGCCTCGTGATGGAGGCCACGAACGATCCTCACCGCGCCGCGCGTCACGAAAAATGGGTGGGCCCTGCGGTGCGCGAAACGCGCCGCAGCAACGACTTTCGCGCCGCAAAAGACCACCGAAGGCAACGCGCGTTCAGCGCTCGCGAGCTCAGCCGTCGACGATCTCGACGCGCGGCTCCTTCGCGAGGAGACCTGCCGCGTGGGCGCGTCGGAACAGCTCACCCACACCGCGACGTGCGTCGTCCGGGAGATGCAGCGTGTCCGCGTTGGCATACATCGCGAGGTACCGATCGAGGAGGGTGCGATCGATTTTCACGTCGCCGCGCGTCTCGTGGGCGAGGAGCGCGTCCATCATTTCTTCGCGGTGCTCGAGCGCCCAGGCGATCGATTTTTTGCAGAGGCGCGCCACCTTCGTGACGGTCTCCTCGCCGAGGCCCTTGCGGATCGCATTGCCGCCGAGCGCGATCGGGAGCCCACCGGTGAGCTCCGCGAAGCCCACCCCCACGTCGGAGATCAGGGAAAACCCCTCCGATTCGTAGGTGAGGCGGCCCTCGTGGATCAGCAGCGCGGCGTCGACCTCGCCCCTGCGCAGCGCCTCGAAGGTGAGTGAGTACGGCGCGATCGGGATGACGACCGGCTCGAACTCGGGGAGCAGCAATCGAAGCACCATCGTCGCGGTGGTGCCGTGCCCGGGGATGCCGATCCGTTTTCCCTTGTAGTCTGCAAGTGTTCCGCCCTTCTCGGAGACCACGACGGGGCCATAGCCGCGGCCGACGGAGGCGCCGCTGCCCATGAGCACGTACGATTCGGTGAGCTTCGCGTACGTCGCGATGCTGAGGGCGATCACGTCGACCTCGCCTTTGGCGGCGAGCCCGTTCAGCGTCTCGGTGTCGGCGCGCTCGTGGTGGAACGCGAGGCCTTCCGTGTCGATGTCGCCGCGGAGGAGCGGCAAGAACATGAAGATGTCGTCGCTGTCGGGAGAGAAGGCCAAAGAGAGCGTTTTCACTGGGCTTCCCATAGGGCGCGCGGCCCGTGATGCCAAGCCTCGTCCGCATGGGCGTTCGCTCTCGCGCGCGACTTTGATAGACCGGACCCATGCGCATCGCGGTCCTCGATCACGGCAAGGGTCCGAAATATTACCGCCTCGACGACGACGCCTTCGCGACGCCGCTCACCGGATCGCCCTTCGAGGGCGGCACGCCGGACACGAGCGCCACCCGCGTCGCG
>JAAFHV010000001.1:0-83266 GCA_013297655.1 Myxococcales bacterium | reverse complement strand
GCCTCGTGATCTGCGCGCGCCCGTTCGTCCCGCGAAGGTGCTTTGCGTCGGCCGCAACTACGCCGCCCACGCGAAGGAGCTCGGGAACGAGGTGCCGAAGGAACCTTTGCTCTTCCTCAAGCCCCCCTCGTCGATCGTCGGCCCGTTCGGCGTGGTGGTGCTCCCGAGGGAGAGCGAGCGGGTGGAGCACGAGGCCGAGCTCGGCGTCGTCATCGGCAAGCGCGCGCACCGCGTCTCGGCCGAAGATGCCCTCTCGCACGTGCTCGGGTACACCATCGTGTGCGACGTTACGGCGCGCGATCTTCAGCGAAAAGACGTGCAATTCACGCGCGCGAAGGGCTTCGACACGTTCTGCCCGGTAGGCCCGTGGATCGAGACGGACCTCGATCCGCGCGACGTGGAGGTGACGTGCACGGTGTCCGGTGCGCTACGCCAAAAGGGCCGCACCTCCCAGATGGTGTTCGACGTCGCGACCCTCATTTCGGCGATGAGCCAGGTCATGACGCTCGAGCCCGGCGATCTCCTCGTGACCGGCACTCCGGAAGGCGTGGGGCCGCTCGTCGACGGCGATACGCTCGTCGTGGGCGTCGAGGGCATCGGCGTCCTCGAGCTCGACGTGAAAAAGGGCGCGTGACGCCCAAGCTCGTGATCGGCGCTGGGGTGCTCGTCGTCGCCTCCGTGCTCGTGGTGCTCGCGATCGCGCGCGCGCCTGCCGCCGAAATCGCGTGCGGAGCCGGGTTTTTCCCTCGTGGAATGCGCTGCTGCGTCAGCCGAGAGGGGCCGTGTGGCGCGGCCTCGCAGTGCCCGTCTCCGCTCGTCGCCGGGCCGCGCGGCTGCGTGCCGCCCCCGAAGCGCGTGCGCATCCCGGAGACGACGGTGACGGTCGGGCCCTCGGATTGGGAGGCCGAGGGGCGTGTGTCTCCACGAAGTGTGCATGTTGCATCTTTCGAGATCGACGCGTTCGAGGTGGTGGTGGACGAGGTGGCGTGCCCGTCGTGCGTGAGGCCAGAGCCGGCCGCGTTCGGATCGGGCGATCCCGCGCGCGCGGCGGCGAACCTCTCACTCTCCGACGCGTCCACGATTTGCCGTAAAAAAGGCGGCCGATTGCCCACCGACGACGAGTGGCTCGTGGCGGCGGCGGGGGCGAAGCCACGAAGGTATCCGTGGGGCGACACGGGCGCCGTGTGCCGTCGCGGCGCGTGGGGACTCGTGACCGGGCCCTGCGCGCACGGCGACGCGAGCGCGGACACGGTCGGCGCGCACCCCGACGGCGACACCGAGCTCGGCATCCACGATCTCGCGGGCAACGTCGCCGAATGGGTCGTGGCTGGCGCGACGCACGACGATCGCGCGAGGCTTCGCGGAGGCAGCTACGCCACGTCGCTCGCGACCGAGCTTCGCACGTGGTCGTACCGCGACGTCGACCCCCACGCGCACCCCGAGGCTGGCGCCCGCTGCGCCTACGACCTGGGCCCAAGTAGTCCTTAACTGCGGATATCGCTAGGTTATCCTCGGTTTTGGTACGGCCGCAGTGCCGCGACGGGAAAAGCCCGGTACCTTACCAAGTGGTGCGGCTCTCTCGTTATCGCGTCGCCGGGTTCGCGACCCTCGGCCTCGTCATCGTCGCGTGCTCGGGGAGCTACCTCGGGTCCACGCAAGACGGGGGCGCGGCGGTGCCTGGCGACGCGAACGTTCCGCCTTCCGATGTCACCGCGTTCGTGCCGGTGAGTGACTCGGCGCCACCTTCGGGCGACGCCGGAAGCGACGCTACGGTCGACACCGGGCCGCCTTCGCCGTGCCGCCGCGCGAACCTCTTTTGTGACGACTTCGACGATGGCGACGGGAGCATCGGGGCGAAGTGGTCCTCGGTGCAGACCGCCGCTGGCCCGTTCGATCTCGACGAGTCGATGCCCATCACGCGCCCGCGCGCGCTGCGTTTGCAAATGACGGCGGGAGGCGGCAACCGGAGCTCGTCCCTCACGAAGACGATCGACGTGAGTGGCGACGTGAAAATCTCGCTCGATGCGCGCGTCGACATCCCGTCGTCGGGGTCGTTCGTGGAGATGGATCCGCTCATCATCGGCGTCTCGCCTCCGAGCGCGGGGGTCAATTATCAAGTGTTCGGGATAGCCATCTATCCGGACAGTGTTCAGTTCGAGGCGTATCGATTGTTCACCGACGGCGGCTCCGCCGTATCGACGGAGCGCATCGACGCGGGTGACGGCGCCTATCATCGCATCACGGTGACGCTGCGTTCGGCGGGTGGCACCACGAACGCGACCCTCGAGGTCGACGGCGTCGTGGCTTCGACGCGGAGCTTGGCGACCGAGACGCCGAGGACGCTCTCGTTGCAGGTAGGCGCGCCGTATACGAACAACGCGAACTTTACGCCCACGATCCGTGTCGACAACGTGATCGTCGAGCGGCTCTGACCTCTCCGACCTCCTCTGCACGATCTTCGCAAAAGGCACGGAGCGGGCGGTGCGCCGACGCGGTCCTTCTGGCGAAGGCGAGCGCGCTCAGATGTCCTTCCTCTTCTCGTTCGGCTTCGGATCGTCTTCGGCGACGAGATCACCCAGGCGATCGAGCCGCCGCTCCCACTGCGCCTTTCGACCCGAAATCCACTTTTCCGCCGCAACGAAGCCAGCGAATTCGATGCGGCAGGTGCGCACCCGGCCGACCTTTTCCGTACGAATGATGCCGCTCTCCTCGAGCACCTGAACGTGCTGGACCACCGCCGCGAGTGTCATCTCCAGCGGGGCGGCGAGCTCGCTCACGGAGGCGGGGCCCTTGGAGAGACGCTCCACAATCGCGCGCCGTGTCGGATCCGCGAGCGCATGAAAGACGAGGTCCAAGAGCGATTGGTTAAGCACATGCTTAAGTTATGTGCGGCGCGATCGATGTCAAGGTAGCGGCCCTCGCCGCGAGCGCGGCGATCGGCCAGGGCGCGGAGAGCCGAGCTTGCTACGCTTTGCTGAACGTCGAGAGGGAGTGACGATCATGACTCGTACGTACCGTTCGTTTTGGCGTCTCCCGTTGGTGACAATCGCGAGCGTTTCTTCCGTGGCCGTCGTGGCATGCGGGCTCTCGCTCTCCGTCGACGCGAATCCCGACCTCGCCGGGCTCGACGCTTCACTCGCCGATCGCGGCGCGCCGGACCCGCCCGACGGTGGCCCTCCCAATCCGCCGGACGCGGAGGTCGAGGGCAGCGACGCGGGCGAGGACGCTTCGGTTGCGGATGCCAATTGCACGACCGTGCTGAAGGAAGACTTCTCGGGCGACGGTGGCGCGCTCGTCCACGTTGTACCGGCCGGCGGGCTCGCCGCTGGGGGCGCGCTCACGTTGGTCTCGAGGGGCGTGCGCTCCTCCGCGGGCGCGGCCTATGCCAACCTCGCGCCCATCACCGGGTTCGAGGCGACCTTCACGTTTACGACGGAGGCGCTCGGCAACACGGGCGACACCGCCGACGGCTTCGCGGTCTCTTGGCTCGAGCTCGAGCTCCCCGACAATGCCACTTTCCGCGACGGGCCCAACTTCGGGATGACCACCGATCCGCAAAACCAACACGGATACGGCTTCTTCGCCGATCTCTATGCCAATCCGCGCAAGTTCGTCGAGACCGAGGTGGAGTCGAACGACCCGACGAACGACCGCGGCACATTGGCGACGATCACCACCCAGGGGCCCGTGAAGCTCGTCGGCAAGATCGTGCGTAGAAATGGAAACTACGTATACGAGCTCACCACCCCGGGAGAGAACATCCTCGCCTCCGGGGGCGCTCCGCGTTCGACCGTGGTTCGGTCGACGACCGATCGAGACCCTTCGATGCCCTATCGCGCGTTCGTGTTCTCTGCTGGCTCGGGCGGACGTGACTCCCCTGGATTTCACCTCGATGACGTCGAGATCAAATCGTGTGATCCTTGACGCGACGAAGGGGCCAACGCGCCTCGCGCGTCGGTCATTTCTCATAATACCCGCGCATGAGCTCGTCCATCCAAAGCGGCTCTACGACGTCGCCGCGGGGACCGAACTGTTTCACATAAGGCTTGATGTCGAGGATGGGTGAGCCGTCGATCGCGTCGAGGCCACCCACGTGCACCACCCGACCCTCCACCGCGAGCACGCGGCAGACGGAGAGCCCGATGCGATTGGGCCTATTTTTACCCCGCTGCGCGAAGATACCCACCTTCGGCCAGTCGGCGTTGTTTCGGGGATGGCGAGCTGCGGTCTCGATCTTTTGCTCCGGAACGCGGTCCATATGAAACAGCACCTCGACGTGGGAGAACGTGTCGAGCCCCGCGAGCGCTTCGGGCTCGAACGCGTCCGAGAGCACCAGGCTCGCCGTCTCGCGGTCCCAGTCGTCGTCCTCGATCGTGGCGCGGGTGGACCTCACGACGCCGATGGGTGTGAGCACGATGGTCATGGGGTATTGCTAGGGCGCGCGACCGAAACATGGAAGGGGGGCCACCGCGGGGTGCGCTTTGGCTTGGTCAGGCGTCGACGAGGCGGAGGGAGAGCCTCGCCGCGCCCGTCGCGCGGGTGAACGGGAGCGACACGATCGCGCTTGTTTTTCCCTCTCGTGTCGTCAATCGTGACGTGCCACCGTGGGCCTTCGTGATGCGCTCGACGAGCCACAGGCCCACCCCGAAGCCGCGCACGTGACGCCGCGTCTCGCCGCGGCCGAAGCGCTCCGCGCGACGACGACCGGGGACGACCGCGCGGTTGGCTTCGTTGCCGATGACGATGCGCGCCTTCCCGCGCGCCACCGTGACGTCGATCGTGATCGGCGAAGCCCCGCGGTACTTGACGGCGTTGCTCACGAGCTCGGCGACGACGGTGCCGAGCAGCTCCACGTCCCACGCCCCGACGAGTGTGCCCTCCCGCACCTCGTGCACGGCGAGCTTTTTCTCCGAGAGGCGCGCGGGGTCGAAGAAGCGACTCACCGTTTGCAGAAGATCGACCCGCCTCCGCCGGAGCGCGATAGGCATGTTCGGGCGCGCGATGAGCCCCAGCTCGCGTACGAAAGAGGCGAGGTCGGCCCGCAGCGCAGGCGGGTAATCCTGCGTTTCCAACGCGTAGACCAAGCGATCGAGCTTCACGGACACCTCGTCGAGGAATGCGTCGCGCGAGGCGAGCGAGCGACGGAGCGCGGTATCGACCTTCATCGCATTTTCCCTTTCGCTCGACGGTTTCGTCACGTCGTGGCCGGCAGGGGGTCGGTTTCACCGGGCGTGCGGCGATCGTGGAGTCCGAAACGAACGAGGCGACGGCCACCGACGATGGCCAAGATCAGCACGATGCCGACTTGGAGGATGCCGACACGGACGAGCATACCGGGAATGCCGAAGCGCTCGGCTGCCTCGGTCGCGATGCCCTCGACGAGCATGTCGCCCACGATGACGAAGAAGGCATAGAGGCCCGCGATGCGACCGCGCATGCCCGCGCTCGACGCGCTGTTCTGCGCGAGCTCGGCGAGAGACACGCTCGTCTGCGTGAGCGAATGGTCGACCGCGAGCACCGCCGCGAAGGGGACGATCATGCCGGCGCCGCCGCGACCGGCGAGGTGCCCTGCGAAGGCGATCACGAGGCCGTCGATCAGCATCGTGACGAGGAACACCTTGCCTAGGCTGCCCAGGGCGCGGGCGAGCATGGGGACGGCCGCGACCGCGAGTATGCCTACGATACTCCATACGATTTCGGCGTGGCGAACCGCGTCGTCGCCGCCGTGGAGCACCTGCTTCACGATCATTTTTCCGTCGTACGACTCGGTCACGAGCTCCACGAGCGCGGTGCCGCAGAGCATCGCCAAGAGGGGCCTGCGCTCCTTGCCGAGGAGAAACCGCATGCCCTCCCAAAGCGAGCCGAAGAACCCGATCCGACGCTCGTTCGCGGGTGCCTCCGAAGCGTGTCCGATCGCGAGCTCACCCTCGCCGGCGACGTCGACGACGAGGTCGCGGAGCCGCACCTCACGGGCGCTGCGGGTCGGGTGACAGAAGAGCGCCACCATCGCGCAGAAGGCGAGGTGCATCACGGCCTGAATCAAGAAGAGGAACGCGAAGCTGCCGTGCGCGGCCGCCACCACCCTGCCGCCGAGCAAGAGCCCGACGAGCACCGCCGTCGCGCCGAGCACGCCAATCACCGAGCCCATCACGAGGAGGTGCGTTTTCTGGAAGAGCGGCGCCCCGCGCTCGTCGAGAAGGGGCTTTCCATCGGCGTCCATCTGCGGTGTCTCGTGGGAGAGAAGATCGACGGAGAAGGCTATTTTTGCAGGCCGAAACGCGGTCTTCGAGAACGCCGTCAGCATCGCGAAGGGGAGCACCGTGCCTATGGTGGGAACGCCGTTCGCGAGGCGGAGCACGAGGACGCCGAGCGCGAGCGTCTCGAGGAGGCGCGCCCATACGACGAGCCGGTACCGACGTCGTGCGAGGCTCTCCTTCGTGCCGCGCGCGCCTCGATCCGCGAGCGGCCCGGACACGAGGGTGCCAATCAAGAAGCAGGCGAGGGTAGGCAACATGAGCTGCGCTCGCTCGCGTTGGCTCGTGAACAGGTTCGTCATGAGGAGCATCGACGCCCAGGTCGCGACCGCGACGCCCACGTCGTCGACGAAGTGGGCGGCGGCATATCCACGCAGCTTGGGCTCCTCACGAAACGCACGCACGTACGCCGAGGACTCGAGGAACGAACGAATCGTGCTCATGTGCGGTCAACGAACGGCCGCGCGAGGCGTGACAAGAAATCGTGTTCGACGTGAAATCGGCTGGAATTTCCACGCGTCCGCGCGATGCTCGCTTTGAGCGCCGGTGCTTGGCGTGTAGGGTTCGGCGAGCGTGGAGCGAAGGAAAAAAACGTCCGAGCACACCGTCTTCGGTGACTTCCAGACGCCGCTCGATCTCGCCCGCGAGGTGACGGCGTTCGTCGCGCGCGCGTTCCCTCCTCCGGCCGCGGTGGTGGAGCCTACGTGCGGCCGCGGCGCGTTCCTGCTCGCCGCGAAAGAGCTCTTTCCGTCTGCGGCGCTGATTGGCTTCGACACGAACGCGGCGTACGTGAAAGAGGCGAAGGGCGCCCTCGGCGCGGGGGCGCGTGTGAAGGTGCGCGACTTCTTCGATGTCGCGTGGGGGAAGGAGATCGCGCGCCTCCCGAAGCCGGTCATCGTGCTCGGCAATCCCCCGTGGGTCACCAACTCGGCGCTCGGGCGCCTCGGCGGCGCGAACCTCCCCGTCAAAAAGAACGACCGCGGCGACTCCGGCCTTCGTGCCCTCACCGGCGCGTCGAACTTCGATATCTCGGAGTGGATGCTTCGTGCGCTCGTCCACGCGGGTCTCCCGCACGGGGCGCGGATCGTCATGCTCTGCAAGTCTGCGGTCGCGCGGAAGATGGTCTCCTACGTTACGGAGGAGGCGCTCGCGGTCGCGGGATCACTCCACACGATCGACTCCCAAAAAGCGTTCGGTGCATCGGTCGACGCGGTCGTGCTTTCCATGTGGGCCGCCGCGGAGGGGGCGGCCGCCGGTGCGTTCGCGATGCACGCTTCGCTCGACGATCCGGCCTCACGCACGATGGCCGTCGTCGGCGGCACCCTCACCGCGAACCTCCAAGCGTTCGACGAGACGCGGCACCTCGCGAAGGAAAAAGGCGATCCGAACGAGATCGTGTGGCGCTCGGGGGTGAAGCACGACGCAGCGAAGGTGATGGAGCTCGAGGTCACGAACGCAGGCCTGCGGAACGGTCGCGGGGAGGAGGTCGAGGTCGAGGTCGACCGCGTGTATCCGTTCCTCAAGGGCTCCGACGTCGCCAACGGGCGCGCGGCGGGTCGACGCGCCCTCGTCGTGCCGCAGATCAGCCTCTCCGACGACACGTCTACTCTCGAGACGCAGGCACCGCGGCTCCATGCGTACCTCGCGCAAAACGCCGCTGCCCTCGCCGCGCGGAAGAGCCGTGTCTACGAGGGGCGCTCTCCGTTCGCGATCTTCGGTATCGGTCCGTATTCGTTCGCGCCGTACAAAGTGGCTATTTGCGGTCTCTACAAGCGGCTCGCGTTTCGCCTCGTCGGGCCCCACGAGGGGCGCCCCGTCGTGTTCGACGATACGGTCACGTTCCTCGCGTTCGATACCCAAGAAGAGGCCGCGCGGGTCATGTTCGCCCTCGAGTCTGCCCCCGCGCGCGACTTCTTCGAGGCGCGGGTGTTTTGGGACGCGAAGCGCCCGCTGGGCAAGGCGCTCCTCGCGTCGCTTTCGATCACGCGGCTCATGCGCCACCTCGGGATCGTGTGGTCGGCGCCCGCTCCTTTGCCGCGCGCAGCTAGGAAAAACGCGGCTCTCCGTCGCGTCGAGGGGTCAGTCACGCCGCTGCAGTCGGGCTTGTCTCGCTGACGCGCCGCCCCCACTACGACACCTACACACACAGAAGATCTCGCCGCCTCGAACGAGGCCATCGCCCCGAGGAACGCACCATGGACGTCGCCATTCTGACCATCGGCACCGAGCTCACCCGCGGCGAGCTCGTGAACACGAACGCGGCGTGGCTCTCCACTCGCCTGACCGAGCTCGGATTCGACGTGGTCGAGCACGCCGTCGTCGCAGACGACAAGCCGAAGATCGTCCGTGCGTTTCATCGTTTGGCTTCGGAGGTGGGGGTCGTCATCGTCACCGGTGGGCTCGGCCCCACGACCGACGATCTCACCGCCGAGTGCGCGGCAGAGGCCCTCGGCGTGGCGCTCGTTCGCGACGAGGATTCTCTCGCCCGCATCCGCGAGCGGTTCGTGTCGCTGAAGCGCACCATGTCGGTTTCCAACGAGAAACAAGCCGATTTTCCTGCGGGGGCGACCGTGCTGGTGAACCCGATCGGCACCGCGCCGGGCTTCTTCATCACCCTCGGCAACGCGCGGCTTTTTTTCACTCCCGGTGTCCCGCGCGAGATGAAAAAACTCTTCGACGAGCAGATCGCGCCACGCATCGAGAGCCACGCGAAGCGCGACTCGTATCAAATTCGGATTGGCACCTTCGGGCTCCCCGAGAGCGTCGTCGGCGAGCGGCTCGCGGGCCTGGAAGAGGCCAACCCCGGGCTCGTGATTGGCTATCGGGCACATTTTCCCGAGGTCGAGGTGAAGGTCTTCGTGCGCGCAGGCGACGCGGCCGCGGCGGAGTCACGTGCTCGTTCGCTCGCCGACGAGGTCACGCGCCGGCTCGGTGACCACGCGTATGGCGAGGGCGACGGCGGGCTCGTGGCGCACGTGTCCGAGCTCCTCGTCGCGAAGGGGCTCACCCTCGCGCTCGCGGAGAGCTGCACCGGCGGGCTCGTAGGTCACTTGCTCACGCGACCTGCGGGGGCTTCAAGGTTCCTCCTCGCCGGCGCGATCACCTACGCGAACGAAGCGAAGACCGAGTTTGCGAACGTGCCTGCCGAGCTCATCGCGGCGCACGGAGCGGTGAGCGAGCCCGTCGCCCGCGCGATGGCCGAAGGGATTCGCGCGCGCGCAAAGGCCGACTTCGGCGTCGCGATCACGGGGGTCGCGGGGCCGGGTGGGGGCTCGCCGGAGAAGCCGGTCGGCACCGTGTTCCTCGCCGTCGCCTCGCGCTCCGGCACGGTCGTGAAGCCGCTCCTCTTCGTGCACGATCGCCCGATGATCCAGACGTATGCCGCGTATGCCGCGCTCGACCTCCTGCGACGTACGGTGGCCGGCCTGCCCTGAGCGACTTTCGGACTGTGCCAAAACGGAATTGGCACAGGGCAATTCACCGCTGCGACGTGCGCGCAGTCCGAGCTCGTGCTCGCGAAGGGACTCTCGCCTACGAATGAGGTCGATTTCATCGGCGCGCGGACGGAAGCGACGGAGCGCGACGTGCGCACGGCAGGGAACGGCGGCGTGGTGCACGTAGCGGAGTGGTCGCCGACGATGGGCACGGATTCACGCGGCACTCCGTGCGCGAACGCGACCGATGTCGACGCATGCAAAACCAAGCTCGCGAGCCTCCGCCTGATGGGCGATAGCTGCGAGGGGCTGTCCGTCGTCACGAAAGCCGCGCCGATGCGAGAGCAGCCGTCCGGTGTGTGCAGGGTTGCGTACTGGGTTTACACCCGCGGTGACGAGGTCGGCGTGATTCGCTCGCCGAGCGAGGCGCGCGCGCTGTTCGGCACGATCGACTCGCCCGAAGAGGCCATCGTGATCGCACAGCTCGGCGGCGAGACCTTCTCGTGTGGCGCCGCTGCCTACGCGCGCGTCGATGGCGGCTTCGATCTGACCTCGACCTCGGTATGCGGCAGGCGCATCGTCCGCGTGTCGAGCGACGGCCAAGTCTCCGTCATCGACGATCCCTGCTGAAGAGACCGGCGTCTACTCGAGGTCCGCGCTCGATCGGTGGCGGCTCGTCATGGCACACCGCGGACTCGCACAAATGGCTGAAAACGCGATGCTATTTGATGGCACGCGGCCTGCTTTGAAGAGTCACGAATGTCTCCTCCCGCCCTCGCCTCGCTCGCTCTCGTCGTCGCTGCTTGCCGCGCGAACGTGGCGAGCGGCCTCGTGTCGGCGCGTGAGAGCGCCAAGGAAGTCCCGTGAACGTGACGTACGCTTCGACGATGGCCCATCTTTCACGAACGTTCGGTCCTCGCGCGGCCCTTCGGAGGGGGTGCGGGGTGTCGCTCGTGGCGGTGGCGCTGGTGCTCTCCGGCGCGTCGATCGCCGGCTGCGCGGACGAGCCGCCTCCGGTCGAAGAAGACATGAGCGTCGAGGAGCTGAAAAAGACCCTCGCCCTCCCCGCGCTGCGCTCGGTCCGCGCGTTCGACGTGTTCTCCACCGAGGGCGGCGGCTTCGGCCAAGCCGGTCGCGTGCTGAAGTACTTCATCGACGTTCGCAGCGGCGGGAGCCGTACCTACTTCATCAACGCGAACTACGAAGAGAACGGCAAAGTCCCCTCGTTCGCCAAGCTGCACTACGAGTTCGCGAAATACGCCATCGGCATTACCGACGACCCCGCCACGTTCAATCAATATACCTACTACGGGGACGACAAGCGCTACATCGCGGGCAGCCTGCAATCGTACATGCTGGGGAGCGAGACCATCCCCACCTACGCGATCCAGTTTTACCCCGACGACGTCATCCACGAAGAGGGCATCTTGCGGGCGGTCGAGATCTTGAAGCCGAAGATACGGCTCGGGAACGTGCGGCTCGCGATGGTGGCGACCGGTCCGCAGCAAACCGTCGAGCGCGTCCGCGACAAGCTGCGCGCGATCGGGGTCGAGCCGATGACCATCGACCAGGTGCTCGGCTCGGTGAAATACCTGCCCCTCAACCCGGGCGAAGCGTGGGGCTACTTGCGTGTATTCCCCAAAGACTACGGGATGTTGCGGCCCACCGACATTCCCGTGTTCGACGAGCTCCCGCTCGATCTCTCGGTCGTCGCCGGCACGATCACGCGCGCCTACCAAGACGTGACGTCGCACGTGAACCTGAAGAGCAAAGAGCGCGGCACGCCGAACATGGTGCTCCGCGACGCCTCGCCCGAGCACCCCGAGCTCGCCCGCTTCGCCGACCAGCCGGTGCACATGGTGGTGGGCAAAACAGGATACGTGCTCGAGCCCACCACGAAGGAGATCGTGGAGCAAAAGTACCGCGAACGAATCGACAAGCCGTGGATCCCGCTCCCGGTGGTGAGCGAGCCGGCGGTGCGCGACTACGACGCGATGTGCGCGATCCTCTCCCCCGCGTGCGTGAACGACGGCGGGCGCTTCGGCGGCAAAGCGACGAACCTCGGCTTCTTGGCGAGCCCCAAGGTGCTCGGTCGTCATTCCCAGCTCGACTCGACCAGCCACCGCATTGGCTACGATCTGGCGCCCTACGGGTTCGGTGTGCCGGTGCAGTGGTACCGCGATTTTGTCGCGAACAATCCCGTCTTGAAGGGCAAGCTCGACACGTTCGTCGCCGACGAGAAGAACGGCGCGCTCTCGCCGAACGATCGGCGCACGCGCATCGCCGAGATTCAAAGTCTCTTTTATTCGGGCCGCGTTCCAGATGCGCACGTGGCGGCGGTGGGGGCCGAGGTCGCGAAGCTGGGGCAGCGGTTCCCGACCATGGACGAGCTCAAGTTCCGCTCCAGCGCGAACGCGGAGGACATCCCCAACTTCGACGGCGCCGGCCTTCACGACAGCTTCTCGGTGAAGCTCGCCGCGCGCGACAACGCCGATTTTTCCTGCACGATCGAGGTCGACGACTCCGACGCGATCACGAAGCTGAAGGTAAAACCGCGGACGCCGCAGTGCGCGGTCAAGGCCGTCTACGCGAGCCTGTGGAACCAGCGCGCAGTCGAGGAGCGCTCGTTCGCGCGCCTCGATCACGCCACCAGCGCGATGGGGCTCGCGGTGGTGCCCGCCTACGACACCGACTCCGACGTGATCGCGAATGGCGTCGTCATCACCCGCGTGATCAACGGCGGTGGCGCGATCGGGTACACGCTCTCCCTTCAGAAGGGGAACGTACTGGTGACGAACCCGCCTCCGGGCACCCTCGCCGAGACGACACAGGTGACCTTCAGCGTCGACACGACACGGCCCGATAGGTACACGACGATCCGCACCGCGACGCCGGAGCCTTGGGGCGCGCCTTTGCCGGGCCCGGTGCTCGATCCGCAGAAGATGGGCGAGGTGGTCTCCGTCGCGCGCGCAGTCGAAGTGGCCTATTGCTCGGTGAGCGCGGGATATGCCACGTCGTGCGCGAACGTGCATTACGACTCTCGAAAGCCGGCCGCGCTCGACATGGAATTCAAGGTGCTCGCGAACGGGCAGGTGGTGCTGAAGCAGGTTCGCGAGTTTCACGGACAATGAAGCGGAACGACGAAAGATCGGGGCGAGTCATGAAACGGTATTTTGCAGTCGGTTGTGCGGCGCTCTGTCTCGTCGCCTATGCCTGCACCGACGGCGGCGTGGACCCTGGCGGCACCGACTCCGGCGCCGACGTCTACGTGCCGCCCCCGCCGCCGCCACCCATCGACGCGAGCCCGCGTGACGCGAACGTGAAGGACTCCGCCCTCCCGTTCGACGCAGGGGCCAACGTGAGCGCGTCCACGTTCCTCATCAACGAAATTTCCGGCGGCGACGAGTGGGTCGAGATCGTGAACATCGCGCCGCAAGCCCAAGATCTCGCCGGCCTTCGCCTCGCCGATCGCGACAAGGACACGGGCGAGCCCAAGCTCCGCGAGGCCGTCACTTTCCCCGCCGCGACGATGGTGCCCACGAATGGCTACGTGATCGTGCGCGGCGGCGGCACCGGCGACGCGGGACGGGCGTGCCCCGACGGGGGGCAGGCGCACTGCTTCAACGCCGAGTTCGGGATAAGCAACAAGAGCGGCGAGACGCTCTTCTTGCTCGCGGCCGACGGCGGCACCCTCGGCAAAGTGGTGTTCCCGCCAGACGGGTCCACCGGCGACAACAGCTATTCTCGAATCCCGAGCGGCGATCCCGACGCATCGTTCAAGACCACGAAAGAGACACCCGGCGCCCCCAACGTGGAGTGACCACGACGGCGCGCGGCGCATGGTGGCTGCGCGCTTACCTCACTTCACTTGCGCGCCGCGGGTGAGCACCTCGTCTGCCCACTTGCGCGCCAACGCGCAGTCGCCCTTGGGAGTCCACACGGCGCTCTCCGAGCGCTCGGCGGGGCCCGCCAAAATGGTATACGCGCGTCCGCGGCGCGCGAAGGTGAGGGGGCCGAGGCCCGGGCGATCGACGCACACGAAGCTCGCGTCTTTCGTGATCTTCCCCTGGAGCTTCTCGAGGCCGGGGCGCGCCTTGTCGAGCGCGCGCTTGGCAAAGGCGTCTTCCGGGCCCGTCGCCGGCTTGTCGGTCACGACCAAAATCGCGCCGGCCATGCTCTTCCCGTTCGTGTACACGCCAGACCTGTCGCCGCCCCAGTCGGCAGCGGCGACTTTGGCATCGCCAGGGCCGGTCCACTCCTCGAGGGTGATGCGCATCCCGCCCTCGCCGGCGGTGTCCTCGTCCACTTTGGTGTATCCTGCACCCAATGCCTGGGCCGTGGGATAGGGCACCGCGAGGGCCGGCTCGTGCGCCGCCCATTTCTCGACGTGGAGCACCTGCTCGGTGGTCTTCGGCAGGTTGCGCCAGGCCTCGTCCACTTTGGGGAAGCCGCCTCGACGCCGGAGCTCGTTCACGAAGAGGGTGCCCTCGACATAGGGGAAAACAAGCGTAGAGCGCAAAAATCGCGGCGCCTTCGCGGCGTCACCGAAGCTCATCGCGTTGGAGAGCAGGTTCGTGAACAGCGTGGCGGGGAGGTCGAGCGCGGTCTGCCCTTGCGCCTTCAACGACACGTCGAGCATCGTGCTCGTGGCGTCGCCCTCCGCCATCATGCTGCCTGCCATCATCTCGTCGCTCTGGCCGGGGTGGTACCCGCCGCGGGGCTTCAGGTCGTAGTGCTGATCTTGGAGCGCGTGCACGAGCTCGTGGGAGAGGGCGAGGCTCGCCGCGTCGCCGTCGAGATCGGCCGCGACGTACATGGTGCCGGTCTTGGGCTCGTAAAAGCCGTCGAGCTGGGCCTCGAGCAAACGAGACAGCTCCGCCAGGTAGTCGAAAGGGGCATTCGCGAAGCCGAGCAGCTCCATCATCTTCGCGTCGCGCTCGATCGCCGATTTGGGGTACTCCGTGTCGGCCTTTTTGCGCACCTCGGCGACGAGGGCCGAGCGTTCGAGCACCACCCCCGGCACGGAGCGAAGCGCGGGGAGGCCACGCACGGCGCTCACCTTCTTGAGCATCGCCGCGATGCGCTTGTCTTCCTCCGCTTGGGCGGGGCCGTCCGGCAAAGGTGCATGTTGCACGGATGCGGTCGGTGCCTCTACGGGCACCATCGCGGGGGCGAGGCGCGGCACGTGCGGCTCGGAGTTGCACGAGGTGAGCGCGGCCAAAACGAGGATCGTGGCGAGTGATCCGGGCACGCCCGCGAGACGAAGAGAGCGGTTCATCAGGCCTTTCCGCGGATCGCGCGAATGGCGTCCGCGTAGCTCGGTTTCGAGAATACCGCGTTTCCCGCGACGAGCACGTTCGCCCCCGCCGCGATCACGCGGGGGGCGGTCTCGGGGGTGATTCCTCCGTCGACCTCGATGTCGATGTCGAGCTTTCGCGCCTCGATGCGCTCGCGAATTCCCTCGATTTTGGGGAGCACCGCCTCGATGAAGCTCTGCCCGCCGAAGCCCGGGTTCACGCTCATCACGAGCACGAGATCGGTGACCTCGAGCACGTAGTCGAGGGCGCGCTCGTCGGTCGACGGATTGAGCACGACGCCAGCGCGCTTCCCGAGGGAACGAATATGGGAGAGCGTGCGGTGCAGATGAACCGAGGCCTCCGCGTGCACGGAGATGGTGTCGGCGCCGGCCTTCGCGAAGTCTTCCACGTAGCGCTCCGGCTCGACGATCATCAGATGACAATCGAGGGGCAGCTTCGTCACCTTGCGGAGCGCGGCCACCACCGGCGGGCCAATCGTGATGTTGGGGACGAACCTGCCGTCCATCACGTCGACGTGGACCCAATCGGCCCCCGCGGACTCGAGCGCGCGGACCTCCTCACCGAGGCGGGCAAAATCGGCCGAGAGGATGGAGGGAGCTATCCGTACGGGCTGCATCGCCGCATTCGTTCGCAGCCCGAGGGCGCCGCGTCAAGGCCAAGGCGCGCACCGATGGAACGACGACGCATCTTCTGCGTCGCGGACGACGCTTTTGTTGCTCGGTCTGCTTGCGCCGGAAGGTGGAAAGATGAAACCCTCGTGTGGATGCAGACGCGTGAGATCAAGAAGGAAGATTTCGACGAAATCGTCGAGGTCATCGATCGCTGGTGGGACGGCCCGATCAACACCTTCGCGCACCCGATCTTCTTCTACGAGCTCGGCGACAAGGCGCTCATCGTCGAGTCCGACGGCAAAATGATCGGCTTTTTGCTGGGTTTCATCGCGCACCATCCCGTGAAGACCGGCTACGTGCACCTCGTCGGCATTCACCCCGAGCAGCGCCGACGCGGCGTAGGGCGTCTGCTCTACGAGCAGTTCACGGAGCGATGCAAAGACGCGGGGTGCGTGCGCATGAAGGCGATCACCACCCTCGGCAACGAAGGCTCGCAGCGGTTCCATCTTGCGGTCGGTTGGACCGTCCAAGAGATCGAGAACTACGCGGGGCGAAACCGTAAGCGCCTCGTGTTCACCAAAGATCTCGTACCGACCGCCTGAACCGCCTGAACCGCCCGAGCGCACCCGCTCCTGCTCGCACACGCAGCACCCGAACGAACGAGGGCTTTAGCCATGTCCGAGCGCGCATCCAGTCGAAACCTCCCCACCACCCGCTCCGATGCTCCGATAACGCCCAGTCAGCTCCGCGAGATAGGCCTCTTCGGCGCCCTCCCGGACGACGTGCTCGAGCACCTCTGCGCCACCCTGAAGACCTTCCGCGCGCCCCCCGGCGAGGCCATTTTTCGCGAGGGTGACCCCGGTCGCGAGCTCTTCGTGGTGCTCGAGGGCGAGATGGAAGTCACCAAGAAGAGCCGCCGCGGGCGCGACACCAGGGTCGCCATCTTCGGCCCCAACGACGCCTTCGGGGAAATGTCGATCATCGACATGCAGCCGCGCTCGGCCACCGTCCGTGCGCTCGGGCCCGCTCGCCTCCTCCGCGTATCGTCGGAAGACATGGATGGCCTCTACCGGCACGACTTGAAGGCCTATGCCCTCATCGTCCTCAACATCGCGCGCGAAATGTCGCGCCGCCTCCGCGTGACGGACGGCCTCCTCGCCGACTTCACGTCGAACCTGCTCGACGAGTACGTCGGCGGCAAACGCGACCCGAAGTAGCTCTCACGATTCGTGCGCTATGCACGTGATCGGCGACGCGGGCACTCGCAGGGTGCCCGCGCGAGGTAGCTCGCGTCCGCGATTCGGTCCGCGTCTCAGTCGGCGGCGGCGTCACCGTCGGAGGTCGTGCCCGCGTCCCCCGCGTCGATCGTCGCGTCCGGGGAGCCCGAATCAGGGGTTTGCACGGCGGAGTCGGCCGAAGGGGCGCTCGCGTCTGCCGGCCTGGCAGGCGGGACGCTCGCCGCGCCGTCCTGTGAGGTCGTGCCGCCTGTGCCCGGCGCCTCCTCGGGATCGTTGGCTTTCAAACGATCGTCGTCCTCCGGAGGCAGGGGCTGAGGATTTAGTGTGCACGCCGCGATCCCGGCCGCGCCGAGAAAGGCGGTGAGCAGCAACAAGGGAGTGCGGTGTTTGCGTGCAGACATGAGGTTGTTTCAGGGTAGCGCGACCCTAACCCGGGGCGAGCATGGAGATCGCTGCACGGTGTGTTCCATCCCATGGTTGCGCCGCTTTCGACTTCGATTCGCGCGGAACGGAGGGTCATCGCTATGGCGCGGCACACAATTTCGGCGCACGATGGCACATCTTTGGCGCGGTGTTCGGCGGGACTCGGGGCGCGTCTTTTCCTCGCCTCGCGCGCGCCGACGAAGCGCACGGGCTAGAGTTTGGAGCGATGTCGGGTCCTGCGGCTGCGGTGCGAGTCGAAGCGGTCACGAAGCGCGTGCGGGACGGCGACGTGCGGCGCGAGGTGCTGCACGATGTCTCGTTCGAGGTTCGGCGCGGCGAGCTGATCGTGCTCCGCGGCCCGAGCGGAAGCGGGAAGACCACGCTCCTCGCGATCGTCGGCGGCATGCTCTCGCCCACGAGCGGCGAGGTGTTCTTGGACGGCGAGCCCACCTCGCGCCTCCGCGAGTCGCACCGGGCCGACGTGCGTCGGAAAAAGGTGGGCTTCGTGTTCCAAGATTTGCAGCTCCTCGACGCCCTCACCGCGCTCGAGAACGTGCTCCTCCCACGTGTGCCGGAGGGCGTTCGCCGCGAGGACGAGGCGCGCGCGATGTCGCTCCTCACGCGGTTTGGTGTGGAAAAACAAGCCAAAACCGCCGTTCGTAAGCTCTCCGGTGGCGAACGGCAGCGGGTCGCGTTGGCGCGCGCGCTGCTCTTCGATCCCCCGCTCGTGATCATGGACGAGCCGACCGCCCACCTCGACGACGAACGCGCGAAGGCCCTCGGCGACGAGCTCACCGCGATCACGGCCGAGGATCGCGCGGTGCTGGTCGCGAGCCACGACGCGCGCATCGTTGGGCATCCGAAGGTCGACCGCGTGCTCGGTCTGAAAGACGGTCGTCTCGAGCCGCTCGCACACGACCGCTCCAAAGTAGAGCCGAGCAGCGCCGCCGCAGGAGAGCCCGCGTGAGGAACTTGCTCGAGCCTTGGGTCGCGCTTCGCCTCGTCGCGGGGCTCGTTTCGCTCGCGCTCCTTTTGCGTGCATCCTACACGGGGTTCCTCGTGTTGCGGCATTTTAGCCTAGCGCGCGCGACCGAGGGCCAGCTCCTGCTCGAGCGGCGGCTCGATCTCTCGGCCACCTTCGTGCGCGTCGGCGCGGGGGTGCAGATCGCATGTGTCGCGTTCACCGCCCTCGCGGCGGAGCGGCTGAGTCACGGCATTCGCGGGGCGATGTGCGGCTACGGTGTGTTCCAAGCGAGCCCGTGGGGCTTCCGCGCGCTCGTGGCCGATGTGCTGCTCGCGCTCGTGGCGGGGCTCTTCGCGCAGCTCTTCGCGTTCGACCAAAAGGTGCGCTCGTTCGACCTCGCCAGGCCGCTCGCGATCGCGATGCTCACGCTCGGGCCCCTCGCGCTCGTGAGCTTCGGGCTCTCCGTGAAGTTCTTCACCGACCTCGATTTGACGGTCGTCGCCTCGTGTTGCTCGGTCACGCTCGACGCGGGCGCGGGGGTAGGCTCGCTCGAGGCGGTCGGTCCGCGCGTGCCGACCACGATCGCGGCGCTGTGCGCGGTGCTCGCGGCGGTGGTGGTGGGCGCGCTCGCCGCGCGGAGACCGGAGCGTCCTCGGGTGGTGCTCGCCGGTGCGCTGTCGCTCGCGGCGTTCCCTCTCGCGCTGGGCGCGGTGATGCTGGAGGTGGCTCCCCACGCGTTCGAGGTGCCGCAGCACGTGTGTCCGTTCTGCCTCTTGAAAAGCGATGTGCTCGGCCTCGGGTATCCGCTCTTCGGCGCGATGTTCCTCGCCGCCACGTGGGGCGGCGGGGCGGCGCTCGGCAGCTTTTTTGCGCGAGGGAACGAGGCAAAAGCCGCGTTTGGTCCGTACGCGAAGCAAGCGCTGAGGCGGTCTGGCTTCGCGTGGGGGCTCGTGTTCCTGCTCGCGGCGGCGCCCGTCTTGCGCTACGCGGTCATCACCGGATTCACTCCGCTTTTTCCCTGACCGAATCGTTGCGTAGAGTCGGTCTGTTCTTCGGAGCTCCTTTCCTAGGCTCCATTGTCCCACCCGTCCAAGCTGCTGCGCTCGTCGGTTGGTACAAAAGGTTCGCATGCAAAAGACCTTCTCCCGGCGCGCGCTCTTCGCGCTCCCGCTCGTCGTCACCGGCCTCGCTGGCTGCAAAAAAGATCCTACCGCCACGCCGTCCGCCAGCGCGCCTTCCGGGCGCTGCTCCAACTGCGGCATGAAGCTCGACCCCGCGAGCGCGTGGCTCGCCGAGATCGTGCAAGACGACGGCACGAAGCTCACCTTCGACACGCCCCGCTGCGCGCTCACCGCCAGCCTCGCCGGCAAGAAGGGGAAGCTTCGTTTTCAGGACTATTACGACAAAAAATGGCACGACGCGGGTGAGCTTCGGCTCGTGACCGGCAGCAACGTGCTCGGTCCGATGGGGCCCGATCTGGTGCCCGTCGATCCGGCGCGGGCGCAAAAGTTCTCCCAAGATCACGAGGGCGAGAAGACGCTCTCGGTGGCCGAGATCACCAAGGCCGTGCTCGACGATTTGAAATGACGACCGAGACGCTGCCAAAGCCCAAGCTCACGCCACGCCTGCGACGCATCCTCGAGCTCGTGTACTCGATCGAGGGGGTGGGCGAGGCGCGGGTGTGGGAGTGGGAAAACGGCGTCGCGGTCGGGGTGAGGCCGACCGCGATCACCTCCGCGGCCAGCCTCTTGAAGCGTGTCGAATCGCAGATGATCGTGGTCCGTGCGCCCGGCGAGACGTGGACCTTCGGGATCCTCGAAGACTGACGCCGTTCGTTCCTCGCGGGCACCTTTCGGGCGTGAGGAGCGCGGCGTCGTCGCGCGCGGCGCGTGGCGCGTGGCGTGTCGAAGGTTCGGGGCGCCGTGATTGGCGTTGCGCGCCACCGGCACACGGATACGCTGAGAGGTCGTCGTCGACGCCGAGGAGGCCTCCTTTGTCCAAGCAGCGCACGTGGATCACGTTGTCGGTATCGATGGTGCTTTTTGCCGCCACCCAGGGCTGCACGAGCTCCGACGACGACGTGCCGCCCACTCCGGTGGTCGACTCGTCGGTTCCCCCGCCGCCGGACGCCGGCGTGGACTCCGCGATTCGGTGTGGGAAAAACGAGGCGACCAAGTGCGCCGTCGGCGCGGCATGCACCGCGGCGGCCGACTGCACCACGCTGAACTGCGTGAACGGAAAGTGCGACGCGAGCTCGTGCGTGAACAAGGCCCAAGACGGCACCGAGACCGGCGTCGATTGTGGCGGAACGTGCCCCGTGAAGTGCGACGGCGAGCCGTGCACGAAGAACGAAGAGTGCCAAAGCACCACCTGCAAACCCGATAAAACGTGCGCCCCTCCCGGCACCAAGACGTGCGGCGTGGGTCTGCCTAACCCTTGCGAAAACGGCGATCCGTGCGGCCAAGACCGCGACTGCAAGACGGACTACTGCCGCGCCCTCGCCTGCAACGACGCCCCCCCGACCGTGCACCAAGACGGTAGGCGCAACGGCGGCGAGACAGGCATCGATTGTGGCGGAACCGCGGCTCCGGACAAGCTCTGTCCCGGCGGCCAGAAGTGCGTTACCGGCGATGATTGCCAATCGAACTGCTCGAACGGCGTGTGCGATCCCCCCAGCGCGACCGACGGCAAGAAAAACAACGGCGAGACCGACATCGACTGCGGCGGGCCGAACGCGCCCAAGTGCTCACTCACCAAGTCGTGCGTGACGAACACCGATTGCCTCGCGAACGCGTGCACCGCGACCGTCTGCGTGGAGCCCACCAGCACGGACGGGATCCGGAACGGCGGCGAGACCGACGTGGACTGCGGCGGCGGCACCGTGACCGACGGCGCCTTCTCCTACACCGCTCCGCGCTGCCGCGACGACCGGGGCTGTGCCGCCGACGGAGACTGCGTGAGCACGGCCTGCTCCCCCGCCGGAAAGTGCGTTGCGCGGTCGTGCGACACCGGAGAAACCTCGGGAATCCAGACCTGCGGCGCGGGTGAAGTGGGCGGTTTGGGCGTGGCGCACGAGTCGTGCTGCCGGTCCCTCACGCTCCCCACGCGCACCACGCGGCGCCTCGACAAATACGAGATCACCGCGGGCCGCATGCGCTCGTTCATCACCGCCGTCGGACCCAACGTCCGCGCGTGGGTCGCGACGTACGTGGCCGCGAACCCCACCTCGCAGCTCGGTCAGCTCCTCACCCTCGCGCCGGTAGTTGGCAATCTGTATCCCGCCTCCAAGACGGGCCCGCTCAACCTGGTGGCGCACCTCGGCGCGATCGACATCGACAACTACAATGGTATTCGTGGCTGCTACAACGGCTACGACCCTGCGAACGCGAACAGCGGCTCGAGCGGCCACGCCACCTACTGGCAGCCCGACGCCGACGTCGCGCAGTACGGAATGCCGCCGCGAAGCAACTCGCGCACGGTCCTCGACACCAAGCCCCTCACGTGCGCGATGCCGATGATGCTCGCCGCGTTCTGCGCGTGGGACGGCGGAGAGCTCGCCCGTCTAGCCGATATGCAAGATGCATGGGGTCCCTACGGCCAGCCCACGGGCCCCACCGCCCTCACGCGTCCGAACTACAACTGGTGCAACGGCAGGCCCGGAACCGGCGGCTGGAACTGCCAAGATACGTCGCTCGGAAACGGCGGCATCTTCTACGAGTTCCCCACCGGTACGAACACCCTCCGCGACCTCAGCCCGTGGATCGCGAGCCCGGGGCGCTTCCGCAACGACGTCTCGTTCCAGCTCTCGGGGGGCGAGGGTTGGTACGATCTCGCTGGCAACCTCGGCGAGTACACCGGCGACTTCCAAGTGCCCACTTCGACCTTCTGCGACTTCTCGGCCGCGCCCGCGGCGGGGGCCGCCACGTGCACTCGCTCGCTCAAGCCCGCCGGCTCGGTGGGAACGCTTTACACCGGTATCCCTCTCGCTGGCGTCGTCGGCAGCTCCTGGGAAGGGCACCAGTACGGGCGCGGCAACGTGAACCAATTCCAGGTCACGTTCCAATATGGCAAGTTCGGTGGTCGCTGCGTTCGTGCGGCGCAGTAGGCCGCTCGCGATAGCAAGGTAGCGTCAGGGCGGGCTCGGCGCGATGCCGGGCCCGTGGTGCGTTCGATGGGGCGAGCCGCGTGAGGTTTTTGGCTTACTCTCGCGCCGATGATTCGAGACGCGAACGAACGCGACGTGCCACTCCTCGCGGGGATCGAAGCGCGCGCGGCGAGCCGATTCGCCGACGTGGGGCTCCCCGCCGCGGCGGCCCTGCCGCTCCACGATCCTTCGGCGCTGCTCGTCGCGGCGGGAGAAAAACGCCTCCTCGTCGCCGTCGACCACGAAGACGTCGCGGTCGGATTTGCGCTCCTCGAGGCCCACCCCGACGGCGACGCGCACCTCCTCGAGCTCGACGTGGAGCCCACTCACGGCGGAAAAGGTCTCGGCCGCGCGCTCCTCGCCGCGAGCGCCGACTGGGCACGATCACGCGGGCTCCGGCGACTCACGCTGACCACCTTTCGCGACATCCCGTTCAACGCGCCGTTCTACACGCGGGTGGGCTTTCGAGCGCTCGCGCCCGAGGAGGCGGGCCCGCGCCTCGGCACGATCTTGGAGACGGAGGTCCGGCTCGGTGTCGCGCTCTCTCCGCGGGTGGCGATGGTGATGCCACTGACGTGAGCCGGTACGCGACTCTAGTCGCGCGTCAGGGCGCTACGGAAACCCGGGTCCCCGCGTGCCGAAGCTCAGGGCGCTTGGGCCGGCCGAACGAACGCGCGGCGAGCCTTGAACGCGAGCGCGGCCGAGATGAGCGTGCAGCGACCCGTGTCCGGATCGGGGGCCAGATCGGCGGCCGCGTTTCCGGCGGCGATGATGGCGCCGATGATGCGCTCGACGCCTGCCCCGGTGCGCACGCCGTCCGCGATCTCTTTGATCGACACGCCGCCACCGAGGAGGCCCTCGGCGTTGCCCTCGTCGTCCATCGTGAAGCGCACCACGGCGTCGCGCATGAAGATGGTGAAGCTCACGTCGAAGATGGCGATCGGGATCCTTAGCGGGAAGGGGCCAATCGTGAACGTGCGGTTCTCGATTTTGCCATTCGTCGCGTTGCTCTCGAGCTGGCCCTCTTTGCGCAGATCGAACGTCTGGTACGCGTCGGCGATGCCGTCGGTGCCGAGGGTGGGTTTGCCGTCGAGGAGGCTCACCTTCAAATCGACGCACTTGTCGTCGCGGGTGTCGTTCACGTTGGCGAGGTCGAGCGCGATGAGCAATCGACCGTCGTTGATAGCTCCCTGGATGATGCCGTCGACCGCGTTTCCGACCTGTTTTTCGACGTCGGGGACGAGGAGGGCGAGCTGGTTGTCGATCCCCTCGGTGCCGTCCGGGCTCTTCAAGTCGGCCTTGCCGCACGACTCCTGTTCGTCGATCGCGCTCACCCGCTTGTCGAGATCGAAGCCGACGGCGACGCCCTTGGGGTTCTCCCGCGTGAAGGAGAGCTCGGTGATGACGTACGCCTCGGAGGCGCCGGGCTGGCAGGTGGGATCGGTAGTGTCCTCGGCGGTGGAGCAGCCGGGGAGCGCGACGAAGAGGGCAGTCGACGCGACGATCGCGAACATCGGCGCGAGCGCGCGGCGACTGCGGTGGTGGGCATTCCGAAGAGTGGCCATGATCAGACCTCGATCTGGGAGAGGCTCGTCGCGATTCTGCCTTCCCTGGTGCCGAACGATTCCATATTGAGGCCCATCGCGCGCGAGAGCGTGAGGCCGATTTTGCTGGTGCTGTCGCCGGCGAGGCGGTGGTGCTCGCCCGTCTTGAGGGCCCCGTTGCAGGAGCCCGCGACGATGAGGGGGTAGTCTTGCAGCGTGTGCTGGCGGCCGTAGTTGCAGTCGGTCGTGGCGAGGATCCCGCAGTGATCGAGGAGCGTGCCGTCGCCCTCCGGGACCGCGTCGAACGCCTTCAGCATGTACGCGAGCTCGGTCATGATTTGCTCGAGGATCTTGCCGACCTCGGGCTGCGCTCCCGGCTCGTCGTGGGTGAGCTGGTGGTGACCCGAAGAGGCGCCCGGGAAGAGCGTGTTGTTCACCGGGTGCGAGAACCAGAACGAGAAGACCCGCGTCTGATCGCAGGCGAGCGCCATCGCCAAAATATCGACCATCGCCCGAGAAATCTCGGACATGGGAGGCCGACCCGCGACCGGGGCGTAGTCGTCCTTAGGGGCCTGCGGCAGGTTGCACGCGACCAAGTTCGGGGGCGACTCTTGGAGCTTCTTGATGCGGAGCTCGAGCGAACGCACGCCGTCGAGGTGGCGCTCGAGGCGCGCTTTGTCGGTCGCCCCGAGGGTGCCTTGGAGGCGCTTCGTGTCGTCCGTCACTGCGTCGAGCACGCTCTTCCGGAGGGCGAGGGTGGGGCTCGGCGCGGCGTTGCTGCCCGGCTTCACGAACTCGGGCCCGAAGACGCGCTGGAAGAGCGCGGCGGGGGAGCTCTCCGCCGGGTTCGGGCTATTGAGACCGTTGTGCGAGAGCCCGGTGGTTCCCGGTTGAACCGCGACCTCGAGCGAACGAAAGCGGGAGTCGGTGCCGACGACCTCGGCGATGACCTGATCGAGCGTAGGCGCCGCGAACGCGCCCGGATCGAGCTTCGACCCCGGAGAGCCAGTGAGCAACCCGACCGGCCCGGAGAGGTGGGGGACGGTGTTTTGCAATGGCACGTTCATGCCACTTATCACCGAGAATTTGGCTTGGTGGGCGGCGAGGGGGAGGAGCGTGGGAGAGAGGGCATATCCCCTCCCGGTGCTCTTCGGGATCCACGAGTCGGGCAAGACTCCATTTCCCCAGAAGAAGAGCCCGAAGCGCTTCGGGAGCGCGTCTGGCGCGGCGTGGGCGCTGCGCTCCGTACCGAAAATCTCGAGGAACGGGAGGCCGAGGGTTACGAGGCCCCCTGCCAACATTCCGCGAAGCACCGTGCGTCGATCGAGTGGTTTGCGCATGATCTCGTACCGCCTCAGTGAGCCACGTAAACGCGGAATGCTCGGCTCGTGGCCACCGTGGCCATGAGCACCTTCATGCGGTATCCGCTGGCGACGAAGCGCTCGTTCAGCGCGTCGGTCGTCGGCACGAGATCCGCGGTCGGCAGTGAGCCCGTCGCGTAGAGGAACATTTTGCGAGTGATGCACGCCGGGAAGGCGGGGCTGTCGTGGATGGCCTGTCCGAGGGAGGCGGCGTCGGTAAAGGCCACTCCGTCGAGCTCGCCGCTCGGGTCGATCGTGGCGCCGTTCTCCTTGGTGCGGAAGCGGCCGATGCCGTCGAACTGCTCGAGCCCGAGGCCAATCGGGTCCATCGCCGTGTGGCAGGCCGCGCACGTGGGGGCGGCGAAGTGGATCTTCACCCGCTCGCGCAACGTCTTCTCTTTTTCGGTTGGCTCGGGGAGGGCGGTGTTCACGTCCACCGGCGGCGGCGGGATCGGCGTGCAGAGCAGCTTCTCGCGCACGAATTTGCCGCGCAGCGTGGCCGACGTGGACGTGGGATGCGCGTAGAGCGACAAGAACGCGATTTGACCGAGGAGTCCGCGGCGGCCCGATTTTTCTGGGAGCTCGACGGGCGCGAAGCCCGTCGCGGAGGGCGCCGGTACTTGGTACATCGACGCGAGCTTTGGGGTGACGAACGCGCGGCGGGTGGTCATCACCCCGCGGATGTCGGCGTCGCGCTCGAAGACGAGGTCCTCGAAGCCTTTCAGCGTCTCCTCGCGGGCGATCGCGCCGAGATCGCTCGTGTAGGTGGTGAAGATCTTGGTGTCCTTTTGGAGGAGATCGAGCTCACCGAGGCGGAGCCATTCGCGGACGAAGTTGCGGAGGCCGTTCCGCGCCTTCGGCGACGCGAGCATGCGCGTGACTTGGGCCTCTACTCCTTCGTGAGTATCGAGCTTTCCGGTCTTCGCGGCTTCCAAGAGCGCGTCGTCCGGAATGGTGTTCCAAAGGAAAAACGAGAGCCGCGTCGCGAGCTCGTAGGCCGTAAAACGTAGCTTCGTGGGGTCTTCCGGATCGCGCTCGCCGACGACGGGCCGATAGAGGAAAAAGGGACTCTGGAGGAGCGCGCTGATTCCATAGAGGGCGCCCTTCTCGAACGAGCCGCCCGTGATCGCGGCCGACGTGACGACCCCGACGAGCTTGGTGACCTCGGCCTCGGTGAGCGGCCTCCGGAACACCTTCTCGCCGAGGGGCGCGACGAGCGCACGCGCGCACGCGACGTCGTCCGGGGTGCGCGGCTGGCACGTGGAGACGCGAGAGAAGAGCCGCGGCTCGCTCGTGATCTGTTTGGCGATCGCCTGCGCGGCGGCCTCGTACTGCTCGACTCCGCGCGCCGACACGGCCGCACCGGTGGCGCCGACCGACTCGAACCCCTCGACCGCGACGTCGGGCTCGAGGGCGGGAGGCACGACCACGTCGGGGCCGAAGATGTCGGCGATTGCGGCTTGGTACTGCGGCTTGGTGAGCCGCTGCGCCCCGCCCGGGAAGCCTATTTTGGGGCCCGCGGGGCCGGTTTGCAGCGGCGGAGGGGCTTCTGTGGTGCTGCTGTCGCTCTTGCACGACGCGAGGCCGGACGCGGCGACCAGCGCGAGCGCGAGAGACGAACGGGAAATGAGCCTTACGAGCGACACGAGAGCTCCTCGGTTAGGGGCCGGAGGGGGGAGTGACGGGGCCCTTGTGCTTCAGGCGGACCACGTCGGAGAGCGAGCGCTCCCCGGTGACGATGGCGGTGGTGTCTTGCGTCGCGTCGCCGAGGAGGTGACGGCGGCCGAACGCGAGGATGTGGGTAGAGACGAGGGACCAGGCGAGCTTCTCGTCGAGCTCTTTGCAGCCGCCGAGGGCGAAGGCTTCGTGGCATCCACCGACGAGCTCGAGCCACGTCACGTCGATTCCTTCGGCGCGATCGTAAATGGGCCCCGCGCTCACGTCCAAAGTGCCACTCATGAGCAAGATGGGGCGCTTCGCGGCGCCATAGTCGGCGACCGAGTCGCTCACGCCTCCGGCCATCGGTACCGCCGCGACGATGCGCGGATCGCCGAGGCCCTTTTGGAAGACGGCGATCTCTTCCGGTTTGCACGGCACGCTGAACTCGTCCGATGCGCAGCGTGTCTCGAGCACTTTGGTGTCGAACGTGACGCCGCTGGAGGCCCACGCCGTGAACGCGCCGAAGCTGTGCCCGCTGAGCAGGACCCGCTTCGTTTTGAGCTTCCCAGCGAGGGGATCGGGGGCGGCGAGCTTCTCCAGGCCGTCGAGCGTGGCGGTCACGTCGGTGGAGCGAAGATAGGATATCGCGAGTGGCCTCTTGCCCGTTCCGTCTTTGAGCAAATTGCCGACGTGATTGGGCGCGGCGACGACCCAGCCGTGGGACGCGAAGTACCGTGACGTGCGGCTCGCGGTTCCGGCGAACCCGGAGGAGCCGTGCGAATACACATGAACGGGATATCCGCTCGCATCGGGCGGAGGCGCCGCGCTCGCGCCCTCGTAGACCGTGCTGTCGGTGAAGATCCCGCCGTACTTGGTGGTCTCCCCCTCGGCGTCGAGCGTGGGATACCAAATCTCGACCGGGATGGTGCGCGAGGGCTGCCCGCCGGGAGGTGTGTAGGTCATGTCGATCGAACGATGGCCCACGTTGTAGGGGCCCGCCTTGTCGACAGGGAACGACGAGAGCGGCTGCGTGGGAGCTGCGATCTGCGGCACCGTGCCCCCCGCGTCCGGCGCGCCGGAGTCGCCCTCCGGGGCGGTAGGCGACGACGTGCTGCACGCGACCGAAACGGCGACGAAGCACACGCCCAAGAGAGCACCCACGATGCGTCCGACCATCGCCGATGACCCTAGCGCGCCTCTGCTGCGGGGCAAACGAACGATACGTTGACGCGCCGCGATATCGTGTTGAATCCAAAGAGGAATAGGAGACCGTGAACGCTGGGCTTGGCGCTCCGGGTGCCCTTCTTCACGTCCGCGTGATGCCTCTTCGGGGTTTGTCGGCTTCGTTGCGCGGGCTCGCGCTTTGCAAACGGCGCGCGCATGAGAGTCGCTCCCGCCTGCTTCGCCCTCCTCGTCACCGGCGCCCTCGGTGGCTGCGCTACCTGGACACATGCCCCCGGTCGGGAATTTGCCGCCGTCGAGACACGCGAGGTCTTCGCCGTCGAGAGCCTCCAGTTATGCACCCGCGGTACGTGCACGTTGCGAGGCCCTGGCGGCGAGGTTCGGTTCTCCGAGGTCTCCACCTCCGGCCTCGGCAACGCGCGGCAGAGCACCGCGTTCGACATCGACTACCAAAATTGGAAAGGGCTCTGCCGCGGTCCCCACGACGGCGCGGACGGACGCGGCCTGCGGCCCCTCGAGTGCACGATGATGGAGCGCGCCACGGGAGAGAGCGCGACCCTCGTGGTCGGCGACGGCTGCACCTCGGCCAAGCTCGTGTACCCGAGCGGGCGCGGGCTCGAGCTAAAGACCGACACGGTGGACGTGCTCGGCCATCGCGCCCCCGCGCGGGAGGTCGCGCTCCTGGAGAATGGCGCGGTGGTCGTGTTCTCGGACAACACCGGCGCGCAGATCGCCTTTCATCGCGCGCCAAAAGCGCCGCTCCCCACCGAGCAAGCCCTCGCCATTCTCGCGATGCACAGCTTTGCCGAGATGGAGGGCAGGCCGCCAGAGTGCATCGTCACTGCCTCCGCGGCGCGCTCCACCGCGGCGCGCTGAGAACGTGTAGAATGCACGGCTCGCTGGTCGCGCGGCCTCAGGGCGCGAGCTTCGTCGCCTCGCGAAGGCCAACGCGGGCGTGGTGAAGCGATAGGACACCGAGAGTCAACGTGCCGAGGGCGGCTGCTCCGCGCGCGAAAATACGGGTGTCGACCCCGAGGTGCATCGCGATCGAGGCGCCGAGGAGCACGACCGCGAACACGAGCACGCCCGACTCGACGAGCGGCTTTCGTCCGCGCATGCGCAAGGTGAGGTTTCGCACGCCGAGGAACACGTAGCCCATCCCGGAGATCATCGTCGCTTCTTGCCACGCGAGGGTATGCGACCAAACCGAGGCCATCACCGCGACTCCGAAGAGGGAAATCGTGACGAACGGCAACACAGCGCCTCGCTTTTTTCCCACGCGGTAGGCGCTCTGGAGCATCGCCGTGGCCGAGCCTGCGCTCGCGACGAACGTGATCGCGTCGCGAAGCGTGACGGGCCCGGCGTGGAGCGCGCCGAGCCGCTCGGGCCCCACGATCGCGTCCACCACGAGCACACCCGCGAGAACGAACGTGGCCTCGACTTGGTTCAAGAGCCCGAGCTGGAACACGCCCGTTTCGGCTTGTTCCCAGTACACAGCGGCGGCCGCGCCGGTGATGCAGGTGACCATCGCGACCGTGCCGAGCGGCGTGGCCCCGAGCGAGAACGCGGAGAGCGTCGCGATGTACGCCACGTTGAGCAGATCGAGCCCGTGATCCAAGAGCTCACCCAAGGGCGAGCTTTGGCCGGTGCGCCGCGCGTGGGCGCCGTCGGCGTTGTCACAGAAGTTGTAGAGGTGGAGCGTGATCGCCGGCACGAGGTAGACGAGTCCGCCGTGGGCAGGGTGGCTCACGAGCACCGCGACGAGACCCACGAGGTTCAAGAGGTGGCCCACGTGCGTGATCGTGTTCGGGTGCAGGCTCCGCGGCAGGCGCGCCACGATGGGATCGACGACCCGCTTTTTGTACCAAGGCAGGAGTAGGGATCTGTCCTCGACGCTGTACTTGAGGTCGGCCATCATGGTGAGTCTGACATTCGAGTCGCGCTCTCGCTTCCGCCGTGAAGTGGATATTTCGAAATCGTCAATCATCCCACCTTTGTGTACGTGCGAATGCGTGGACGCGCCTCGCACGCTGAAAATCGCCGCGCGCGGCGCGTGCCGGTTCGCGGTCGGGGGCGTAGGTGAACGCACGCTCTCGGGTTTTTCCGGTTTTCGTCGTTCGAGTTTTTGGCGTAGTCGACCGCCTCGGTGATTACGCAGCGGGGCACGGCCTTTCGCGGACGACCACGCGGTCGTCGGCGACCCGAATCGCTCGCGGTGGTCGCGGAGGTCTACCGGAAGCCGGGTCGGATGCGCGCGCCAGTGGTGAGCTCGCGTCGGTGGTGGGCTCGCGTCGGTGGTGGGCTCGCGCCCGCCCGCGCCGTGGGGCCGCGACGTGCACCCGAGGACGCTCGCGATCGCGACGAACGTCACGAGCATGCCCGCTCACCGCCGCGTCACGAGCGCACGTCTTCGACGTCGTCGACCGCGTCGTGGAGCTCTTCCGAGAAGGTAAAATGAAGGCGCGCGACCCGAAAGCACACCGGCTTCGCGTTGCCCACGATCGCCTCGACCACGCTCGACTCCACCATGCCGGTGAGCGGCTCGCACTTGGAGAGATCGATCGGCAAGTCGATCTCGTGACGGGTCACGCGGCGGTGCCAAGCTTGCCCTGACATCGCGCGGTTCTGCGGCACCGCGTACTCCAAAAAGCCTTGGAACGAGTCGAAACATGCGCGCCACTGGTCGTCGAGCACCGGCGTGTCGCACGGCATGAGCGAGCCTTTGGCGTCGGGGGCAGAGCCGTCGCCCGCGCTGAGCTCGAAGACCACACGGCCCGTCGTGGGGTCGCGCACGAACGTGGTTCGCCCGAAGACGTGCATCGGCATGCCCTCCGTGAACAGACGCGCCCCGAGCGCGGGCGCCGTCGCGTCGATCGCGTTCGAGACGAAATAGATGCCTTCGACCTGGGTGCGTGGATCCTTCACGTGAATGCGCCAGTTCGTCTGCAGCGGCGAAGGCATGAGCTTGCGGAGGGGCCCGAGGAGGCGAAACCCGAAGTTTCCGTGGCGGTAGGTGAGGAACGAAAAAAGCGCGTACTTCCCGTCCGGGCCGACGCACGAGAGCTCGAGACCCCACGGCAAATAGGGCACGAGGCGCTCCGCGGGCACGAGGTAATTCACGTACACGACGTCCTCGATGTCGCTCACCATCGTCACGATCGGGAGCGGCTCGAGCCAGGCCGAGATGACGCGCGACGAGGCGACACCATCGATGATCCGCGCGAGCGGGTTCCGCGACGGGTGACGCCAGCGCGCCATGCGCCCGTGTTTCTCCGTCGGCATCACCTCGCGCAGACGCCGCTCCGCGACCACGAAGAGCGCGACGAAGAGGAGAGCCGTCACGAGCACGAGCACCAAAGGCGGCGGATGGCTCACGAGCGAAAGTCCGATCGCGCCGGCTACGGCGAGCACGGGCGAGAACGCCAGCACACGATCAGTCAGCCTCATGCAACGTGGACTGTAGTACGCGCGCCACGTTCACCCAAAAGAGCGGCGCGGCGCCGTGTGTGTGGCCAGATACGGCGGCTGTGCCACGGCGCCCACGCTCGTGGAATTCGGTCGTGTGGAACTGCGCGAAACCATGTACTTTTGTGGATGGCCTGCCGTTTGCGAAGGACGTCTCCCATGAAAACGCGATTCTCGTTCGGTCTCGTGCTCGCGGTGCTCGGTGTGGCGTGCTCGTCGCCGATGGCCGACGACCTCGGAGCGTCGCGTGAAGACGTCCACGAGAGCGATCCTGTCGTCACGCTCGAAGCGCCTGCGTTCGCGGTCGACGAGGCGCCGGTGGAGTCCGAGGTGGCGAAGGCTCCGCTCGAGAGCGCGCTCGTGTTCCACACCGGGGGCCGTCCGTACCTCGTGCTCGACGAAGCGCCGAACCTGGCCCTCGCCCTCGGCAAACCCGAGGTCGTCAGCGCGAAGGACGAGGGCATCTATGCCGTGAAGCGCGCGGTCGATTTGGACCACGCCGCGAAGGCGCATGTCGGCGCGATCGGCAGCCGCGTTCGGCTCCGAAACGCGACCGGCGCGGTATGCGAGGCGATCGTCGATGGCCTCGCGTTCGTGGGCCGCGTGAGCCCGGACGGTGAGGCCACGACGCGCTGGGCCGGCGAGGGCCGCGACGAGAACGACAAGCCCATCGCGGCGCCCTCCCGCGACGAGCTCGCCGACGAGGCGTGGGACATGGTCGACGGCAGCGTGGTGCTCGCCGCGACGCTCCGCCCGATCGGCGCGTGCAAGGACGCGACGTTCGCGACGACCCGCGCGATGCCGACCAGCGCGGCGATCACGACCGCCGACGACACGACCTCCGCGAGCGCCCTCACGGCGCTCCGCGCGATGCCCGAGTACGCCCAGCACGCCACGGAATACCTCGAATTTGCTCGCGAAACCGAGTCGACGGAGACGGCGGCGCGTTGGGAGCAGCACGCCGAGGCGAGCCCACGCGTGACGACGACCACGCTCGACGGCGCGCGCTACGTGTTCGTCGCGGCGGGCACCGGGGCCGGCTGCGGCGACTTCGGCGCCGAGCTCTCTGTGTTGTTCCGCGAGACCGACCACGGCCTCGAGGTGGTGCGTGTGCTCGACGGGTTCACGGGTGAGCTTCAGGGCGTCGTGGCAGGAGAAGAGGGCGTCGAGCTCGTGTTTCCGGAGAGCCACGTCGGCAGCAAGGACACCGAGGTCCGTCGCCTCGAGGTGCGCACCTACGGCTGCTCGTGTTGAGGGGCGTTGGGGCGTAGGGATTGCCGCTTCACTCGCGTTCGTTCGCGCTCAATCCGGCCCCGACCCATACGAGCCGAGCCACTCCCGAATGTGCACGATCGGGAGCGTGGCCGCGCCGCGCTCCTCGAAGTTGGTAATGCCGAGCGTGGAGGTGTTCCCGACCTCCGGCACGTAGGCCACGCAGAACGCGTAGCGCCCGTGTTTGGCACCGGCGCGACGAGCGGCGGCATGTAGTTGAGGATGGGGCCACTGCGGAGAATGCGAGCGGCGTCGATCGCGTCGAGCATCGCGGCCTCGACGTCGCGAGGGGGCAGGGTGTCGCGAGGGGGCAGGGTAAAGAGGAATCGAGGCCGCTGTCCGGGGTTGTCCGGAGTGCCGGCGTAGACGTCGCGATACCAATCGACGAAGGTGCTTTCGCCGCGCACGATGGCGCTGCCGTGGCAGAAGAAGAGCACTCTGCCCATTCTGCCGGTGCAAGGCAACGTACCGCCCCACGAAGCGAGGTCCGTCCCCGGCGCCGGGGACGCACTTTCGCCGGACGACGGTTGGGTGTCCGCTGGTTCGTGTCGTAAGAAACTCGAGCCGAATTTGGACTTTTGCGCAAGGAGAGTCGGCGTTCGGTGTCGCCTCTCCGCGCCACACGATTTGCTTCGGATGGGCGGGATCGGGAGCATCGGCGGCGAACGTGGTGAGGGGAGGGAGGGCGAGAGATTTGGAGTGGTCGCGCACGAAGTCGAGCGCATCGGTGGCGATGTCGGCAGGGGTCTTCGAGGCCTCTCGCGGCGGGCCGAACCGCGTATCCTCGCCGAGGACGAACGTGACGACGTCGTCGCGCGTATCTTCCTGAACGCTGACGGGTAGCTCCGCGCGAAAGGCTTTCCCGTCGACGAGGAAGGGTGGTGGCGGCGGAGGCCGAACGAGCCAGTCCGACTCGCCCGGTCCGATCGCGTACTGCGCCCCTTTCCTCGCGGGAACGGCGCGCTCACACGGTACGGACTTCGCCGGTACGACGGGCGCGCAGCCCAAGAGCGCCAACGCGACGAGCAGCGGGAGAGTGCAGCGAATCATTTGCAGAGCAGGTTTCCGCGTCCGTCGACGCTGCGAGGAAGTTGGACGGTGGCCTGGACGCACCAGCCGCTGTCTCGAATGGGGCGGGCTCGTCAGGGGCACTGCAGCCGGCGAGAAGGAGTACGGCAACGGCAGGAACGAGAAGAACGGTGCGCATGGTTTCAACCTCCGCGCCTCTCTCGTCAGGTACGTTGCCTCCATCCCGCCGCGCGGCCGAAGCTCGCGCACGGACTAACGGGGAATTCTCCACGCGGCGTACGCGGCGGCCATGTGGTGGGCGGCTTCGTCGGGGCTGACCGCTCCGACGCCGGTGGCGAGCCCAGGGCAATACACTTCGGGGACGAGGTGGGGGGATCGTGAGGCGACGCGGAGGACGGCGCGAAGGGCTCTCTGTGCGTTGAGCGCGGGGACGTGCTCGGGGAGGAGCACCGTCGGCGCGACGATGAGATACGGGATGCGCGCGTGGCCGGTAGGTACGAGCTCGGCGGCGCCGACCGGGAGGTGGCCCTCGGGACGAAGGCGCGTCATGTCGACGACCAAAGCCTCGAGCCTCGGACCGAAAAATGCGGCGTACGCTCGATCGATCCCGCCATCCATGAAGCCATAGCCGTTCGCCGGCGAGACCACCGCGTGGCGCGCCACGGCGAGGAGATCGCCTTCCGCGATCGTGACCTCCGGAAAAGGTGCAAAGTGCACGCGCCAGGCCGCGACGACCGCCCGATCCTGGTCGACCAAGTGCAGCTTCACGTCGTTCGAGGGCGCGTCCATCGCTCCGTCTATGGGTCCAGCGACAACGTGGCGAACGCCTCGGGGACGTGGAAATTCGGCTTCGCGGTGAGGGTGGGGCGGTACGCGAGGTACTTACGATCGGTGCGGCCCTCCATGCGATAGAGCCCCACCGGCAGCTTCGCGTTCGCTCGGAGCGCGGTCGTCACGTCGGGGGCGCTCATCGCGGTCTCGATGATCGCGGTCTTCTTCTCGGCGTCGCGGGTCGTGCCCACCTTCACGCCGCTCGACCAGGCCACGTCCTCCCGCTTGTGGGCGCGGTCGACGTCGATGTCGAACCAATGCCCGTAAGGCCCAGCCTCGATCTCGAAGTAACGCGACGTGTGCCGAGGATCGGGAGTCAGAAAGAGCTCGACGCAATCTTCCTGGTAAAGACGCGATCGCTCCGTCGCGATCGGACGCGTGGTGTCGGTGAAGAGGCCCGCGCCCTCGAGCTCCCACAGCACGTAGAGCGCGCCTTCGCTCCACCCGAAACGCGCCGAGGTGAACGTGCCGGTCTTCTTGCCGGACCAATCCGTGTCCCAACGAACCTTCGTCGCCTTCGCCCACGAAGCGTCGATCGCGCCGTCGATCTTGGGCGCATCGCTCGCGCCGAAATGGATCGCGTGAACGATGGTTTCGTCCTTGTTTTTTGCGGGCTCCGTCGCGCCGGCGTCGTCGCTTCGGAGGCTCGGCTCGGCGCTCGCGACGCGGGGCTTCACCTCCACCCCGCCGCCCTCGTGGATCTCGAATCCCGCCATGCCGAGGAGGTGGGCCGGGCGCGGAGAGCCGAGGAGCGCGGCGCCGTTGCCGGCGAGGGTGGGGCTCTCGATGTCGATCCCGAAGCGCTTCGCCGCGACGGTGAGGAGGGGAGAGGTCTCGTGGCCCTCGAGCTCCTTCGCGAGCGCTTTGGAGTGCCAAAATCCGAGATACTGCGCCACCACACGATCGACCAAAATGGGGTTCGTGCCCGCGATCGCGACGCGCTCTTTTGCGGGCCATTGGCGCCCGAAGCCGTCGCCGCCCATCGCGGGAGCCCCCTCCGCGAGCACCACGTGCGGCGCTTCGATCTCGAGCACGTCCGCGATGCGCTCGGCGAACGTCTCGAGCGACTTCACGTACGTCTTTCGTGCGCCCGGCTCACCCTTCTTCTCTGCGGCGAGGGCGGCCCCGATCTCGCGATGCATGCGCGACTTTTGTCGGAACGCGGGCGACTTGTCGGACATCATCACGGTGCCCTGCATGCCCTTGATCGACGCTGAAAATACGCCGTAGCGGTGCACCTTCACCTTGGGCGCGGAGATGTAGAGCCCGCCGTCGAGGTGCTCGGCGAGGACCTTCGGGATGAGCAGCGTGGGCACGTGCGTCTTCTCCATGCCGCGGAGCGCGAGGGGCTTGCCCGGGGTGTCGCCCTCCACGTCGAACACGCCGTCGTCGTCCATCGCGACGAGCTTCACACCCTCGTCGCGTGTCATCGCCTCGTAGCCGGATGCACGTGCAAGATGCACCCAATCCGCGTGCGTCGCGCCCCAACCCTCCGCGATCGTGATCTTGGTGTGCCCGCGCGCCTTCAGGCAATGGATGATGCCGCGCACGAACTCGGGGTCGGTGATGCGCCCGTGGAGGCCGTCGTCGCCGCCGCTCTTCTCGGGGTCCTTGAACCACTCGAAGCCGCCGATGTTCGGCTTGATGAGCACCTTCGTGTCGGCGGGGCGCTTCGGTACCGCCGCCTCGCAGGCGCGTTGCCCCAGCTCGCGCGCGGTCCCACCTTCGAGCAGGTGCACCGCAGAGGTGTCCTTGTCGATCCGCGCGTGGGCCTTCTTTCGTAGGGCTTCCGCGTCGACGGAGCCTCCCGTCATCACCGACGGGCCCTCGGTCCACGTGCTGGAAGCGCCGCTCGTCACGTCGGCCGGAGCAGACGACGCGCTCGAGGGCGCGGCGCTCGCGGAGCTGGTCGCGGGAGGAGTGACCGGGCCCGCGTCCGTGGAGGTGGGCTGCGGTGGGTCTTTGCACGCCCCCGCGGCGAGCGCGATCGAGAGAATCCACCGTCCCCGGTTCCGCGCTACGTTTCGAACACCAGCCTTCATGCGTCCTCCGAACGTATCTCTTCCGACGAGCCCCCGTGTCCCTGCGCTCTCCTCTGCCACGGACGCGCCCCCCACGAAGCGGGAATGCCCGCGGCGGGCGAGCCGAGCGCGAGAGGGCTCGAACGCGCGGCGCGGCGTTTCGATTCTGATGACGAGCGTGTTCCTCTCGGCGTCGCTCCCCACGGTCGTGCACGCCGACGTCGCGCTGCCGCCGCCGCCGCCGCCCAAAAAGAGCACTGTCGATCTGCCGCCGCCGCCGCCAAAATCGGGAGGCTCCGGAGGCGTCGACCTTCCGCCTCCGCCCCCGAAGAAAAAAGGGTCCGGCGAGACCTCGAGCAAGGGTTCTTCCGACGGCGGTGGTGGTGGCTCCGGTGGATCGTCGGGAGGCTCGGGTCGCTCGTCGGAGCGCACGACGGGGCTCGTGCTGCTCATCACGGGAGGGGCGATCACCGTCACCGGCACCGTGATGGTCTTGCTCGGCGCGGGCCTCAAGCCGAAAGGGAACACCGGCGGCAAGAACACCGGCCTCCTCGTCGCCGGAGGCGTCACGAGCGGCGTGGGCCTCGTCGTCGCGGCGGTGGGGCTCGTGATGATCCTCAACTCGAACAACGGGCGTCTGCCGCCGCTCCGATCGCTCGAGCTCGATCACCCTGCCGTGCGAACGCCCACGTGGGCGAGCGCGCCGTTGCCCGGCTTCTCGAACGACGCGCCCGGGTTCGTGCTCCCACTCGGCGGCACGTTCTGAAGAAGCAGCACGAACGATAAGGTTATTTCCCCGTGATCGTGGGTACGTCGGATCGTGCCGCGCTGCGTGTAGATTGCACCGAAGAGCGGCACGTGGCCGTCGGCGCGACCGATCCGAACCTCGTGCGTCGCGCGTCGTTCGCGCACGAAGTCGCGGTCCAAAACGAGAACGCGCGAAACCACGACGGGCTCGTGGTCGCGCGCTCGCGTTTCACCCAGGCTCAGCCGAAGTTCGTGCTGAGCACTTGGCGGCCGCCGTAGATCTCCCAAAACTTCGCCGCGATCTCGTTCGGATCGAGGGTCGCGTTGCCGGAGTCGAACGCGGTGCCCTTCACCATTCCGAGCACCACCACCTCACCGACGTAGACACCGTCGTTCGCGAGCTTGGCCGAGAGCAGACCCACGAGCTTGTGTTGCGCTGCCTTCGAGACGGCGAGCCCCATCGCGTTCCACTGCGTCGCAGCGGCGTCGACGGCCTTGTCGTAGAACGCGAAGCCGCCGCCGGTGACGAGCACCGCGGAGGTGCCCTTTTGCTCGCGAAGGTCGGGGAGCGAGGCCTGCACCGCGGCGACGAGCCCGGTCACGCTCACGTCGAACGCTTTGCGTAGGTCGGCCGCGTCGGCGGTGAGCAAGTCGCCCGCGAGGCCGGCGTACGCGTTCCAATGCACGATCGTGATCGGACCGAGCGACGCGCGCACGTCGTCGACGAGCTTCTTCACGGCGGCAGGATCACCGAGGTCGGCGGGGAACGCTTTTGCGGTCACGCCCTTCTCCGCGAGGGCCTTCGCGGCCGCTTCGAGCTTCTCTGCGCTGCGGGCGACGAGCGCCACGTGGAACCCCTCCGCGGCGAACTTCTTCGCCACCGCGTCGGAGATGCCGGGACCATGACCACACACGAGGATCGTCTTTGCCATCGCGCGATCGTAACCCGACTTCGGGCTCCTTCGGGGCGTTCGCGCGCTGACCGTTCACACCACGTTCACACGCGATGGCGCGACGTTTCACGTGGGTTCGGGGAGGGGTCCACCTGGGCATCCCAAGCTCTGTTCATGTCGAATCGCACCGCTGCACGCGCCGCCTCGTCCTGCCCCGGGAGCCTCCGATGATTTATCCCCTCGTTCACGGCACCTGGTCGCTCGGGCTCAACTTGCTCCTCTGGCTCATGAACGTGATCGCAGTTCGGCTCCTCGTGCCGCAGGCGTTCGGATCGCGCCGCTTCTTCGCGACGGTGCTCGGGAGCTTCACGGTGCTGCTCGCGGCGCACGGGGCGTGGTCGGCCTTTCACGATCACAACGTGCTCGGGCTCTTCGCGATCACGGTGTCGTCGGCGGCGCCGGTGTTTCTCGCGCTCACGCTGCTCTCGATCCCGGTCGCGGCGGTGTTGGTGGCGATCACGCGCCGCGTGTACGACCGCATCGCGAAGAGGAATGTGGAGGCTCGGAGCGCGGAGGTCGAGCCGGTCGTGGAGCCGGTTGCCGCGTCGTCGAACGAAGCGCCGAACGAAGCGCCGGTCGCGGTCGCGAAGCCGTCGATCGTGTCGCGGCGCAACGTGCTCGCGCTCGCGGCGACGGTGGCGCCGGCGGCGGCGATGGGGGTGGGTATTCGTGGGTTTTCGCGCGGGTTTTCTCCTGTCCGCGTGACGTCGCAAGTGCTCACGTTGCCGCGCCTCCCGGCGTCGCTGGAGGGGCTTCGCGTCGCGCAACTGAGCGACGTGCACCTCGGCGTGTATCGGCAGCTCGACGATTTGGCGCGCGCGCTCGAGGCGCTCGCGGAGGACAAGCCGGACATGGTGGTGCTCACCGGGGACTTCGTGGAGCACGGCAATCTCTTGGAAGACGCGCTCCGCCTCGTGCGCGATCTCGCGCCGCGCTACGGCACCTACGCGTGCCTCGGAAACCATGAGTATTTCCAGCCGATCCGCGGCGTGCGCGACACCTACGAGAGGGCCGGCGTACCCCTCTTGGTCGACGCGTCGGAGACGGTGCGCATCGCCGACGAGCGCGTCGCGATCCTCGGGGTCGACGATCCGCGGCGCATGGACGGCGACATTCGTGGCCCGCTCCGCGCCTCGATCGAGCGAAGCCTCGTCCGCGCGAGCGGCGACACGCGGCTCCTCCTTTCGCACCGTCCGGAAGCGGTGGTGCCCGCTGCCAACCTCGACGTCGCGCTCGTGCTCTCGGGGCACACCCACGGCGGACAGATCGGCTTCAACGGGAAGAGCGCCTTCGAGCCCCTCACCGACGAGGGATACCTTTGGGGCGCGTATCTTCGCGAAAAGACAAGGCTTTACACGACGAGCGGGTTCGGCCACTGGTACCCGTTTCGCCTCGGCTGCGAGAGCGAGCTCCCGGTGCTCACGCTCACGCGAGGCGGAGCTGCGGCCCCTTCCGCGATCGCGCGGAGCTGAGTAGGTTCTCGCCCATGGGCATCTTGAGCTGGATCGTGTTCGGGCTGATCGCGGGTGTGGTCGCCAAGTTTTTCATGCCCGGCAAAGACGGGGGCGGCTTCATCGTCACCACCTTGCTCGGCATCGTCGGGGCGATCGTCGGCGGGTTCATCGGCACACGCCTCGGCTGGGGGAGCATCACCGGGTTCAATCTGCACAGCTTCGGCTTGGCGGTCGGTGGTGGGCTCGTGGTCTTGGTGGTGCATCGTTTGCTGCGCCGGTAGTCGACCACCCGCAGCCGAGTGAGGTCGGCTCGTATTCGAGCGGTTCAACGCCGAGAGCCGAGTCCATCGCGGGACTCGGCTCTCGGTCATTTCGTGCTCTTCGGGACTCTCCGCGCCTCAGCGAGCGAACGCCGCGACGAGCCTCTTCGCCTCTGCCATCTCGCGCTCGCGGTCCCCGTGGCCCATCGTGATCGTGAGGTGCCCTCCCGCGATCGCCGACATGATCACCGGCGCGCTCATCACTTTTCCATCGAGCACGATCGCGAGCCGCTTCTTCGTCCACTCCGACGTGAGCGCCTCGAAGCGCGCCGCGCCGTCCTCCGTGAGCGCGACCGCGATGCCCACCTGGTCGCCCGTCGATGGCGCGAGTGAGGCGTTCTTCACGTCGTCGGAGGTGATTTCAGGCTTGCCCGTGAGGAGAAACGAACGAACCGCGACGACCTCTTGTGTCTCTCCGTCGGGGGAAGCCTCGAGCACGTCCTCGAAGCCGAACCGCGTTCCTTCCGGCTTCGGCACCGTCGCGAGCCACGGCCCTGCGCCCGCGAGCGCGGCCTCTCGTGTCGTGCCCTCGATCGGGATGTATGCATAATGCACCATCCGAGAGCCCTTTGGTCCGGGGATCGACTCCATACGAACCGACACTCCTGGAACGGGAGGATCTTCCTTCGCGAACGCGCGGAGCGGATCGGCGTCGTCGTCGACGCGCACGAGCTCGAGCACGGGCCGCGGGCCAGACGACGCGGGAGAAGGGGAATAGCCGGCGATCCCGGCGAGGAGCGCGCCGACCACGAACGTCACCGCGACCGGCACGAGCGGCTTCGCGGTGGGCTTCGTCGCTTCGGGGAGGGGTCCTTCGGCGCGTGGCTCGGGAGCCTCTCCTCCCGCGAGCACATGACGGAGCACGGCTTGCGCGCGCTCTTCGTCGGCGCGTGCCACGAAGAGCACCGCCGGCGCATAGGGCGCGAACACTTGGAGCAGCGCGAGCAGGCGCGTCCCCCCGATCACGACCGTAATCCCGTCGGCGCGTAGAGCCTCGCGCGCGATCGGGAGCGCCACCGCGCGGCGCTCTTCCCACACCGGCACCATGTCTGCCGTGCGGCGAAGGGCGAGCGCGGCCTGCCCTACGTCGAGCACGATCGCCGTAAAAAGCGCGATCGAGAGCGCCGACACGTGCTCCATCGCCGCGGACGCGAAGAAGAGGCCTCCCACGTAGACCAACGTCGCTGGTGTCGCGCGGCGAAGCGCGGCGCGCGCGCTCGTCGTCGCGTCCACGCTCGATCCGCCGAGCCCACGAGAGAGCTCGGCGATTTCACGCGGCCGATGCAGCACCCACGCGATCACGAGCGCGGCGGCGATCGAGATCGCGACGCCTGTCGCGAAGAACACGGGCGGATCGTCGACGAGGCGAGCCAGCTTGGTGAACCCCGGCACGCCGAGCGCGCCGAGCGTGCTCGGGATCGCCAAGATCGTGATCGCGAACGCGTAGGGTTGGACCGAGCTCGCGGGCACCGGGATCTCGGGGTCCGAGACGAACCGCTTCGCGTCGCGGTAGGGGCCATCGGCGGCGGGCGCTTTCCCTCGGTCGCCCTCGTTCGTGCGCGTGACGAAGAACGTCGCCACCGCGACGGTGACGGCGATGAGCACCACGCGGAGCGCGCCGAACGGGGTCAGCGCCGCGCCCATCGTCGCTCCGTTCCCCGCGCCTACGAGTCGAAGAAGGCTCGCGAGCAGCTCGCGCCCCAGCGCGACACCGAACAGAACGACGACCCCGTTCGCGATGCCCTGCCGTGTGATCACGCGCGCGAAGAAGAGCTGCAACGCCAAGCCGCCAGCGGCAGCGAACATGATCGCGACCGTGGACGCGAGCCCCGGCGCGCGCAAAATCTCCGCTCCCGGGCCCACACTCTCGAGCGACTCGAGGCTCTTCGCGACGGAAAATCCCTGCAGAAACGCGAACACGAACGCGAGCCGAAGCGACCACTTCTCGAGCGTGTGGCGACCTTCGGGGCCGCCGTGCCGAAGCCGCGACCACCTGGGAACGAGGAACGCGGCGAGCTCCACGAGCCACGCGGCGGTGAGGTAGGGCACGAGCCCGAGCGCGAGCACACCGAAGAGCTCCGGCCTTCCACCCGCCGCTACGACCGCCTCCAATTCTACGCCCGGCAGCGGAATGCGAGCGACGAGCGCCAACAGCACGGGTACGGAGAGGGTGATCGCCACACGGCGCGCGAGGCTCATGCGCGCGAGGGTAGCAGCGGGTCGGCGCCGTCCCCCCGCCGAATTCTCCCGCGCGCGAGACAGGCGGACGGGAGCGCACGCTTCGCAAAATGCGACGAAGCGCCGCGTCCCTCTGCGGGTCGCGGCGCTCGATTGGTGGTTCGTTGGGGAGCGTGGGCTTACAGCCCGGTGCCGATGAAGATGCGCACCGTCTTCCCGTTTTGCATGTGCATGTCGAAGCTCGATTGGCCGAGCATGGTCCCGCTCCCGTTGCGCTGGTACACGCGGGCGAGGGCGTTGAGCTCGATCCCGGTCAGGTTGAGGGTGGCGCCGGTGATGCCGGCCGCGATTTGGGGGTCCACGAACCGGCGCACCTCGTTCCCCCAGATGCCTTGAACCACCGACTCGACGCTCGTGATGTTGCCCATGTCGCGGATCTCGATGTGGTCGCTCGCCTGCACGTACGTCACCGTCGCGCCGTCCTCCGTCTGGGTCTGCTTCGCGCTCTCTTTCGTGAACAACTTCGAGCCCTTGGGGGTGGTGCGCTCGTCGTAGAAGGCCATGTCTCCGAGGTCGACCGAGAACAGGTTGTACGACTTGTGGAAGAACGGCGTGTCGACCCGGAGCGTGGGGGCGAAGTGCGGAAAGAGTCCCAACTTGAAGTCGTTCGAGGCGTCGTAGCTCATGTCGGCGAGGTGAACGGTGAGGTCGGCCTCGTCCTTCACTCCGAAGACCACGTCGCCCAGATCGGCCCGCACGCTCGCCTTGAAGATCCACACCTTCACCTGCGCCTCGAGGCCCAGCGCCGCGCCGATGCCGGCCTCTACCTCCACGTGCGCGTTGCCCTCCGCCGAGCCCTCCACCGCGCCGAGCGAGGTGTAGGCGCTCGTCACCGCGAGGTCGTGGTCGACGGTGAACTTGCCGCCCACCGCGTACGAGAACCCGATTTTTCCAGGCTTCGACGTGTCTTGCGCGCTCCCGAGCTCTACCCGCGGCGTCATCACCGTCACCGAGCCGTCGGCCTTCACGGAGAGCTCCACCTTCACCGGCGCGTTCACCGCCACGTTGCCGAAGAGGGGGATGCCCCACTCCGCAACAGGCACCTCGAACATCGTCTTTTCACACTTGCCCTCGAAGTGGCCGGCGATCCCGATTTGCCCGCCGACGCGGACGTGGGGCTCGAGGTCGAGGGCGATGCTCGGCTTGCCGCCGTTCCACTTCGCGTCGGCCGAGAGCTTGGTCTCCGCGGTGGAGTAGAGCGAGCGCCAATCGATCGCGCCGGCCGACTTCGACGTCTCGCAAGTGAGCGCCTCGCCGAGGGGCTCGCCGGGCTGCGGATAGGCCACGAGGTGGCGCACCGCCTTCGCCTCGGCGGCCGCGAATCCGCTCTCGCTCGCCATCACTTTGCGTCCGTCGGCGAGCACGACGCCGACCTTCACCGGAGCGATGGCGCCCACGCTCGCGCCGTTCGAGGCGAAGGAGAGCGCGCCGGTCTCGACCGCGTTCGCGTCGTGGAGCGGGCTCGAGCCGAGCACGCCGCCGAAGTCCGCGTAGGTGCCGAAGTCGGCCTGCGAGACCGCCGCGCCGATCGAGATTTCATACGTACCGCCGGGGGTGCCGCTCCCGCTCATGTCGCCGTGCACCGTGGTGACGAGCAGGTCCTTCTTGGGAAAGTAGATGGCGCGCACGCCGTTCGGTCCTTGACCAACCGCGTCGATAGCGGCTTTGGCGAGCGCGCTGGACGCGGCGACGTTCGCGAAGGTCATCGCGCCGATGCGCCCGTCTTGGCCGGGGGTCGCGGCGTAGAGGGCAGAGAGGGCTTGGTCGCTCGTGCGGTCGGCGAAGTCGGTCGCGAGCGTCTCCGGCACGCCGTAGGTGCCGTACTGGAGGGCCGCGGGCTCGAGCGCCTCGTCGTCGATGATCGCGGTTCCAGGCATCGGGAGCGCGGAGAGCACCATCACCTTCGCGGTGGCGTTTCCGGAGGCGTCGAACGTGGTGAGGAACGTGTTGCCGAGCTTGCCCGTGAGCGTGACGGTGAGCTTCGCGCCCACCACCGTGGCCGTCGCGACGGCGGGGTCCGACGATTCCACGCCGCCCGCCGTCAGCCCAGCTCCCGCGGATGCGCCGCCGACGCCGCGAGCGAGCTCGATCGTGAGGCCCGCGTCGGTGCGCGGGTTCGCGACCACCGTGCCGCTCGAGCGGACGAACTTGGAGGGACCCGCGGGCACCTCGTCGCGGAGTGACTTCACGCCGAACGAGCGCTTGGGCCGAAGCGCGTCGCGCCGGGCCACGATCTCGTGGTCCTCGCCGACGACGACCGTGTGGTGCTTGGTCGAGGGAGCGGCGGGAGCAGCCGGAGCCGGACCGATGGGCGCGTCGTCGGTCGGGGCCGCGCAGCCGATGGTGGTGGAGAGGACCGAGACCGAGAGAGCGAGGAGGGAGGCGGTGAGCGTCTTCATGACGACCCCTATTGCGTTCGCCGTGCCAAGGTCTTGTTTGTTGAAATTGCTGAGTAATTCGTGGCTGAGGGGCTCGCTCGGGTGTACCGGTACAGGCATCGCGCGATGCCCCGGTACAGGGCGAGACAGGACGACGGCGCGGCCTTACGCTCCTCCCGCCGCGAAGGCACCGAGGAGCGCATGACGAACACCACCGAGACTCCGACCTGGAACGAGATTCAGCGATGGGCCGAGCGAGGCGCGCCTCCTCCCCCGCGTCGCGACGAACGAAGCGACGAGGCGTGGCGCGCTGCGCTCACGCCGGAGCAGTTCCGCGTGCTCCGCGCGAAGGGCACCGAGCGTCCGCACTCCTCCGAGATGTGCTCGTTGTTCGAGCCTGGGCTTTACGCCTGCGCGGGTTGCGGCACGGAGCTCTTCGACGCGACCCACAAGTTCGAGAGCGGCACCGGTTGGCCGAGCTTCACCGCGCCTCTCACACCCGGCGTGGTCGGGTACCACGTGGACGAAGCCCACGGCATGATCCGGATCGAGGCGATTTGTGCGGTCTGCGACGGCCACCTTGGCCATGTCTTTCCCGATGGCCCCGCCCCTTCGCGGCTCCGGTACTGCATCAACGCCGTGTCGTTGCAGAAGGTGAAGTAGGTCGAGGGAGCGAGGTCTCGCGCTCTTCGTTCGAGGCGAGAGCGCGAGCCGACCGGCTCATTCACGGTCCCAGATATCGTGGCGCTTGCACGCGGCTGCGAGGGCGGCGAGGAGCTCGGTGAGGAGGCGACCTGGCCTCGCGCGGCGGGGATAGACGGCGAACGCGGACTCGAGAGAGCGCGCCTCGGGGATGATTTCGATGAGGCGCCCGTCCGCGAGCGCGGAGCGGGCGAGAAAGGCGTTCACGCGCGCGACCCCGGCGGACGCCTCCGCGAGCGAGAGGGCCACGCGCTGACTATCGACCGAAATCCGAGGGTGGATCCTCGCTTCCAAAGGCCGCTTGCCTCGGCCCACGACGAGCGAGAACGGCTCCAGCTTCGACCCGACGCGGATCCACGGGAGCGATGCGATGCTGTCGGCGTCGAGGTCGCCCGCGAAGCGCTCCGCCAGCTTCGGCGAGGCGACGCAGATCATCGCGAGGCTGCCGAGTCGCTTCGCGTTGAGCGAGGTCGAGTCGGGTAGCGGCCCGCGGCGAATCGCGACGTCGATGCGATCGTCGAAGAGCTCGGCGTAGTCGTGGCCGAGGCGAACCTCGAAGCGGGCGTCCGGGTGGCGCGCCAAGAGCTCCGATAAAACAGACGGCACGAGCAGCTCGGCCTCGGCGGCAGCTCCGGGATCGGTCTCGCCGTGGCGAGAGGCGCGCTCGTGCGTGGTGCCGAGGTGCTCGTCGCAGCGCGTGGAAAGGCTGCTCTCGAGGCCGCCCGTGCTCGCGACGCGACCCTGGAGACGGCGACGGTCGACGTTACCGACGAGCGGGCGGTCGGAGAGCTTCTCGCGCGCCACGAGCGGATCGACCATCTTTACTTCGCGGCGGGCGCGTTCGTCGGCGGCTCCGCCCTCGATGGCGACATCGTGAGCTTTCGTTCCGCGATCGAAGCTCGGATCTGGGGCGCGCTCTTCGCGGTTCGGGCTGCGATGCCGCGGATGGCGCGCGGTGGCTCGATAACGCTGACGGGCGGTGTGTCGACGACGCGCCCCGCTCCCGGGGCGTTCATCAGTGCCCTCGGGACGGCGGCGGCGGAGCAGATGGCGCGCGCCCTATCGCTCGAGCTCGCGCCCATTCGGGTCAACGCCGTTTCGCCGGGGTTCACCGACACCCCGATGTGGGACCCGATCCTCGGCGCGGCGAAGGAGGCCACCTTCGCTGCGGTCTCGAAAAAGCTGCCGATCGAGCGAATCGCAGCAGCGGAAGAGGTCGCGGAGGCCGTGCTCTTTCTCATGAGCAACGCCGCAATCACAGGTGAGGTCGTGCACGTCGACGGTGGCGGTCGCCTCGTCTGATCACCCGTTCAATCGAATTCAGGAGAATCCCTATGAGCACCATCTATACGGCACGAGTGACGGTACGCAGTGGGCGCGATGGGTCCATTCGCTCCGATGATTCCGCGCTGTCCGCCCCTCTCGCCTTCCCGAAAGCGATGGGAGGCGACGGCAAAGGCACGAACCCGGAGCAGCTCCTCGCCGCGGGTTATGCGGCCTGCTTCGGGAGCACGCTTCGGGCCATCGCAAAAACCTCGAGCACGACACTCGACGATGTCGTCCTCCTCGCCGAGGTCGACGTGCTCGCCGAGGCGGGAGTCTACGATCTGGCGATTCGAGTCGCCGTGTCGGCGAAGGGGGCAGACGAGGCTACCTTGCGTGAGCTCGTCGAAAAAGCGAAGGTAGCTTGTCCCTACTCGCGCGCGCTGCGCGATTCGATCGCGACGACCATCACCGTAGCTGCGGGTTAGTCGGAGTCATCGTCGGGAATAGGCGGAGCGCCAACGGTTCTAGTGCCGACATCGTCGCGCGTCTGCCAACCCGTTCATGGGCCGCTCGTACAGAACCACGTAGCCGACTTTCGGAAGAGGGCGTCGGCGTACGTGCCGGGCGATGTCCGCACGGTGCAGTCACGAGCCCACTCCGGCCGCGCGTCGAGCGCCGCCATGCAGGCTCGTGACGTCGGCGTCGCGCACGCCTCGATGGCGCGCGAGTAGCACGCGTCGTGTCCTGCGCGATCGCACGACGCGCAGGCGCCCTCGAGACACGCAAAATAGCCCACGAGCGGGAGTTGGCAGTCGTCGCGGCCGATCACGCTCGCGCCACAAAGGCGTCCGTCGAGCAAGGTCGCGCCCGGGGGGTGTGCGCCTAGCGGAGCGCTCGCCCTTCCCTCGCCGGGCAATGGGCCGAGAATGCATCGTGCACAATCGGGTTTCTCCTCGCGGAGCTCCACGCAGCCGGGCGCACCGGGGTCGCTCTTGCACATCGCGAGGGCGCGCTCGATGTCGTCCGCGCTGCACGCGTCGACATGGGCAGGTTTGGCGGGACCATCCAGGGTGGGCACCTCCGCCTCCAAGCAGCTCATCGGCGCGGGGGGCTCGGCGTCGGCTCTCGGGGCCGCCGCGTCGACGGCGGGAGCGACGAAGTCACCCTCGACGGCCGCGCCGTAGGTGGCCTGCGCGCACGCGGTCTCGACCGCGCCGAACGTGAGGAGGCTCGCGCCCACGAAGAGCGCCTTTCGTGTCGCGCGAGAGAGCGGAACGGGCACCGCCGCGCGCGACGAAGAGCCGCAGAAGGGACACGCAGCGTCGGCGTCACGAATGTGCCGCTCGCAGTTGGAGCAGAGAGCAAGCGCCATGAAAGACTCCTCGCGAAGATAAGGTGTCAGCGCCTCTGCATGGGCCATGCCTCCCACGCAACTCCGCGAAACGGCCAGGCTGCGTATCGGCCCGCCACGACTACGGTGCGTGCCGTCCTGTGCCGTCGGCCAAGAAGCGTCCCCATTGACGGGGAGGGGGGCACGTTGCCGCGAGTCCGAGAATTTCCCTCGATTCGTGCGCGTATGGCTCTCGGGTCTCGCGCTGGCTGGGGGAAGCGACCCTCACTCGGAAGGCTGGCGGCCACCCGGTGGGACGCTCGTTGACGGAAGGCGCCGTGCGCGAAACGAAGCGCGCCCGCGATGGAACCGATCCGAAGGCGAGGGTCACGCCCGAACGGGAACACGAACGCCATGGCGACCTGCACCCATGTCCATCTCCCCAAGCGCTGGGCCCGCGGCTCCCTTCGGCGTACGATCCTCTGGTGGCGCGATCGCTTTTGAAATCACGGTTTCTCACGGCCCTCGGTCTCATCGGGCTCGCGTTCACCGTCGCGTCTTCGGACGTGCCCTCGGCGCACGCGCAGGACTTCAACCCGGGGGGGCGCAAAAAGCCGGGCGCGGGGAAGCCCGGGGCAGGCAAACCGGGGACCGCGAAGCCAGGGCCGGGGACCGCGAAGCCAGGCCCCGGGACCGCGAAACCAGGGCCGGGCACGGCACCCGTTCCAGGCACCGCGAAGCCCGGGCCGCAACCGGGGGAGGGCGCTCCCGCCGCGGTGCTCATCGAGCGCTACACGAAGATCGTGCTCTCCCAGCCCGGCTCGCCGTTTCCACTCCAGCGGCTCGCGCAGCTCTACCGCGACAAAGACGGCAACATTACCAATCTCGTAAAGGACTTCGAGGCGCGCGCCGCCCAAGCGGGCCCGGAGCAATACGCGGCCACCGCCTCGCTCGCCGGCATTTACAAGATCGACGGCCGCGCGGACGACGCCGCGAAGACGTTCGAGAAGGCCATTTCCCTAAAATCGAGCGATCCATCGGCGATCCTCGCGCTCGCGCGGCTGCTTCAAGATCGCGGCGACACGACCAACGCGCGCACCCGCTACGAGCAGGCCCTCGCGCTGCAAACCGCCCCCTCGGAGCGTGAGCAAACGCTGCGAACGTTGATGACGCTCGCGCTCGACGGCAAAGATCTGACCGCCGCGAAGGGCTACCACGCGCAGCTCGTGAAGATGCAGCCGAATAGCCTCTTCGTGAAGGGCGAGCTCGGTCGTGAGCTCTTCTCTCGTGGGGAGTTCGAGAAGGCCGAGGCCGAGCTCAAAGACTTGGTGAACGCGGCCGCCGGCGACAACCGCGCCCTCGCCCCCGCGCTGAAGGATCTCGGGAAAGCGCAAGCCAAGGCGCACAAGAACAAAGAGGCGCTCGCGACCCTGAAAAAGGCGCTCCAGGCGGCGGGCGCCGAGGCCGCGGTGCGCGGCGAAATTTACGAGACGATCACGGAGCTTTACCGCGCCGATCAGCAGCTCCCGATCCTCATCAAGCAGCTCGAGGACGAGCACCCGAACGACTTCGCGCGCCTCTCGCTCCTCGGCTCGCTCTACGAAGAGACGGGAGACTCCGCGAAGGCGCTCGAGACGTACCGCAAAGCGCTCGCGGTGAACCCGCGCCATATCGATCTTCGCCTGAAGGTGATCCGCGTCCTCCAATCGCAAGGGGAGCTCGACAAGGCCATCGCCGAGTACGAGGGCTTGATTCGCGCGGCCCCGAACAACCCCACGTTCGTGTTCGAGCAGTGCGAAGCGCTCATGCAGCGCGGCGACCGTGTGCGCGCTCTGAAGCTACTCACCGAGCTCGAGGCGCGCGGCGGGAGCGACGAAGAAGTGCTCAGTCGGTTGGCCGATTTTTACGGTCGAATCGGCGAAAATGAGAAGTCCATGCGCGTGCTGCAGCGGCTCGCGCAGGTGTCGACCGGCGATCCGGGGCACCTCGTCGACCTCGGGGATCGCTATTTCCAAGACGGCAATAGCGCGCTCGCGATCCAAACGTGGAAGCGCATCCTCGCCGTGATCCAGCCGCGCGCGAAGGCGCTCTCCGCCCTCGGCGACGTGTACCTCGAGCACGACATGACCGCCGACGCGCTCGCCTCGTTCAAAGAGGCCGTTCAGCTCGAGCCGCAGAACCCGACCTACAAAAAGCAGCTCGCCTCTGCCTACGAGCGCGGGAAAAACTTCCGCGAAGCGCGCGCCCTCTGGACCGAGCTCGCCGCCAAGGCGAAGGCGACGAACGATCGCCTCCTCGCCCGTGAAGCCCGCTCCCGACTCGTCACGCTGTGGGGCTTCGAGCGCGTGCTCGACCAGCAAATCCCCGCGCTCCGCAGCGCGTTCAACGGCAACCCGCCGGACGCGGAGGCGGGGCGCACGCTCGCCGAGGTGGAGCTCCACCTGCGCAAGCTGCCGGAGGCGGAGGCCACGCTCCGTAAAGTGCTGCAAGTGGCCCCCGGCGACGCCGACAGCTACTTGGCACTCGAGCGCGTGCTCGTGCAGGAGAACAAGATCGCCGAGGCCATCTTGGTGCTCGAGAAGCTCGTCGGGGTGGAGCCCAAGCGCGCGCGCGAGCTTTACCAACGCATGGCGCAGTACGCGCTCCAGATCTACAAAGACGACGACGCGATCAAATACGCGGCGCGCGCGGTGGAGCTGAACCCGGACGACGCGGAGGGGCACCGCCGCCTCGGCGACATGTACCGCTCGCGGCAAGACACCGATCGCGCCGTTCTCGAGTATCGCGCCGCGATCCAAAAGAACGACCGGCTCTACATAGTTTATTTCTCGCTCGCCGATCTGTTGCTCTCGAAGGGGCAAAGCGAAGAGGCAGATCGCCTGTTCCGGCGCGTGATTCGTGGCGCCCCGGACGAAGAGCTCGTCGCCCGCGCGGCGCGGCTCTCGATGCAAATCAACTTGGGCAAAGGCACCCTCGAGTCGCTCGAGCAGGATCTCTTGCCGATCGCGATTGGCAATCCGCAGCGCACGATCTACCGAAAGCTCCTCGTCGAGATTTACGGCAACCTCACGTTCGGCCTCGTGCAGCGTGTTCGCCACGGCTCGGGGAAAGACGCAGAAGAGTCACGCGCGGCGCTCGCTCGCATCGGGGCGCGGGCGGTGAAGCCGCTCCTCGACGCGCTCGTCGACCAAGACGCGGGGCAGCAGCGCATCGCGATCGACGTGCTCGCGTACGTGCAAAACAAGAACGCAGGGCTCCCGCTCCTCTCGTTCGCGCAGAGCAACGCCGAGCTCTCCCTCCGTGCCCGCGCGATGATCGCCTCGGGTGCTCTCCGCGACCCCGCCCTCCTCCCGAAATACGAGACACTCGTGTTCCCTAAAGGCGAGGGCGAGGGCGGCGTCGCTTCGGATCCGATCGCGGTCGCGGCGGCGTGGGGGATCGCGAAGTCGCAAGACAAACGGTCGCTCCCGGCCTTGAAAAAGCTGCTCAAGCTCGGCACCCCGGAGATGCGCGCGTTCGCGGCGCTGGGGCTCGCGGCGATGAAAGACAAGGCGAGCGTGCCGCTCCTCGCAGAGGCGACGCGGTCGCTCGATGGCGGCGTGGTCGCTCGTGCGGCGGCGGCGTATGCCCTCGGTGAGCTCGGCGCGATCGACGAGACGGGCCCGCTCCTCGCGATGACCGAAGGCTCCGATCCTCTCTCCCGTGAAGCGGCGCTCGTGTCGCTCGCGCGGCTCTACGCCGGCAAGGGAGAAGCGCGTAGCGCAGCGACGGGGGCGATGGCGGACGCGGTGTTCTCGTCCTCGCGGGAGCGCGCGACGGGCCGTGGTACTGCGCTCGCGAAGGCGGGGGCGTACGCGCTCGTGCTCCTCGCGACGAAGGGCGCCGCCGATCCGAAACGCGAGCCCTTGCCGGTGCCGGAAGACGGCCTCGACGCGGAGAAGGCCCTCGAGCAGCTCCTCACGGTAGAGACGAGCGAGAAGGATCGCGCGGAGGCGTTCATTGCCTATCGCGAGCCGATTCGCCGCTCTGCCCTCGCCGCGCTGCAAACCTCGGACGACCGCGCGCGCACCGTGCTCGACGCCCTCGGACGAGGCGACGGCACCTTCGAGCCCTTCGTTTTGCCGAAGGAGACACCGGAGAGCAAAGTGGCGCGCGAAAAGGGGCGCGAGCTTCTGACCACTCTCGAGCCGAGCATCGTCGCGCTCGCGCGGCACCCCGACTCCTCCCTTCGTGTCCGTGCGATTGGCCTCTTGTCGCGCTCGTCGTCCGATTCGGCGCGCGCGGCGATGGTCTCCGCGCTCGGCGATCCCGACGTGACGGTGCAGCGGGTGGCGCTCGACGCGGTGGGCTCTGCTGCCGACGCGAAGGCGACCGCGCAGGTGATCAAGATCCTCAAAGATCATCCGCAGTGGTCGATGCGCACCCTCGCCGCTTCGGCCCTCGGTCGCCTCGGCAAGACGGGGAGCGCCAAAGAAGCCTCCGTCGCGCTACAAGAAGCGGCGAAGACCGAGCCCTATGCCCTCGTCCGCGAAGCCGCTCTCGTGGCCCTCGCCGGGCTCGACGCCAACGTCGCGAAGATGGTCGCCCAAGAGGTCGCCACGAAGGACGCGGAGCCGCGTGTTCGGGAGACCGCGCAGAAGATCGTGAAGGGGGAGAAGCTGAAGTAAGGCGAGGCGCGCGCGCGGAGCCTTTTGGTGTCGAGGCACACCCAATGCCCGGGCGTCTCACGCGAACGTGATTTCGAGCGCGAGAATTGTTCGTTTGCACCCAAGCAAGATCCTATGAAGCTTCGACCCTTCGTCGCCATCGGTGTGGTTTGGCTCTACGCGCAGGTGGCGTGCAGCGGCACGGGGGCCGAGCCCGTTGACGGCGGGGTGGTCGATGCGTCCTCGCCCGATGGCGACGCCGCGCGCGCGCCAGAGCCTGGGGTTCCGAGGGTGGACGCGACGATTCCAGGTCACGCGCTCGCGACGGTGGATCTCTACGGTTCCGTGATCGTCGTCGACGACAAAGGCGCCGTATGGGACATCGCCGGTTCGCGTGTGCTGCGCTACGGGAGCGCGCCGGGCTTCGACCCCAGCGCTCGCGATCTGAGAATGGAAAATCGCCGCCTCGTTTACGCTTCCGGCAACGAGATCCGCGCGCTCGCGGACGGCGCGGTCGTGCTCACTTCGCCGGAAGGGCCGATACAATCTTTCGCGGTCGCCGAGGGTGGCGCGTTCGTGGTCGCCACCGCGAGCGGCAAGGTGCTCCGTGTCGCGCCCGGCTCGAGCACCACGCTCGCCGAAGGCACGGTCGGTGGGGTCGGTGGATCGTACTCGCGTACCTATTTTGCCAAGGTCAGCGGCGACACGACGGACTTCTTCGCCGTCGACAAGTTGGACGCGGGGGTCGCTTCGTTCTCTGCTCCCGACGCGGTGCCGGCGCGCTTCTTTGGTGATCCTCCGATCGCGGCGACCACGCGCGGCGCGTTCGTCTTCACGAGCTTCCGCTCACGGATGGACGTGCCGGAGGCAACACCCCTCTTCGATATGGCCACGACCGAGGGCGGTCTCATCTTCGCCGCCCCGTCGGCCGCCGACCCCAGCCAAACCGTCGTCCGGCTGACGGACGCCAAGACAAGAACGGTCAGTACGGTTCGCGTCACGAAGAGCCGCGTCGTCGCGGTGGGGTTCACGAGCACACAAGGGCCCTATTGGTTCGAGAACGAAGCCGACGGCTCGTCCACCCTTTATGGCCTAGGCACCGGAAACATCGCCCGACCATGACGGCATTCCGCGAGCCCAGTCTTCGAGGACCAGGATGCGTAGGGTAGGCCGGCGCCCGTTCTTGCTTGGCAGTCTCCTCGTCGCCGCGTGCCGCGACGGAAGCATCGAACGTCCCCCCAAGCCTTCCTTCGACGCGGGCGCCTCCGACGCCTTGCCCGGTCTGGTTCCGTTCGAGGGGGGGCCGATCTACGAAGTACCCAGGTGTGTAGACCGAAACCCGGGGGCACGTCTTCGCGCCCTGACGGGCCTCTTCAACGCACGACCGCACGCGCCCACCCTGTACTCGTTCACCACGGCGGAGCAGGTGGCGGGTCTACGTCGCGGCGACCCGGTGTTCTCCAAGGCCACGAACGACGCGGGCCATCGCGGCTATCTGTTCGACGAGCTCGATGCGCGCGCGAACCGAAATCCACCGGACCCGGTGGCGAAGTTGCTCACCGGCCCGCGATTCGAGCTCGGGCGGTTCGGATGGCCGTTCCTCGCCGGATCGCGCATCTCGCCCGAGAAGTACGGCGACGAGATCCTCGCGTTTCGTTTCAAGGCGGAGGCCATCTTCGTCGATGTCGGTAGGCGCGCCCGGTATTGGTGCTTCGATGGCGCCGGCGCGGAGGTAAAGACGGAGGTCGCGATGGCGGCGCCCGAGCGCATCGCGGCGTTCTTCTTCTTCAACGACTCGAACATGCAATACGGGACAGGAGGCCCCGACTTCCGATGCCGCGTCCCTCCAGTATTACCCCTCCTGTACCGCGAATTTTACCTCGGAAACCCGGGGATGCTCGCGGAGTGGAGCCTCGGCACACAGGCCATCCTCGACCGCCTCGATGCTGAAATCGCCGATCTGCGCAGCCTCGCGAACGACCTCGATTGCACCCGTGGCCGCGTCGGATCGACCTGCGAGGGCGTCGTCGCGACATGGGCGTCGGGGGGACGAACACGCGCCGACTCCTTCATTGCATCGACGGCGTTCGCGAGTTGGTTCGGCAGCATCGGTATCACCGGCGCGGAAATCGCCCGCCTCGCCGACGATCTCGAGACTCTGCGTTTCGTCCCTAACCCGTATATCGTCACCGCATGATGCGCGAGCGCACCACGCTCGTCGAGGGCACTCGTGCGTAAGCTCGGTCGGCGCCCGTTCCTCGTCGGGAGTCTACTCGCGGCCGCGTGCCGAGAGAATCGGGCCGTCGCGCCTCCACCGCACGCCGAGGTGAAGCTCGAGAAGCTCGATGCCGCGCCACCTCCAGCCCCGAGCGCACCCATTCCGGACGCCGAGACCGGCCCGTGTGTGCCCGAGATGGGCGTGGCTCTCCGTGCGCTCACGGGCATCTCGTCGACGAAGCCCACGCTTCCCACGCTCTATTCGTTCACCACCGCAGAGCAGGCCGCGGGGCTCCGGCGTGGTGATCCTGTGTTTACGCGGTCCACGAACAAAGCGGGCCACCGCGGCCACCTCTTCGACGTGCTCGCCGCGCACACGAAACACGACCCACGCGATCCGATACCGAAGCTGCTCTCGAGCAAACGATTCGCCGTTGGCCGCTTCGGGTGGCCCTTCCTCGCGGGCACACGAATCTCGCCGGAGCGTTATGGCAACGAGATCCTCTCGTTCCGTTTCAAGCCCGAGTCCATCTTCGTTTCGTTTCGCGCTTCGTTTCGCGATCGTCGTTATGCGTTCTTCGATATCGGCGGAGGGGAGGTCGCGAGCGCCGTCGCCCTCGCCGCACCGGAGCGTATCGCCGCGTTCTTTTTCTTGAACGACACGAACGTGAGCTACGGCACCGGCTACGATATGCACTGCCCCACCGCGGGAGCGGAGCCCTTGATTTACCGCGAATTTTACCTCGGAAATAGCGCCATGATCGCCGAGTGCAGCCTCGGCACGCAGGCGATCGTCGATCGCCTCGAGGCCGAGATCGCCGATCTTCGCAGCCTCGCGAAGGAGCTCGACTGCACCCACGAGCGCGTCGGATCGGGGTGCGCGAGCGTGCTGCGAGGCTGGTCGAACATCGGGCCGAGTCGCCCCGCGCGCTTCCTTGCGTCGACGGCGTTCACGAGCTGGTTCGGAGCCGCCGGGGCGAGCAGCGGGGAGCTCGAACGCCTCGCGACCGATCTGGAAGGGCTCCGCTTCTCCCCTAACCCCTACGTCGTCAAAACATGAATCGCCATTCGAAGCCCACCTCGTATTCGGGTGAACATCTTGACTTACGCGCACCGTCTACCCGGTCGAAACGAGGGGTGCTCGTCGCCGTCGTCGGCCTCGTGGTGGCGTGCGGATCGGTGGCCGCGCCGGAAGGATTCTCGGACGTTCCCGCACCTCCCGCCCCGTCGTCCGGCGGACAGTGCGCCTTCGATTGTTCGAGCCGCGTCGACGTGACGGTGCCTGCGCTCACGCCTCCCGAGGCAGCTACGGCCGTGATCGTGGCGTGTGTCGACGAGACGTGCGTCGAGCAACGTTTGCCAAAAACCTTGGCCGATCGTGGGCAGTGCGGGAGCACCGGCACCCTCGCGGCGTTCGAGTGCGCCTACCGGATCGAGGGAGGGAAGGTGAGCCTCGCGCTCCGGTTTTCGTCGCGTGGGGTCAACATCGTCCCGTCGACGCTCTTCACCGTACGACTCGAGCGTGACGGCGACCGCGGCCTCCTCTTCGGTGCTGGCCCTTCTTCGGTCGCTCAGTCGAAGAGCGCAGGTTGCAATGGAAAGACCTGCTGGTCCGGCACCCTCGCGCTCACGGCTCCCGACGCAGGTCTCGGCGACGCCAGCGCCGACTGAGGTCGAGGCGACGGAGGCTCGATCGCAGACACGAGAGCCTCGTGAGGGCGCGCGCGCGAGCCGCGATGAAAAAGTAAACTTGACTCTTTCGCGGTGAGCGCTACCTCATGGGTATCCCCATGGCACTCGTAGGAATCGCACAAGACACGCTTCGCATCGTCACGGAGGGCGCATACGTCGCTCCTTCCGGGGCTTCGGTCGACATCGCATCGCACGTTCGTGATGCTGTCGCCGGCACCACGCTCCTGCGCCCCGCCGCGCTGGAGGCACTCGTCGCCGCGCTCGTACCGGTAGAACGCGGAGCGCCGACCCGGATCGAAGTTACCCGCGAAAAGACGGACGACGCGGGCCGTAGGCTGGTCGAGACCGAAGGCGAGCCCAAGGTGCTCGCGCTCAACTATGCGTCTGCCAAAAACCCGGGGGGCGGCTTCTTGCGTGGTGCGAAAGCGCAAGAAGAAGACTTGGCGCGATGCTCCGCGCTCTACACCTGCCAGCTCACCCAACGTGCCTATTACGACGAGAACCGAGCGTGCGGCTCGATGCTCTACACCGATCACATGATCTATTCGCCGGCAGTCCCGTTCTTCCGCGATTCGAAGCTCGAGCTCCTGGAGCGGCCCTTTTTGCTGTCGATCGTGACGAGCCCGGCACCGAACGCGGGCGAATATTTTCGCACCGAGAATCCTTCCGCGCAGGCGCTAGAGGCATGTCTCGCCGCGCGCGCGAAGGGGATCCTCGCCCTCGCGGTGGCGAAGGGGTACCGCGCGCTGGTTCTCGGCGCGTGGGGTTGCGGCGTGTTTCGCAACGATCCGAAGGTAGTCGCGCGCACCTTCGCGGAGCTGCTCGCGTCGCCAGCATTTGCCGGTGCGTTCTCGCGGGTGGTGTTCGCGGTGTACGATCGAAGCGCAGAGGGCGCGACCTACGCCGCGTTCCGAGATCGCTTCGCGAATGCCTGAATCGAATCCCGTCCACGAGAGCATCGCCGCTCTTTTTTGTGTGCTCCACGACGGCGTCGCGCGGGCCTCGCACGCGGACGGGTCACTCGTCTTGACGGTGCAGATTGGCTACGTCGCCGAGCGGCTCACGCCGAGCTCTCGTGCGATCCGCGTCACGCTGCGAGGCATTCGCGATTTGCTCTATTTCCCCTGGTCCGATCCGGGCGAGGGGCCGAAGCCTCCTGTCTTGGCGGACGAGGTGCTCTCCAACAAGGTGGATATTTTGGAGGGCGAGGTGAGCGACGACGGGAGCGTGATCGTGCGCATTTTGCGGCACGGGAAGATCGTCGCCGACGTGGGCGGGGAGCTTCGTTTCACGGCCGAAGCGGTCGAAATCCACGACGAGCACGGGATCACGCGTTCGGTCGCAGAGCTGCAGGAGGCCGGGCGGGCCTATTGGGCGGAGTGGTCGGCGCGGAATGCTTCTCCGCGGTGACGTAGCCAACGGACTGTCTCCGTTGCCCGCGCGATGATGCCCGGCCTCTATCGCGTCGACGAAACCGGAGCGTTGCCTCGGGGCGCACCAGCTCGGTCGATGCTCCTCGCGCGACAGGTCCTTCGAGGGAGCGCGGAAGTCGGATAGCGCGCGTTTCGCTTGGAAAGGAAGGGCGGTCGTGCGTGATCAGGGGCCGAACATGAGGCCGACGTAGAGGCCCAAGAACACCTGCGGCCCGGCCGACAATTGATACGACGGGGTGGAGAGGCCCACGCCCGGCGCGAGCTGGCGCGAGGGCTCCGGATCGGTGCGCGGCACTTGGTCGCCGAAGATCTTCGCGTTGGGGCTCTCCGCGAGCATCATGATGCCGATAGGCAACGAGATGCGCTCGCCGAAGCGCGGCGCAATCGACGCGTCGAGCGAGAGCACCGGCGAGAACGAGCCAATCGAGTTGGACACGAAGGCGTCGCGAAGGGGCGCGGGCCCCTCCGTGTCGCGGGTGAGGAACGACACGCGGTACGAAGCGCCGACACCGACGGCGAAGCTTCCGCGGACGCCGTTCGTCTGGAAAGAGAGCCTGGTGCGGCCGAGGAGGAAGCCTCCCGCGCGTCCGATGAAGAAGTCTTCCGTGCGCTTCGGATCGGGCCCGAGCCCGCCGCCGACACCGAGGTTCGACCCGGAATAGGCAATCTTGGTGCTCTGCTGATCGAACGAGCCACCGAAGACGAGCTCGAGGCCGACCGGATCCCAGTGATGCCCCGCAAAGAAGAAGAGGCCACCGCCGGTGCCCGCGCCGCCGCCCGAACAATCGGTGACTGGTGCCGCACGTTTGGCGCACGTCTCTTGGACGTCGCTCCCGTTTCCGGCGGGGAGGAGGAGGCCCATGAGCCCGAAGCCGCCGTAGAAGCCCTCGAGCTTGCGCGCGCTCTTGTCGTCGCCGCCGGTCTTCACCTCTTCGGAGAGATTGAGCACGACGGTGCGGGCGACGTTCTCGCGCTCGACGAGCACGACCTCGTCCTCGAACTTTTGGTAGCCCTCGCGCGTGACGGAGAGCTTGTGCGTTCCGGCGGGGATTTCTGCGGTAAATGAGCCGGTTCCGACCGGTTTGCCGTCCAAGAAGATTTGCGCGGTGGGGCTGCCCTCGACCGTAATCTTGAGCTTGGCGAGCGTGGCCGAGGCGCGGAGCTCGATGTCGCGGAGGCCGTTTTTGTCGACGGTGACCTTCTCGGGGGCGGACACCACGTTCGGCCCGCGAACGACCACGTCGTGGACGCCGGGATCGACGTCGCCCTCCCAAGGCGCCGCGCCCACGTCGATGCCGTCGACGAACACGTGGACCGGCTTGCCGTCGGCCTCGTGGACCTTGAGCTTGCCCTTGTGGACCTCCGCCGCGAGCTTCACTTCGACGGTAGCCGCGGTGTTGCCGGTGACGGTGAACGCGGTCTCGAAGGGGTTGAACCCGAGCTTGGTGGCGCGCAGCTTGTGCTCGCCGGCCGACACGCGCATCGATTTGGCGATCGGGAGCTTGCCGATGAGGACTCCGTCGAGGGCCACTTCGGCTTCGGCTTCGGTGCCGTTGATGGTGAGCGGCCCGGACTTCTGGCCGAGCTCCTTCAAGCGCTTTTCGGCGGTGGCGCGCTTGTCTTTCGCGAGCTTACCCACGTGCATACGAATCAGGTCTTCGTAGGCCTCGTAGGCGTGGCCGAAGTCGTCCTTTTCATAGAGGGCATTCGCGAGCCCGTCCATCGCTTCTAGGCTGGGATTTTGCGCCTTCGCGGCCGAATAAGCGGCAATCGCGGCGGCCCAGTTTTTGGCTTTGGTGGCCTTGTCGCCGGCGGCAAGCTGCGCTTTGGCGTCGAGCGGGCCGGTCGGAACGGCCGGCGAAGCGGGCTGCGCGCTCGCGATGGACGGCGCTACGACGGACGCGGCGAGGGGCGTCACGAGAACGGTGACGGCCGCGAGCACACCCGCGCGGACTGCGCGCGCCCGTGGCCAACGGCCGAGGTTGAGCGGCATGTTGGAGCTGGACGCGCTGCGAAGGGAGACCCTCATGACACACCTAACCTACCGAGGGCGCACCCCCATGGGAAGGACGGAACGAGCCGCCGCGCGAGAAGGCTGTGCCCCTCGTGGCGGTGCCGATCGGCGACCTAATCCAAGATATCGGGGTTCGCGCTCTTCGGGGGAGGCGGGAGGCGCTGGCTGTGCGGCGTGCGCCCGTGGCTCTTCAATGCGCCTTGCGCCTCTTGCGGGACGAGCTGGCGAAGTTGCCACGATTGAAGGCGATTTTGCACCTCGACGCGATCGAGCGTGTCTTTGCTGCCTGCCACGTAGTACGCGACGAAGAGCACCATCGCGACGTGAGAGACGGTGAGGAGCACCGTGCCCGCGAACGCCGGAAGCGACACCGCGCGCGCCAAGATCACGAGCTTGTCGCCCTCGAACGCGAACGATGGAGGCAGCACGCCGACCCGCTCGAGCACCACCGGCAGCACGAGCGTGAGGATCGCGAGGAGCACGGAGAAGATGCGAATCGACCGTCGACCGGTGAGCACGAACGCAACCGTGACCACCGAGGCGATCGCCGGAACGGAGAGGAAAGGCCCGTAGATCATCGCCGACGACATGACAGCGGCATAGGCCACGACCGGCGAGACCCACGAAGGCAGCTTTCGCCCGAAGAAAATCGCGGTCGGGGCGAGGCCCCACAAAATGACGTTCGCGGCGACGAACGTGGGGTTTCGCACGCCCATGAAGAACGCAGAAGGCAGAACGAAAATGGCAGCCGCGAGCGCAAAGAGCAGCGCGCCACGCCGGCCGGCACGCTCGCCGCGGCGGTGCTCGAACGACGCCATCTCTTCCACCACGTCGGGGGGCATCTCGTTCGGCGGCGCGGTGACGAGGCGCACGAGGAGCGCGAGGGCCTCCGGATCCTCCGGATCGAGCGCGAGCGAGCGGCCCACCTCGCGGAGCGCGAATTGGCGGTCCTCGATCGAGCCCGTGGGCAGGAGCGCGCGACCCGCTGCCTCGCGCGCCAAGAGGGCGTGTTTTTTCGCGAGCGATCGCCTTCGTTCGGCGTCGAGGTCGCCGCTCAGGTAGGCCTCGAGCTCCTCCGAGATATGGCGTGCGCTCGTGTATCGTTTTTCGGGGTAGGGGCTCGTCGCGCGTTGGCAGACGGCGTCGATCACCTCCGGGATGAGCTTGTCCGGGAAGCGCGCCGCGGCGCTGCGACCCTCGCCCTTGAGCGTGCGCGAGAGCACCTCGGGGGTCTCGCCGGTCGCGAACATGGGCTCGTGGGTGAGCACCTCGAACAGCATGGCGCCGAGGGCGAACACGTCGGTCTGCGCGTTCACCTCCGCCGACTGCCCGAGGATCTGCTCCGGCGCCATGTAACCGGGGGTGCCGATGATCGCGCCAGACGCGGTTTTTGCGGCATTTACCTCGGTAAAATCGAGGTGAGAGACTTCGAGGTTCGGCCCTTGGCTGAGGGGCGCGGCGTCCTTCGAGAGGAGCTTGGCGACGCCCCAGTCGAGCACGTACACCTCGCCGAAATCGCCGAACATGATGTTCGCGGGCTTGAGGTCGCGATGGACCACGCCCTTCGTGTGCGCAAAGTGCACCGCGAGGCACACGCGCGAGAACGCGGCGAGCAGCTTGCGCTGGGGGTAGTCCGCGAGGGCCTTCGAGTCCCCCGTGCGGAGCTTCATGACGAGCTCCTCGAGCGTCTCGCCTCGCACGCGCCGCATCGTGAAGTAGAGCGCGCCCTCCTCGTGGAAACCGAGGTCGTACACCGGCACGATCGCGGGGTGCTCGAGCTGCCCTTGGATGCGGGCCTCGCGAAGGAAACGCGTTCTCAGATCGGCGCGGTTGATCTGCGCCGCCCGCATCGACTTCATCGCGACCTCGCGGCCGATGTGCATGTCGGTGCACGCGCGAACCTCGCCCATGCCACCTTCGCCGAGGAGGTCGCGAAGGGCGTAACGATCTTCGGGGCGCGTGGCGCGAGGGAGCTCCGAGACCTCGCCGTCGCTGCTGGTGCCGGGGCTCGAGGGGCTCAGCGTGACGGCGCGTTCGAGCACGCCGTCTTGGATGAGCGTCTGCGGGGTGTATCCGGAGGCGAAGTTGGTGGACTCGCTTCGATACGGCGGCATCACGGGCGTCGGCAACGCGCTCCCGTCGCCTCGTTCATTCTCGCTGCGAGCGCCCATCGACCCTCAGACTAGGGGACCCGAAGGCGATCCACGTTCGAAGAAACGTTCCGTTTCGTTGCCTGAACATCCGTCATGGCAAAAACAAATAAGCTCGAGCGGTGGTGATCGCTTTCGGAGTGGCCGCCCACGTACTCCGCATAGCTCGTGCCCGGCCGTGCGCCATATGAGGTCCTAGTCCATGAAAAGAAAAGAAGATTCGGTGTCCGTTCTCTCTCGCCGTGAGGCCGTTGGTGGCATGTTCATGGTGCTCGGCGGTGCGTTCCTCCTCGCGTGCACCGGCACGGATTCGGCGACCGAGGATGGCGGCACGGCAACCGGCGACGGCGGCGGGACCGGAGATTCGAGCTCCACCGGCACCCAAGACGGCGGCGGCACGGCGACCGCGTGGGCGAGCGGCGGAACCAAATCGATGACCGGCGGTTATGCCGATCCGTTCCCCGCCACCGTCGCCGCGTGCGCGCTCGCCGTCACGGCGACGGAGGGCCCGTGCACCGAAGCGGCGGACCAAGTGCGCACCGACATCAGCGAGGGCTACACCGGCATCCCGATGCGCCTCGCGCTTCGTGTCCTCGACGCGTCGTGCAAGCCCGTCGCCGGCGCCAAGGTGAAGATTTGGCACACCCAGATCAACGGAAGCTACTCGGGAAATACGCCGAACAACGCCATGTGCTTGAAGAGCCAAGACGACTCCACGAAGCACTACTTCCGCGGCGCGCAGACCTCGAACGACAGCGGCCGCGTCGACTTCGATAGCTGCTTCCCGGGCTGGTACCGCGGCCGCACCGTGCACATCCATTTCACCGTCACGGTGGGTGGCAAGTCCACCACCTCGCAGCTCGTGTTCGACCAAGCGCTCGTCGCCGAGATCTTCGCGAACCATGCAGAATACAAGGGTTACGGCCAGCCGGACACCACGAACGCCTCGGACAACGTCGTCGGCCGCGGCGATCTCGCGGGCTACACGCTCGCCACGTCGCGCATGAACGACGGCGCGATGCTCGCGTTCAAAGATCTCGTCGTCTCGACCTGATCGCCGCGCCGCTCCCGCGGGGTGATGTGCCCGAAATGGCGCGCCAAAACTCGCGCCAAAACTCGCGGAAAAACGGAGCGAGCTTTACGGATCGACGTAGTCGACGAGCTCGCCGCGGAACGTTCGGAGCGTGGTCACACCCTCGCCGCGGGAGACCACGCTCTCCGGAAAGAGAGGCACTTTGCCGCGCCCGCCGGGCGTATCGCAGATGAGCTTCGGGAGCGCGATCCCGGTGAGCCGGCCCTGCAGCGCGCCGATCAAGTCGATCCCTTTTTGGAGCGGCGTGCGAAGGTGCGACGTGCCCTTCACCGGATCCATTTGGAGCAGGTAATAGGGCCGCACGCGCGCCCGCACGAGGCCACGAAAGAGCGCCTCGAGGGTGTTCGCGTCGTCGTTGATCCCGCGGAGGAGCACGGTCTGGTTCATCACCGGGAAGCCCGCGTCGGCGAGCCGCTCGCATGCCGCGATGGAGGCGCGGGTGAGCTCCTTCGGGTGATTGAAGTGGGTCATGATCCAGAGCGGGTGGTGCTTCTTCAGCGCGCGCACCAGCTCGGCCGTGATGCGCATCGGGAGTGTCACCGGCACGCGGGTCGCGAGGCGGATCGTGTCGAGGCTCGGGATCTCGCGGAGCGCCTCCACGAGGCGAACGATCCGCGGCGTGGCCATCGCGAGCGGGTCCCCGCCGCTCACGATCACGTCACGGATCTGGGGATTTTCCCTTAGATATCGAAACGCAGGCGCGAGCGCGTCCATCGACACCGCGCCGCCGCCGTCGCCCACCATCCGCGAGCGCGTGCAAAACCGGCAGTACACGGCGCAACGGTCGGTGGCGAGCAACAGCGCCCGATCGGCGTACCGAGACACGAGGTGGGGGGCGACCTGGTGCTCTTCTTCGCCGAGCGGATCTGCCATGTCGCCGCGCGCGACGGTGGCCTCTTCTGCGCGTGGAACGCACTGAAGGCGCACCGGACACGACGGATCGGTCTTGTCGACGAGGGAGAGGTAGTACGGCGTGATCGCCATCGGCAGCCCTTGCCGCGCGGCCCGCTCTGCCCCTTCTCGCTCTTCTTCCGTGAGCCTGATCGCCTTCGCGAGGGTGCCCACGTCGGTCACCGCGTTTCGGATCTGCCAAGCCCAGTCACGCGTCTTTCGCGCCGGCTTTTTTTTCTCGAGCGCGCCCCCGTCCCCCGTTTCAGGGACGCGAACGCGGCGCACGAGCGACTCGACGGGAACCACCTCGGACATGGGCCGGCGCACCCTACCAAACCCCCGCCCAAACCCCGAGCGGTTCGCGCGCTCGGGAGGCGTCGACGAAGGGCGTGCGCCTCGCGTTCAGTGCAACATGGCCGCGCATTCCCCCTTGGGACCGCGCTTTCCCTCTTTGATGCACGCGTTGTAGCAGCGACGCGCGTCGACCATTTTTCCCTGCTCTTGGTAGGCCGCGCCGAGGAGGAGCCATGCCTCGCCGTCTGCGGGATCGAGGGCTACGGAGCGCTCTCCGGCGGCGATCGCGTCCTTCGACTTGCCGCGATCGAGGAGGCGTTGCGCGTCTTTCTTTTCTTCGAGGGCGGTCTTCGTCGGGGCGCCTTCGGGGGCCTCCGCCTTCGCGGCCTCTGCGGGCTTCTCTGCGGGCTTCTCCGCGACGGCGGCGACCGCGGGCTCGACGGGCTTCGGGGCCTCGACGGGCTTCGGAGCCTCGATGACCGCCGGCGGCTTCGGGGCCTCGACGGGCTTCGGGGCAGCGGGTTCGATGACCTTCGCAGGCTCCGCGGCCTTCTCTGGCTCTGCGGCGAGCGAGGTCTTCGTGGACGCTTGGGCGGTCGGCGTGTCGCGGAGGGCCTTCGACCCGAGGCCGGCAAACGTGACGAGCGCCGCCGCCGCCACGAGCCCCGTGACGATGCGCCGCGCACGCGCGATGCGCTGCTTTACCTCGGGAGACTGGCGGAGGGCTTGCTCGCGACGAAGGTCGTCGTCGTCCTCCACGGTGTCGTCCGGGGTGGCACCGTCGCTCGAGAAGAACGGCTCGTCGGAGACGTCGTCGGAGACGCTGGGAGGAATGCTGACGGCTTCGAGCGCCGCTTGCGACGACGGGGTCTCCGAAGGGGCGGAGGCGAACGGGTCGGCTTCCGCAGAGAGCCGCTTCTTCACGCGTGACTTCGACTTGGGCATGAGTCGCTTCCTTCGGCGATGGTTCCCCTGGGAGCTAGTGGCCGGGGAGAGGAAATCGGGTCATCGAAAATTCGATCATTCTTGGCGTTAGCTCTTCGAATCCATCGCGCCATTTCACGAGTCCAGTGGCACGATGCGGCACAAATCGGTCTTCGGGTCGTCAGCAAATCACCGGATGACGCGGTGGATCCGAACGATAAGCAAGAACCGATCTCACGGACCGACCACGCTTTCCGCACGGCTCGCGCGGAGTAGAACGGCCGCGTCGAGGATTCGGGTAGAACGCTGACGATGAAAACGGAGGCACCCATGAACCACGCGCTGTGGGCGGAGCGCTGGAAAGCACGGCAGATCGGCTTTCACGAAGGCGCCCCGAACGCCCTCCTGGTCGCGCACGCTTTGAGGCTCGAGGGCTGTACGCGTGTGTACGTGCCCCTTTGCGGAAAAGCATTGGACCTTTCGTTTCTGCAATCGCGCGGTCACGACGTGGTCGGGACGGAGATCGTACGGACCGCGATCGACGAGCTGTTCGGGGCCCTCGAAGTGCCGCCCGAGGTATCGTCGGTTCCTCCCTTCGTGCGCCACGCCGCCAAAGGATTGACGGTCCTCGAGGGCGACGCGTTCGCGCTGGAGCCCGGTCACCTCGGCGGGCTCGTCGACGCGGTCTACGATCGTGCGGCCCTCGTCGCGGTCGATCCGAGCACGCGGGAGGCCTACGTGGCGTCGCTCGCGCGCGTGCTTCGGCCCGGTGGTCGCATGTTGCTCATCGGCTTCGAGTACCCCCAAGCGCTCATCGGCGGGCCCCCGTGGTCGGTGTCGACCGCCGACGTCGAGGCGCTCTTCGGGGCCACGTTTTCTGTCGAGCTGCTCGAGGAGCGCGCCGGGAACGTGAACCCACGCCTCCGGTCCGCCGGTGTCACCGAGGTGTGGGAGCGCGCGTATTTGCTGGTGAAACGAAGCTGAACGAGCCCGATGCGAATCGCGTGCAGTGTTCATGCAACAAACGCAGCACCGCGCCCGAACCGAGCGCGGTGATATGTGTAGAGTGCAGGTGCTCGTCGCTCAGGGCTCGCCGTCGCCCCAGCCGTGGGGGCCGTGTGCTCCAGGCTTCATGGGGTGGCCGGGGCGGCCCCCTCCGCCGTGCGGCCCGCGGCGGAGCATGTTCTGGGAGAGCTTGTCGCGCTGCTCGGGCTTCAAGATCGGGATGAGCGAGGTGTAGAAGCGGACCTGATCTTGGAACGGCGCGCGGAGCTTCTTCGGATCGCGGAAGGGCACCGCTTTGGCCTGAAAGCCGTCCTTCTCGAAGCCGGTGAAGAGCACCTCGAGGTGCTTTTTTTCCTCGTCGCGCATGTCTTCCATCTTCTTCCGCTCGCCGGTGGGCACGAGGGGCTCGAGCTTCTTCGCCTGCGCTTCGTCGAGGCCGAGGCTCTTGGTCATCGCCTCGACGATGCGCTTTCGCTCGTCCGGCGGAGCGCCCGCGTCGTGGCCTTTGGGCTCGTGCGCGGCCGCGCCGCCGATCTTCTTGCGGAGGTTCTCGACCATGGTCTTTCGCTCGAGCGGACCGAGCGCGGCGTAGATGCCGTCGAGGGCGGTCACCTGCTTGTCGTGGCCATCTTTGGCGGCTTTTTCAAGGGCGACGTAGAGCGGCTCGAGCTTCGTGTTGTCGATCTTGCCGGCCTTCACCTGCGCCGCGAGCTCTTCTTGGACTGCCTTGCCTTCGTCCTTCGTGCCGTCGGTCTCGGTGAACGACGCGGCGATGTCGTCGAGCTTCTTGGTCTTCTCGGGATCGCGGAGATCGAGGGCGCGCGCGGCGCCGAGCAAGAGGCCAGCTTGGCCTGCGTTCCTCGGGATCGGGCGCTTCGGGGGCTCTGCCGATGCCGCCGCGGACGCGGACTCCGAAGCTGAAGGCGCTGCGGCCTCGACCGGATCGCTCGCGACGGTGGACGCCGAGGGAGCGGGCGTGGGCGTGGACTCTTGACCCTTGCATGCGACGAACGCGCCGCTGACGACGAAGAGTCCGAGCGCAAAAGCAGGGAGAAAGACGCGTCGTTTCATGCGCGCCACTCTACACCCGAACCGCGTCGCCCCGTGCACTCCGTGGGTCAGTGCGGAGCAGCGGGCTCGGTCGCGAGGGCGGCGGTCGTCGTCGTGTTCGCGTCGATCGTGAGCGGCTTCGTGTCTTGGCCGAACGCCAAGGTGTGCGCGGTGAGCAGCACGAGTGAGACCCAGAGTGAATCGGCGACGACGAGGTGCAAGAGCTGCACGGGGATCGGCGCGAGCAGGCCCATGTTCGTCACGCCGACGAGGAGCTGCGTGAAGAAGAGATACGAGACGATTTGCGACATCCGGAGCACCTTCGGATCGCCGGGTCGCAGCGTGCGCGAGACCGTCGCCGCGCCGAGAATGAGCAGCCCACAGCAGCCCGCGAACACGGGATGAAACATACGAAGACGCAGGAAAATATGCGCGCTCGCGGAGAAATCTTGGGCGATCGCTTGGCCCACGCTCGTCGCCGGGAAGAGCGTGTCCCCGAGGGCCGCGATGCCCCCCGAGGTGCCGACGAAGAGCATGCCCGTGAGCGCGCCGACGAGCGGCCAGCGCGCAAAACCTTGGTTTTTGAAGCGCAGCGCGCGCCCACCGGACGCGAAGTGCGCCATCAGGACGAGGCTCGCGAGGAGGAAGAACGTGTTCACCAAGTGGAGCGACATGCTGAGCCCACGCTTCGCCGATTTGTCGTGCGCGACGAGCTCGAACAGCACGAGCCCCGCGCCGATGAGCGCTTCGCCCATCATGAACGCGAACGACACCACGCTCGCCGTGCGCACGCGGTGGCCCTTGGGAAACACACGAAACGCCCAGATCGCGAGCACGATCGTGCCGACGAGGGCGATCCCGCTCGTGAACCGATGGGAGGCCTCCACCACGGTCGCGATCGATTTCGGGCGTGGGATCACGTCGCCGTTGCAGGTGGGCCAGTGGCTTCCGCACCCTGCGCCCGAGCCCGAGGCGCGCACGTAAGCGCCCCAAACGATGACGAGCGCGTTGTAGGCGAGGAAGCCCCAGGCGGCCTTCGCGAACGTGGCGGCGCGGGCTTCGTTGACCTGGCCCTCTGCGCGGTCCGGCTCCATCCGCGTGCCGATGCTCATGGCGTTCGTCCCTTGGGTCCCGATAGGCGTGCCGTTCGCGCGGCGCTCACGTGCAAGCTCATGCTGCGCGCGATGCTTTAGGACCACGAACCGTGCCGCGCAAGTGCGCGCGAAGCGTCGTGAATGCGCGCGTCGGATGCGGCCTACACGCTTTTCGCCACGGGGAGGACCTGCTAAGTCCTCCGCTACTCGTGGCAGAAATCGCCGACACCGAATATCGCCGAACCATCGGCCGCTACGCTCTCTACGGAGAGTTTGCGGCGGGGGGCATGGCGACGGTGCATTTTGGTCGCGTCCTGGGCGATCAGGGCGTCTCGCGGGTGGTCGCGATCAAGTGCCTCCTGCCCGATCTCGCGAAAGATCCCGCGTTCGTACGCATGTTCCTCGCCGAGGGTCGCCTCGCCTCGCGCGTGCGGCACCCGAACGTGGTGGCCACCCACGAGGTCGTTTCGATCGCGGGCGAGCTCTTCCACATCATGGAATACGTCGCCGGCGAGTCGCTCTCGCGGCTCGTGCGAAAGTGCCGCGAGCTCGGTGAGCCGATCCCGCCGCGCATCGCGGTCGCGATCGCGTGCGGCCTCTTGGAGGGCCTCCACGCTGCCCACGAAGCGAAGAGCGAGCGGGGAAATCCCCTGGGTCTCGTGCATCGCGACGTGTCGCCGCAGAACTGCCACGTCGGCGCCGACGGCACCTCGAGGGTGCTCGATTTTGGCATCGCGACCGCCACGAACATGGTCGACGAGGCCCCCGATCACATCAAAGGCAAGGTCGCTTACATGGCGCCCGAGCAGCTCGCCCACGAGACGGTCGATCGCCGCACCGACGTGTACGCCGCCTCGGTCGTGCTCTGGGAGATGCTCGCCGGCCAGCGCCTCTTCAAGGCGGACGACATCTCCACCCTCATCGTGCGCATCATCGCCGATCCGGTGGAGCTCCCGAGCACGCTCGCGAAGGACATCCCGCAAGAGCTCGACATGGTCATCATGAAGGGCCTCGAGCGCGAGATCCGCGACCGCTGGTCGAGCGCGCGTGAGATGGCCGTTCTCCTGGAAAAGGTCCTGCCTCCTGCGCCCGCGCGCGAGGTCGCGGAGTGGGTGGAGCGCGTCGGCGGCGATAGGCTCCGGTACCGCGCCGAGGTCGTCTCCGAGATCGAGTCGCAGTCGATCGACAACATCCCCATCCCAGAGACGGCGCGCGGCCCGAAGCCCACCCTCCCGAACGCGACAGCGGAGCTCCAGGCGCTGAACGAAAACGCGCTCCCCTCGGCGGTAGAGAAGGCGCTCGCGAGCGATCCCATGATCCGCGCGCTGCTGTCGCGGCGATCGCAGCCCGTGATCCTCATCGAGAAGGGCGACGCTCCGCTGCCCACGGTCGCGAGCCCGTCGCTCCCGTTCGCGCCGACCGAGCCTGCGCTCTTCACGGAGACCGCGAAAAAAGAGGGCGCCGCGAGCGCCCAGAAGCCCGCGAAATCTCCCGCCGCCAGCGCCAGCGCCGCGCCGCCCAAGGCGTCGCCGAGCCAAGCGCCGCCGCAAGGCACGTCGGGGCAAATGGCAGCGGTCACGTCGCTCCCGTCGTCGAACGCGATCGCCGCGCAGCCTCGTCCGCGTAGCGTGGGCAAGACCGTGGGCATCGCGATCGCGGTCGTCGCGCTCATCGGTGGCGCCGCCTACGTGGGCACCGTCCTCGGCGCGGTCGACCCCGCGAAGCCGAAGCCCAACGCTGCCAGCTCGGCGTCGGACCCCGAAGAGGCGATCAAGATCGGGGTATCCACGCCGAGCCCCGTGGTCGACGCGGGCGAGTGCACCAACCCGTTCACGATCGACGCGCAAGGCAACAAGAAGCCGAAGGCCCAGTGCTTCGGCACCAAGCCCTGAACGCGCCTCACGAAGCGAGCGCGCGCGCGACCAACGCCTCGAGGGAACGCGGGCTCTCCGTCTCGAGCGCGAGCACCGCCGCGTAAGGGTCGCCCACGAGACCGAGCACCTCCGCGAACGCCGGCTCCGTCTTCGTCCCGCGCAGCTTTCGCCTGAGCACACGCTCACGAAGCGCCGCGCCACCGATCGCGAGGAGGCGGCCCTCGACGATCATGTGGCGGAACGCGTGCTGACGAAACACGGGCAACGGCTGGCAGAAGAGCTCGACCGCGAGGCCTTCGAGCGACAAGGACACCACGACGGCGGGGGGCTCGAACGCGAGGCGCGCGAATCGTGACGGAGTGATTCTGTGCGAGGAAAATAGCGCCTTCGTGGCCTCTTCGAAGAGGTCGAGGTCGTCCGTGGTGCAGGCGACGTCGATGTCGCTCGTCGCCGTGACGAGGCCGAGGGGAAACGTGCCGAGGAGGGTGGGCTCGAAGGAGGCGAGGGCGCGGAAGAGGCCTCCGAGATCGAGCGTCGAGCCGCGCGCGCTCACAGGACCTTCCTCGGAGGCACCACGGCGTTCGCGCCGATGACGCCGATCACGAGGCCGCCCGCGACGAGCAAGACCTCGATCGCGCGCGTGAGACCCGTGTCCGTTCCGCGCGCGAGCTCGCTCATGGAGAGGAACCCGAACGTGCCCGGGACGAGCAGCATCATTCCTGGAATCTGGAAGAGTTGCGCTGGTTTGTCTCGCCATCGGGCCATCACGTTCGCGAACACGCAGACCGCGAGGGCGGCGAAGAACGCTGCCGCGAACGGGGGCACGGAGCGAAGCGCGAGCGTCGACACGCCGTAGCCCACCGCGCCCGAGACGATGGCGGACCAGAGCCATCGCGCCGGCACCGCGAACACCACCGCGTACGAGAGCGACGCGACGACGAGCGCGCCCACTTGAAAGCCGAGCCCGAGCGGTTCACGAGGGGCGAGCGCAAAATCAATGGTGACCGCGCCGCGACCGAGCGCGACCGCGATCGCGACGCCGAGCACGAGCGAGAGCAACGTCACGAGCACGTCCATGAGCCGCGCACCACCCGCGACCAGGTTCTTCTGCGCGAGCTCGGCGAGGCCGGTCGTGAGCGTCATCCCCGGAACGCGGGGAACGATCGCGGCGAGCACGATCGTCTCGCGCGACACGGAGGGCGCGAGGCGCGCGGCGCCATAGGCGAGCACCGCTGCGAAGAACGCGTACACGAAGTCTTGGAGGAAGCGCGCCGCCGAGCTCCGCGTGACGAGGTGGATGAGCCCATAGAGCACGAGCCCGATCACCGTCGCGAACGCGGCTTCGAGGAGCCCACCGCGGAAAAACACGGCTGAAGCTGCCCCCGCGGCGCCGACCGCGAGCCATCGCGCCGCGCGCGGATATGGGTTCTTCGCGGCGCCGATGACGGTGAGCGCGAGGGTGGCCTTCGCGAGATCGAGCTCGCCTTTCGCGACGCGATTGAAGATCGCGTCCACCTCGACGAGCTTCGACAAATCGAGCGACCACTCGCGCACGCGCGACATGCGATGCACCGGCGTGGAGCCGGCCTCGGCGGAGCGCACGTTCAAGAAGAGGCCGGTCGGGAGAGCGAACCCCTCCGCGCGATATCCCTCCAGCGCCGCGATCTTTCGGACCGCGCCTTCGACTCGGTAGGCGGGGCAGCCGCACTCGAGCAGCACGGTTCCGACCCGCACGGTGTACTCTGCAACTTCTTCTGCCGTGCGGATGCCGCCTTCGCGCGTCTCGAGCGGGACCGGCGTCTCCATCGCCGTGTGATAGCGCCTCTCCATCCACCGCGCGGGTGTTCCTCCAGTCGCAACAATTCGTTCCGAATCGGTCGGATTGTGCGTGCTGGGAGAACGGTGCACTGTGGTGGACATGAAGGCGGCGCGGGGCACGAGGCCTCGCGGAGCCCTTCCCCCCAAGAAGAGCCGCTGCGGCGGCGCGACGAGGTTTGCCATGGCCTGGGTTCTCGACACCGTTCACACGCACGTCGGTTTTTCGGTCAAACACATGATGGTCGCCACCGCGCGCGGCCAATTCAAGGCGTACTCCGGCACCCTCCGCCTCGACGAGAAGGACTTCGCGAAGTCGCAGTTCGAGGGCGAGATCGACGTCGCGAGCGTGGACACCGGCAACGCCGATCGTGACAACCACCTTCGTACGAACGACTTCTTCGACGCCCCGAACCACCCGAAGATCACCTTCAAGAGCACCAAGATCGAGCCCAAGTCGGAGGGCGAGTTCGTCGTCCACGGCGACCTCACGATCCGCGGCGTCACGAAGAACATCGCGCTCGACGTGGAGTTCTCCGGCACCTCGAAGAACCCCTACGGCAAGACGGTCGCCGGCTTCTCCGCCCACACCACCATCAACCGCAAAGACTTCGGCGTCAGCTTCAATGCCGTCCTCGAGACCGGCGGCATCGCGGTGAGCGAGAAGGTGAAGATCGAGATCGAGGTCGAGGCCGTCCAAGAAGGCTGAAACTCGCCGTCCTCGGTCGCTCTCCGCGGCCGCTGGCATCGAAGTCGAGGTCGCCGAGCTCGCCCACGCGCGCTTCGCGACCTCGTGCCGTTCTATCCGGCTGGCGCGTCGGTGGGTGCAGTGCTCACGGCTCGACGATCTTGGCGCCGTCCAGCGTGACCGCCGTTTGGGCGAGGATTCTGCCCTTCAGCGACGCACCGGTTCGGAAAGCGGCCGAAGTTTGCGTCAGGATGATGCCTTCGATGTGCGCGGTCGTGCCGATGTCGACTGAGCCCGCGATTTGCCAAAAGACGTTCTTCGCCAGCGCGCCGCCGGTGAGAAATACGTTCTTCGCGCCAGCCATCGTCAGATCTCGAGCCTGCGCTAGATTTGGCGGCGGTCACGAATGGGCCGCTATTTGTCGCGTTTTGGCCACGCGTTGCCGCGAGCTCCGAAAAGGCGATAACGAATGACCGTGTGGCGTTCGTGCAGCTCGTGCGAGCGCCATGCAGTCGCAGTGGCGTTCGTGCGCATGCGCATTTGCCGTAGTGGTCGATCTCGGTTGTGAGCCGCCTGCGTCGTGGCCCTTCACGAGCGGCGTTCGCGCCACTAAAGGCTTCGCCATGCCCGAAAATTCACCGCCGTGCGGCGTGTGCGCCACCCTCGCGACCGCAAAAGACGCCATCTACGAGAACGATCTCTGGCACGTGCGCTCGGCCGACGCGCCCTACGGCGTGCCCGGTTGGACCATGCTCATGAGCAAACGTCACGTCGCGGGGCCGGCGCACTTCGACGACCGCGAGGCAGCGTCGTTCGGGCCAGTGCTCCGCCACGTGTCGCGCACCCTCGAGCGGGTCTCGGGTGCGCTACGCGTGTATCTTGCAGCGATGGGCGAGAGCCACCCGCACTTCCACGCCCACCTCGTTCCGCGCACCGCTTCGATGCCGAAGGACGCCAAAGCGTGGGGCGTGTTCGATCTTCAGCGCGCGGCGAACGCAGGGGAAATTACGGTCGATCTCGAGAAAGCGACGGCGGCGATCGACGCGCTTCGAGACGCGCTCGCGAAGGATCCGCCGCCCAAATTTTGAAGCTCAGCGGGTGTCTTTGGCGAAGGGTACGAGCGTTCCGTCGCTCCAGAAGCCACACGCGCCGACGCTGACCTGACCGTACATGGCGCGGCCTTCGCCCTCGCCGAGCGTTCGGCCCGTCGACGACACGTGTTTCGCGCTCGCGATTTCGCCCGAATAGATGGAGAAGATGTCGAACGATCCGTCGGCGCGCTCCTGCGCTGCGCGGATCGCGTCGGACGGATCCCACGTGAAGGGCACGGGGGTGAGGGTCGCGCGGTCGAGCACGAGCGGAGCGTTTCGCTCCGAGGCGCCGAGGAAGATTCGGTTCGTCGTGACCGCGACCACCTTGCGGCCTGCGGTGGGGTCGACCACGTCGAGCGAGGGCGTGTCGATCGCGGCGTAATACCTTCGGATGAGCATCTCGGGGGCTCCGCTCGCGCGGCGCACCATGAGCACTTCGTCGCTTTTGGCCCACAAGAGCTCGCAGTCGTCGACGCAGATGGTGCGAGCGTTGCGTTGCCATCCGTCGCCCACGGCGACCGGCGCGACCGCGACGGAGCGTCCGCTTTGGTACACGACCTTCGAGCCGTCCGGAGAGATCCCCTCGGTCAAGAAGGTGCGATCGAGGCTCCCGTTCGGGACGAGGAAGGAGCCGAGTCGAATCATGCGCCGGTACACGACGACGTTGCGCGATGCCGCGTCGGAGAAACCTTCCGTGACGCCCCACAAGTCGGACGAGAGCTTCTCGAGCTCCGCCATGCCGCGGGCGCCGGGGAGGGTGGTCGAGACCGCGTGGGTCGAGCCGCTCCAGACGCCCTCCACGAGCTGCGGCAACCCGCCGCGATCTTGGGGCAGCTCGAGGTGGTAGGTGGCCGCGTCCAGCGCGATCGACGAGCTTACGAACGAGGCACCCGCGATGCCGGTGCCCGCGGCCGGACACGAGAGCGGCGAAGGCGCGGGCGGCGCGACCGGTGCGGAAGGCGCGGGTGAAAATCCGGAGGGAACGGTGGGCACGCCGCTAGGGGAAGGCGAAGGGTCGCGCGAGCCTCCGGGCGTGTCTTCCCCCTGAATTTGCCCTCCGCAAGCGGCGAGCGTGACCGACGAGACGAGAACGAAGAAAGACGAAAGAGCGCGCATATTCCACCTCCGAACGACGTATGCCCGTTGCTTGGTCAGGCCTTCGTGGTTCCGTCGGAAAAAGAACGCCGTCGTCGCGATGATGCTCACGGCGCGGATGTCTTCGTCGACGGATATGCGTCCCCGCGGTCGCGCAATCAGGTGATGCATGTGCGCTGCACGTAGGTACGTCACGCGCGGCGCGCGCTCGTTTCGATCATGTGTGGCGTGTGCGCGACCCTCGCGACACCGACGGACGCCATCTACGAGACCGATCTCCGGCGCGTGCGCTCTGCCGCCGCGCCCTACGGCTTTCTCGGGTGGACGATGGCGGAGTCAGCGTCGGTTCATTGTGGACGCGTATGGGAAGAGGCTCCCGTCGACCCAGAACCCGCACTCGCCGGCCGTCACGAAGCCATACGCCGCGTGTCCGCTCCCCTCGGCGAGGACTTGGCCGGTGGCAGACACGTGCTTCGCGCTCGCGATCTCGCCGGAGTACACGGAGAACACGTCGAAGGAGCCGTCGGCGCGCTCACGCACCGCGCGGATGTCGTCGTAGCCCTCCCACGTAAAAGGGACCGGCTGAAGCGTGGCGCGGTCGAGCACCATCGGCGCGCGTTCGTCGTAGGAGCCATCCAAGAAGATGCGGTTCTTCGTGACGGCGGCGACCGCGCGGCCATCGGTCTCGTCGGTCGCAGAGGCGGCGTCCGTCGCGAGGTTCGAGAACGCGCGGCGGTAGAGCACGGAGGGCGCGCCGTTGGCGTGCTTCACCATGAGGACGTCGTCGCCCTTCGCCCATAGGAGCTCGCAGTCGGCGACGCAGAGCGGTGTCGCGGTGCGCTCCCAGTTGTCTTTTCCTAGCGTCACCGTAGCGCGCGATACCGCGTTGCCATTCTGAAAGACGACCGTGTCGAGCGCAGGAGAAATACCCTCTTTGAACGAGCTGCGCGTGCGGTTCACGTTCGGGACCTCGAACGATCCGAGGCGGCTGAAGCCACGGTAGGCGACGACCTTTCGTGTCGCGGTATCGCTGAAGCCCTCCGACGCAGCCCAAGTCTCCGCGCCGAGGGGCTCGAGGAGGGCGAACTGGGCCCCCACCGACTCGCGCTTCGACACGCTGTGGGTCGAGCCGCTCCACGTGCCCTCGAGGAGAACGCTCGAGCCCAAGGCCGCGCTCGCGAGGAGGTGATACGTCGCTGTCCCGAGGGCGACCGTCGACACGACTCCCGCCGCGCCGGTGAGCTCGGTGACCGTGGTCGGACATGCGAGCGGCGCGGGAGGCGGGGTCAGCGGCGTCGGCGCGGGCGTGGGCGTGGGCGGTGTGGTGGTCGTCGGCGCCGGAGGGAGGCCGGTCGAGGTCGGCGGCGTCGCGCTAGGCGAGCCGTCCTCCGGCTGGATCTCGCCGCCACACGCCGCGAGCAAGAGCATCCCAAAGACCCACGAAGCAGAACGAGCGCGCATCCCATACCTCCAAGAAGTTCGTTGTGACGACGCTTGGGATCGCCCCTCCGGTTCCGTCGAACAATCGTCCGAGGACGAACCGGCGCCATGATTGGCCGAGAAAAAGCAGGGCCCAGCGAACGCGCGATCGCGGTCGCGAGATATATGTGTGCAGGATGCAACGGTGTCCGACGGGCGTTCGCGGTCAGCGGCGAGAGCCGTCGCGGCCCTTCGTGAGCAGCGCGCCGAGGTGAGCCTCGAGCCTCTTTCGGAGCCAGGCGTGGCCGTCGTCGGCGCGGGCGCGCTCGTGCCAGACGAGGGTCGCTTCCACGGGGGCCACCGGGACGGGCACGGCGTGCATGCGGAGATCGAGGAGCGCGGCGAGGGCGCTGACGAGCTCGCGCGGCGCGGTGAAGAAGTGGTCCGTCTCCGCGGCGAGGTAGAGCGCCATCACGAACGTGGGCACCTCCACGCCCACGACCCGCGCGAGCTTCTCGCGGTCGAGCGCGCGCTTCACGAAGCTCGGGGTGCCCGAGCCGGTGCCCACGACCACGTGCGGGTGGGCGAGCCACGTCGCCAAATCGAGGGATTTTCCCCTCGGGATCGCGGGATGTGCCCGCCGCGCGACCACGCCGAACGTGACCTCGCCGAGGGGCCTCTTCACGATCGACGGACCGTCCTCGCGGGCTCCGAGGGCGACGTCGAGAGCGCCGGTGGCGAGCCTCTCGTCGACGCCCGAACCGAGCGGCTCGAACGCGAGGCGAATGCGAGGCGCCTCGCGGGCGAGGGTCGCGACGAGAGAGGGAACGATCGCGGCGAGCAGGTCGGGGCACGCGATCACGAAGCGCCTCGTCGAGGTCGCCGGCGCGAACGGCGTGGCGGGACGCAGCAGCGCGTGTGCGCTCGCGAGCGCGGCGGTCACCTCCGGGAGCAGCGCCTCGGCGCGTGGCGTGCGCAAAAAACCGCGTCCCGATCGCACGAGGAGCTCGTCTCCGAACGTTTCACGGAGTCGCGCGAGGGCGTGGCTGGTCGCCGATTGGGTGCGCCCGGTGACCTCTCCCGCGCGCGTCACGCTCTGCAATCGCAAGAGCGCCTCGAGCACGGGGAGCAGGTTCAAATCGAACGACGGGGTATGCAGCGCGCTCATGCACGGGAGCATACCGTTCGACCACGATCATGGCCGAGATTGGCTCAGGTGCCGCGCGCGCCGGGCAGCGGGCACGACTCTTTGCCCGATTTTTCGTCGTACTGCTGGTGGTACTCCTCGGCTTTCCAGAACGCTTTCATCGGCGCCACCTCGGTCGTGATCGGCTTCGACAGGCGCTTCTGCTCGGTCGCGATCGAGGCGCGCACGGCGGCCTCTTGCGCGGGCGAGAAGGTGAAGATGCCGCTTCGGTATTGGTCGCCCACGTCGGGGCCTTGGCGGTTCTTGGTGGTGGGATCGTGGCTCTTCCAGAAGGTCTCGAGGAGCGCTTCGTAGGAGACCACCTTCGGGTCGAACTCGACGAGCACGGCCTCGGCGTGGCCAGTGCCGTGGGCGCATACGGTCTCGTAGGTGGGGGCTTCGGTGTGGCCTCCGGAGTAGCCGACGGCGGTGGCCGTCACGCCTTTCACGTGGCGGAACGTGTTCTCCGAGCCCCAGAAACACCCCTCGGCGAAGGCGGCGAGCTCGTGCCCGGCGGCGGGGCTGAGCGGCGTGCCTTTGCCTGCGTTGCCCGGGTTCGTGCCGACGCCGGTGCCCTTCACCGCGGAGAGGGTGGAGTCTGCCGGGCTGGGCGTCATGTCCTTCGACGACGCGGTGTTCTTGCAGCCGGCGAGGGCCGCGCCGCCGAGCAGCGAAGCGAGCGAGAGGAGGAGTCCGCCAACGAGCGAGGTGCGCATGCCCTCTCTACGCTCCAAGCGATGCTCGGTTTCGTGGCGCGGAGCGATCTTCGAGGTCGTGCGCGGAAGCATCGATAGCGTCATGGTTTGGCGACCTTCGTCGAGGACGGTAGGGAAATTCTCGGTAGATGATGAGGCGAGAGAGCACACGTGAGGCGCGTCGCGAAGCCGCGTCTGCCTGAACCGCGGGGAGAAAGTATGCGCCTTCTCGTGGCATGCGCGATGCACATGTCTCCATCGTCGCACCGAGCGACGAACCCAGTGTCTCCCCGCGCCGCTTTGGTGCCAACGAGGCGCTTTCGAAAGGAGCCGAGCATGGCGCAACCCCAGCCCACGACGAACCGTACAATCTCGAGTGACCGACGCGAGGAGCCCACCACGCGCAACCCGACCCGCGACGAGACCCGCAAGGCTTCGGCCGCCACCGCGAGCTCGCCTGGGCATCGGCCCGTTCAAGAGCCCACTGGCGCGCGGGAACAGCACGAGGACAACGACGATCCCATGCTGCTCAACCCAGACTTCGGCGGGGACGTCTCGGTGTACTCGCCGACCGAGAGCGCGACCCAGGTCCGCGCGGCGATCGCGAACGTGGCGCTCGCGGCGTCGACTTCGGAGCGTGACGATGGTCCGAGCTTCACGCTGCCCGACGTCGATCGCGCGTCGCGTGAGGCGCTCGACTTCGAGTCCGCGCGCGGTTTGGCGTCGGCGGGCGGAGGGCACGCTCACGGGCACCAGGCGCAAGGGGGCGCGAGGCTCGACGACCTGAGAAAGCAGGCACCCGAGCGGCGCAAGGGCGCCCATCAGCCGCGCGGTGACATGCCGCGAGGCAAGTGACGATATCGAACGATCGCGAGAGCACCGCCTGCCACGCAGACGCGGTGCTCTCGCCTTTTGTCCACGGCTTAGTTGGTTAGCGAGGTGCCGACGGTCCGATTCGAACGGACACTTTTCACCTTTTGAGGGTGGGCCTCTACCAATTGGGTTACGTCGGCAAAAACCGGCAAGTGGAGAGCGAGGGATAGGTTCGAAGTAACCCTCGTGGCATCCGGTGGCCACGCAGCCGAAGCCGCGCAGCAATGTGCCACGCAGCCGAAGCCGCGCAGCGGGGTGACGTACGGGGATCGTTACCGAAGGTCTATTACCCGCCTCCATCGGTTCACAGCCGACCCTCGTCGCCAGACGAGCCACGTCACCAAAATATAGGTTTGATCTGCGAAACTTTACGGTTTGAATAGGCGTGCGAACACCTATCTGAACCGTCGGATGCCGGTGCGAGCCAGGCAGGCGCCTCGCCCGCCACGCGACAGAGCCAGAGCTCGATACAACCCGCGCCGTGCGGCCCGTGGCCCGAGTGCCCGCGCGATCGTGCAGCTCCGGGACACCGTGTCGGCCTTTTGCGCTCGTCGCCGCCGATGCGACACACGTGGCCCAAAAAGACGAAGGCCACTCGGTTTCCCGAGCGGCCTTTCGCGAGCCTCCGATGAGGAGAGGCGCTTATGCCTGGGAAACCACCGCGCTGCGATGCACGTGATGCGTGCCGTGCGTGCGATGCGTGTGATGCAAGCCGTGCAACGGCCGCAACGAGCGCGCCCCACGAGAAGCGCGAGAAGACACGACGGCGGCGGGCGATGCGCACGCGACTTTGCTCGAGCGAGCGAGGCACACCGGGGTGCGGGCAGCGATGGAAGAAATGGGGCTCATGGCGTGGTGGCGCGGGCTCGATACGAACGCCGCATGAGCACGAGGATGACCGCGCTTCCGCGGCCTGTCAAGGAAAGCGACGAAAAAATAGATCGCTTACTTTAGAGGAACAGTTCTGCTTCTTGGCGCGGCGGCCTGCATCGCCATGGTGAAGACCGCGCGAAAGGGAGCCCGGATGGCCTCCGTGCCGCGCTCGAAGTCAATCGTTGCACGGTGGACTCGTTCGTCGCAGGCTCGACGCGAAAGCGAGGCTTCGGATGCACCGGCGGTCGTCTATCGGTTCTCATGCATGGGAGGGCATGTTCGCGCCATGAAGCGCGCTCTGCTCTTCTCTGGCGTCTTCTTGGCGACGGGAGTCGCATTCTACGCGACCTCATCGTGCGGTTCGGTGCCACCGCCATCCCTTACCCTCATCGACGGTGCGCGCGATGTAGCAGCGAGCGACGGCCCCGCAGACCGAACCGGTCGCGACGCGACTTTGGACGCCACGCTGCCACCACTCGCGGACGCCACCGTAAGTCTCCCTGGTGACTGGATTCCACTTGCAGGAATGCCTGAGGGGTGTGGGCTTCGCGTCGCGAAAGACCCTACCGTCGCGATTCGCCCGTTCCCGTGGAAGCCATGCGCGAACGGCATCAGTGGCTGCATCTCGTTCCTCGCCGATTGGGGTGTGCCGCACAACCAGTTCCAGCCACAGCGTTTGGAGGCCGCGTACGAGGATGGGAGTGGGGTGCACCTGGCGTCTCGCCGCACATACGCCATCAATCCCGCGGGTGGAGAGATGTTCGCCGTGGTTCATAGTATGGAGGGCTCCGCGGAGTCGGCACTTCGAATGGTCAACGGATGTGTCGTGAACATCCATGCATCGCGATTTGGGCTCGCGATCGCCGCTATCGAGTCTAGTGCGCGGGGCTACGTCGGACACGCTAACTCGCTTCGAGCGACAGACGTGCGAATGGTTCGAGCTAGCGTGTCGCCAACGCTATTCAGGTACCAGGGCATCACTCGCTGGAGCGACTACCTGGTTGCGGAAGCCAACGGCGGCCCCTCCGTCACGACGTCGGCCTACCCATTCTCCAGCGAACAGTTCGTGGCCGCCTCGCCGGGGCATGGCCTCCCCCTCGAGCTCCCGATCCCTTTGGCAGATGGCTACTTCGCCCTCGCGGCGACGAACCCCCCGACGATCGTATTCGCTCCGCTCGCGGGAGGAAATCGCACGGTTGTTCGACCCTCCCAAGGGGTTGTTACCTACTATGGGGTCGACCGCGCAGCAGGAAACGCCCTCGTCTGGACGGAAGCGACGTCGGAGGCCGACCATGTCTTCTGGACTGCACCCTACGCGACGACCGAGGGCGCCCTCGCGCGCCGCGCAATCGCGCGTGCCCCCTTCGAGAATGGATTCGTCGCCAACGCGGGCGTCGTCGCTATCGTCGTGGGGCCGAAGAAGGCACGCATCATTCGCCTTTCGGATGGAATGGGCTGGGACGTGCCAGCCGAGACGGGAATGGACTACATACAGCCGCTCTGGGTGAATGACGACGCGATCTGGCTTCATGCCTCGGCTCCCATACCGCCGGCCGAGGTTTTGTTTGGCCGCGGCGCTGTGAAGATCCCCCGGTCGGCGCTTGGCGCTCCGACGGTGGCACCCGGACTATGATCGGCAGGCTCATGGAGGATCGTATGAATCGATTGCCTATTTTCGTGGTCGCTGCGACGGTGATCGGCTTCGCATCACCAATGGCAGCCGCGCGGGATCCGGAGCCTTCGGGCTGGGTCACCACGGGCGCCGCCACGAAGCTGGACGGGTCGAGCCGAGAGCTCACCGTGATTCACGAAATGAAGACGGTCCCCGTCGATAGAACGGCGCGGGGCATCGCTCGCGCTGACGTCGACAAGCAGTTCACGGTGACTTTCTATCGTGAAAGTACGTGCTCGAGCTTCCAGGCGTTCCTGCGGGCAGGCCTGAGACGCCAAAACATGCGCGACGCCACCAAAGAGGGGGCGTTCGTTAGCGCGTGCACTACCTCGAAAATCGCCGCCCGAACCCGGGTCATCCTTTCGTACCGCGCGGCCACGAAGACCACGCTCCTGTCCATTGGTGGCCACGTCGCATCGAAGGTGGTTGGGGTCGACTTCATGGAGGCGGCGTGGGGTGTCTTTCTCGCAGACCCACAACGCGGGTTCTCAGCGTCGCTTGTCGCGAAGGTCAAGTGACCTTCCGAACGCTCGATGACGCTCAGTCAACGCGGCCACTCGAAGGCTGCGACCGCAGATCGATTCCAGACCGCCATCAAGAATCACGAAGGGGTCAGGTAGATCGTGCGCGGGCATCCGTCGCTGCTGGACGGCCCTCGCGACGCTTCCGGCGCCCTGCTCATCGCGTATTTCGACCCTGAACGCCGAGCGCGGCGCGGTTTCTTCCTTCGATTGAGGGGTTGGGCCGAGCCGTCGCGTGCAGCCTACCCCCGACGCAGGGCGGCCATGTACTTCACGCTCCGGGCGACGTTGCGCGCCTTCGAGCGAAAGTTGAATGCCCACTTCGACTCGCCGTGCTCGCGGTCGCCGAACTGCACGTCGAACGTGCGCACCGCGAAGCCGTTCTTCTTCGCGACATAGAAGAAGTAGAGATCGAGCGAGAGATCGGTCGGCGGGTTGGACGCGAGCTCGAAGAGGCGGCGCGGGAAACACTTGGGTTGCCCGTTGATGTCCTCCAGGCTCTCGCCGAGGATCGCGAGCGCGGCGGCCTGCATTCCCATCGTGAAGAGCGTGTCGCGGAGGGGGCGCGCGCGGCGCCTGCCTTTTACGAGGGTGGCCTCCGGATCGGGGGCCGACTCGAGCATCTCGAACGCGCGGAGCACGTCTTTCGGGGGTGTTTGGCCGTCGGCGTGGGTCCACGCGAGGAGCTCGCCCTTGGCGGCGCGGAGGCCCGTGACGATGCCGTGGCCATACCCCACGTTCGGCGAAGGTACCGTGACCACCCGCACGAAGTCGCGGCCCGGCTTCTCGAGCTCTTTTGCGAATACGCCGGCGCTCCCGTCGG